>CANHWG010000001.1 GCA_947464335.1 Flavobacteriaceae bacterium
GCAAAATCAACCGTTCAATACATCGTTTCTAAAGGAATTGATCCTAGTAGAATTTCCGGAAAAGGAATGGGTGAATTAGAACCAAAAGTAGATTGTGGAGAAAAATGTACAGAAGAAGAACATGCTCAAAACAGACGTTCCGAATTCTTGATTGTGAAGTAACTTTCTATTAAAGATATAAATAAAGCCGAGCATAAAGCTTGGCTTTATTGTTTTATAAACGGTTTGTCATAATTAATTAGAATATAAAAGAAATGTGATTTTTTTAAAGATAATTTAATAATACCTCGATAATTACGCTATGCTTTATTAAATAACTGTTAAAGTCAACAAATCGATTGTAATTATGCAATGTTTAGCATTATATTTGCCCTATCAAAAAAAGGAAGGAGTGGTATCCTCTTATTTTTGGATAAATTTTCATAATTTATAGTTTTTTTGGTTGGTTAATAGCATAAAAACTCAGTCATTAATTTGATTGGGTTTTTTTGTTTTGGTACATTTGGAACAGATATTGCAAAGACAGTTAAAAAGCAATTGAAAAACATGAAAAAATATTTTTTAATAGTATTAGTTTTTATAACTGTAAGTTTCGATAATCAAAAACCAGAAGCTTATGACGCTGGTGAATGGTTCAAGTTTAGAGTTCATTATGGATTTATCAATGCGGGTTATGCAACCCTTGAAATAAAAGATGCTATTAAAGACAATAAAAAAGTATATCATGCAATTGGCAAAGGATATACTGTTGGAATGTCTCGTTTTTTCTTTAAAGTTGATGATAACTACGAAAGTTATTTTGACAAAGTAACCAATAAGCCGTATCAGTTTGTAAGAAAAATAGATGAGGGTGGATATACTAAAAACCAAGAAGGATTTTTTAATCAAGACAATAATAAAGTTTTGATTAAAGATTATAAAAAGAAAACCGAAAAAACTTTTTCTGTTAGTGAAAATGTACAAGACATAGTTTCAACATTTTATTTTCTGAGAAATCATCCCAATATCGATAAATTAAAAGTTGGAGAATCTGTTGTAGTCGATATGTTTTTTGACGATGAAATTTTTAAGTTTAAGTTAAAATTCATCGGAAAGGAAAATTTAAAAACTAAATTTGGCACAGCTCCAACAATGATTTTTAGGCCAATTGTTCAATCCGGGAGAGTATTCAAAGAAGAGGAAAGCTTAACAGTTTGGATTTCCGATGATGAAAATAAAATTCCATTAAGAATAAAAGCTAGCTTAGCTGTTGGTTCTATAAAAGCAGATTTAGAGAGTTTTAAAGGACTTAAAAATCCATTTATGGTTAAAATAAATAATTAATGATTACTAAAAATAATACAGATATACTTATTGATGCATTAGAACAAAAGTTTGATGCAATTAATCAAAAAACAGCAACGCATCTCGAAGGGTTGCTTTGGTCAAAACCAATTACTTATTGGGATTATATTCAAACCGATGCATTACTGAATTTACAGACACAAAGAACAGTTCTTCCAGATGAAATGGTATTTATTATGTACCATCAAGTAAATGAGTTGTTATTCAAAATGATACTATGGGAAATCAACCAATTGTGCCATACTGAAAACCCAAATACTGATTTTTTTACAGAAAAGCTAAAAAGAATTAGTCGTTATTTTGACATGCTCACAACTTCTTTTGACATCATGGGAGATGGAATGGAAGTAGAGCAATATATGAAGTTTAGAAACACTTTGACACCCGCAAGTGGCTTCCAAAGTGCCCAATATCGATTAATTGAGTTTTCTTCGACCGATTTAATAAATCTTATTGATTATCGCTTTAGAGCAACTATCGATAGAAATACGCCCTTTTCTCATGCGTTTGAACATTTGTATTGGCAAGCAGCCGGGAAAGACTATCAAACAGGCAAAAAATCATTTCTGATATTAGAATTCGAAAGAAAGTATAGAGAAGAATTCCTTCGTTATATGGAAGAGTATAACACGATTAATATTTGGCAAAAATTCAAACAATTGCCAGAATCTGATCAAATGAATGTAGAACTTGTTAAAGCAATGCGTCATTATGATCATACGGTTAATATTACATGGGTAATCGGGCATTTAAATGCAGCCAAAAAATATATAGATAGTGGTAAAGGAAATGGAGAAGCAACAGGAGGAAGTGATTGGAAAAAATACATGCATCCAAAATACCAACGAAGAATATTTTTTCCAGAACTTTGGAGTGAAGAAGAATTAAAAAATTGGGGAGAAGGATATTAACCAAAATATGATGTCAAAAATCTCTCAAAAAATATTTCTTTTATTACTTCTCTTTTCATTTATATTATCATGTAATAAAACCAATGAAGAAGAATTTATTATTCCAAAAGCAAAACCAAAAATGGTTGAGTTTGGGTTCAATCTTAATGAATTTAATGTGGTAAACGACACTATAAAATCAGGAGATACCTTTGGAAGTATTTTAGACAATCAAAATTTAAATGGTAAAGAAGTTTATGATATTGTTACCAAAGTAAAAGATTCATTTGATGTTAGAAGCATTAGAAAAGGGAAAACTTTCACTATTCTTCGAAGTAAAGACCGAACCAATAAAATGGAAGTTTTTATTTATCAACCTGACAAAATTAATTACTATGTGATTGATTTTAGAGATTCTATTGTTGCTCATAAAAAAACTCGACCTTTAACATTCAAAACCCGAACAATAGCAGGTGCTTTAAACGGTTCCTTATCGGAAACTCTTCAAAAACTTAAAGTAGACCCATCACTAGCTCCAAAAATAGCTAAAATTTATGCGTGGTCTATTGACTTCTTTAAATTACAGAAAGGAGATACGTTTGGTTTGAAGTTTACAGAAAGATATATAAATGATACTATTTACGATGGAGTTGATAGTTTAAAAGCAGCTTTTTTTGAATATAAAGGTAAAAATATTTATGCCTTCCCATTCTCGCCGGATGGCAATTCAAGCAAACAACAATATTACGATGAAGAAGGAAAAACACTAAAAAACTTTTTTCTAAAAGCGCCTTTAAAATTTATTAATATTACATCAAGATATACCAAAAACCGATTTCATCCTGTTCAAAAAAGATGGAAAGCACATAACGGCACCGATTATGCAGCACCAACAGGAACACCCATTATGTCTACTGCTGCAGGAACTGTTGAACAAGCAGGATATACAACTGGGAACGGTAATTTTGTAAAAGTGAAACATGATAGAACCTATGCAACCCAGTATTTACATATGTCAAAAATTCTAGTAAGACGTGGTCAAAGAGTTACTCAAGGCCAAGTAATCGGTAAAGTGGGAAGCACAGGTTTGGCTACTGGCCCACATGTTTGCTACCGTTTTTGGAAAAATGGGGTTCAAGTGGATGCATTAAGATTAAAATTACCTACTTCAAACCCAATGGATTCCAAGTACAAACAAAAATACAAGGAATACATGTTACCGCTTAAAAGAGAATTGGATAGTGTGGCCTCATCATTGGGTTCTAAATAATTTTTTCTCTACTATAACGTTAGCGTAAAATTTTACTGAATTTTATACCAATCATATTTGTAAATTTGTCATTCAAAAAATAAAAAATGACATTACCTAAAATAAATCCAACAAGTACAAAAGCTTGGGAAAAATTAAACAACCATTTTACTCAAATTCAACATGTTTCCATGCAGGAAATGTTTGCTAATGATACTTCAAGAGCTTCAAAGTTTAGCATACAATGGAATGATTTTTTAATAGACTTTTCCAAAAATAGTATTAATGAGGAAACACTTATGCTTCTTCAGGAGTTAGCAAAAGAAGTTGATTTAAAATCAGCAATCGATAGTTATTTTTTAGGAGAAAAGATCAATCAAACAGAAGATAGAGCTGTTCTTCATACCGCTTTGCGTGCACCAAAATCTGCTACCGTTTTAGTAAATGGTAAAAATATTATACCCGAAGTTTACGAAGTAAAAAACAAAATTAAGTCTTTCTGTAACGAAGTTATTGAAGGAGAACGAAAAGGATTTACCGGTAAAAAATTTACCGATGTTGTCAATATCGGAATTGGCGGATCTGACTTAGGTCCTGCAATGGTAGTTGAAGCATTACAATTTTATAAAAATCATTTAAACGTGCATTTTGTTTCTAATGTAGACGGTGATCATGTTAATGAAATCATTAAGAATCTGAATCCAGAAACTACTCTTTTTGTCATTGCATCAAAAACATTTACTACACAAGAAACACTTTCTAATGCGGAGACTATTCGTTCTTGGTTTTTAAAATCAGCAAAACAAGAAGACGTAGCCAAACATTTTGTTGCCGTTTCAACCAACATTCAAAAAGTAACCGAATTCGGAATTAATCCAGATAATATTTTTCCAATGTGGGATTGGGTTGGCGGACGATTTTCACTATGGAGTGCCGTTGGCTTGACTATCATTTTAGCAGTAGGATTTGATAATTTTGATGAGCTGCTAAATGGAGCTAATGCAATGGATGAACATTTTAAAACCGCTGATTTTGACAAGAACATTCCAGTGGTTTTAGCGTTACTTAGTATTTGGTATAATAATTTTTTTGGTGCCGAAAGTGAGGCATTAATTCCGTATACACAATATTTACAAAAGTTAGCGCCTTATTTACAACAAGGCATTATGGAAAGCAACGGAAAAAGTGTTGGACGCGATGGTAATACCGTAAATTATCAAACCGGTACTATAATTTGGGGTGAACCAGGAACCAATTCACAACATGCCTTTTTTCAACTCATTCATCAAGGAACAAAACTAATTCCAACCGATTTTATCGGATTTGTAAAACCATTATACGGCAATCAAGATCATCACGATAAATTGATGTCTAACTTTTTTGCACAAACCGAAGCCTTGTTAAACGGGAAAACCGAGGCGCAAGTGAAAGCTGAATTCGAAAAACAAAATGTAACCGGAGACAAGGCAGCTTTTTTATTACCGTTTAAGGTTTTTAAGGGTAATAAGCCAACAAACACTATTTTAATAGATAAACTTACACCAAAAAGTTTGGGCTCTTTAATTGCCTTATATGAGCATAAAATTTTTGTACAAGGTATTGTTTGGAATATATTTAGTTATGACCAATGGGGCGTAGAATTAGGAAAGCAATTAGCCAATTCCATCTTAGAAGAAATAAATTCGGGAACCGTAAACAAACACGATTCGTCTACAGCGTTTTTACTGAAACACTTTTTGAAAACTAAATAATTGTTAAAACGGCAACTTTGGTTGCCGTTTTTTTATCCCTTTTTCTTTATATTTGTTACTCTAAAAAATATTTTATGTACACTTTTATCCAAAAATTTCATTCAGGCTGGGCTTATTTAGCCTTGTTATTATTAGTATTTGCGGTTGTAAATTCCATTTTAGGAATGTCTTCTAGAAAAGAATTCACAGCCAAAGACAAAAAAATAGCCTTGTTTGGCTTGATAGGAACTCACATTCAATTAGTAGTTGGATTTATTTTGTATTTTGTTTCGCCTTTAGGAATGGCTTCTTTAGGAAATATGAGTGATGCCGCTGTAAGATTAACTTCGTTAGAGCATCCACTAATCAATATCATTGCCATTCTATTAATAACTATAGGTTGGTCCAAACATAAAAAAGCCACTACAAGCATAGCAAAATTCAGGTCAATTGCTGTATTTTATGGTTTAGGATTAGTATTGATATTAATTAGACTTCCCTGGTCAAGTTGGTTGAACTAATAAAAAAAAAGTCCGTTTAGGACTTTTTTAATCAAGGAACACTTTTTGCAAAGTGATTTTCATTTAAATTATGATACATGAATAACAAAATAGTTATACTTATTTTGAGCTTAACCACATCTCTTTTTGGAAGTGTTTTAGCCCAAAATAAGCCTCAACAAAAGGATAATAAGAAAGAAAAGACAACTAAAGTTTCTCCCAAAAAAGAACTTGAGAAAAGCGCCGTTATTTCTATAGTAGATACCGCTAAAACTAAACTTAAAAATGGCTTAGAAATAGACTCTTTAGATTTATCAGATATAAAAGGGAAACTTCTAAAAAAGAATGCTCACGCATCCTATTATCATAATAGATTTAATGGTAGACGAACAGCAAGCGGCAAACGATTTGATAATAAGGGTTATACTGCCGCTCATAAAAAATTACCTTTCGGAACTTTTGTTAAAGTAACAAACGAAGCCAACGGGAAATTTGTTATTGTAGAAATAACCGATCGCGGTCCTTTTTCAAAAGCACGTGAAATTGATTTAAGCAAAAAAGCATTTATGGATATTGCATCAAATAAAAATTCGGGAGTAGTTTTTGTTACTTTAGAAGTAATTGAGCTTAAAAAATAACTACCACTTTTTAAAAGGGTTTTTACTTAAATACGCATTATAATAACGCTCATCGTTTGTTACTTCTTTTCCCAACCAAATAGGCTTTTCAAACGCTTCATCTTCCGATTGTAATTCAATTTCAGCCAGAAGCAAACCAGTGTTTTCTCCCGCAAAAACATCAACTTCAAAAACATGTTGACCCACTTTTACTTCGTGTCTAATTTTATCAATAACACCCGATTCGCAAATTAGCAATAGCTTTTCCGCATCATCAACCGCAATTTCTTTTTCCCATTCCAAACGAGTTGTCCCAGTCGAATTCCCTTTTCCTTTTATGGTTAAGAATGCTTTATCCTCTTTTATTCTAACACGAACCGTTCTTTCCGGATTCGAATTTAAGTACGCCTGAACAATTCTTTTTTTACCAAAAGATTCATTTATAAAATCATTCGAAAGCACTAAAAATTTACGTTCTATTTCTATCATTTTTTAGGAGCTATTTCCAGCTTTACACTATATCTTTTTTGTTTAAAAAAACAAAAAAGGATGCCGTTTCAATCTGGGCTAATTTATCAAATTTACTTTAAATTTGTGTTATGGACGAACCAATAACCTACAGAAAAATTATCCATATCGATATGGATGCTTTTTATGCATCTGTAGAACAAATGGATCATCCCGAACTCAAAGGGAAGCCCATTGCTGTTGGCGGAAGCGAAATTCGCGGCGTGGTTTCGGCAGCAAGCTATGAAGCGCGCAAATTTGGTGTTCGCTCTGCCATGAGTGGGATCCAAGCAAAGAAGAATTGTCCTGATTTAATTTTTGTCCGACCACGATTTGATCGCTATAAAGAAATATCAAAAAAAATCCGAAAAATATTTTTTGAATATACCGACTTAGTCGAACCATTATCGCTTGATGAGGCCTATCTCGATGTGACTCAAAACAAAAAAGGAAATCCAAGTGCTACCTTAATGGCAAAAGAAATACGACAACGTATTTTTGAAGAAGTGGGTTTAACAGCTTCGGCCGGAATTTCATTCAATAAGTTTGTGGCAAAAATTGCCAGCGATTACAATAAACCTAACGGACAAAAAACAGTAAACCCTGAAGAAGTAGAAGCTTTTTTAGAGAACTTAGACATTAAGAAGTTCTATGGCATTGGCAAAGTAACGACCGACAAAATGTATCATTTCGGAATTTTCACTGGAAAAGAGTTAAAATCAAAATCAAAGGAATTTCTCGAAGAACATTTCAGTAAAAGTGGCTTGCATTATTATAACATTGTTCGTGGCATTCATAACAGTCAAGTAAAGCCAAATAGAACCGCAAAATCAGTAGCGGCTGAACATACCTTTAATGAAAACCTAACTTCCGAAATTTTTATGCTAGAACGCTTAGAGCAAATAGCCGCAGAATTAGAAAAACGTTTAAAGAAATATACCATTTCTGGAAAAACAGTAACACTCAAAATCAAATACAGCGATTTTACCACTCAAACACGAAGCAAAACCTTGCCTTATTTCATTTCGGATAAAGGATTGCTTTTAGAAACCGCCAAAGAACTCTTGTTTCAAGAACGGATGAAAGAGTCAGTTCGACTACTAGGAATTTCTTTAAATAACTTAAATACCGAAATTAAAAAATCAGTTGTAGTGCAATTGCAGTTTGAGTTTTAGCCATAAAAAAAACCGACCCAAAGGTCGGTTTCCCTATTTTCCATATGTTAGATATTAATCTCTACTAGACAATTTAGATAACAATCTCAAGAATTCGATATACAACCAAACTAACGTAATCATTAATCCCATAGCGCCATACCATTCCATGTATTTAGGCATTTTTTGTTGAGCGCCTTTTTCAATTTGATCAAAGTCAAGGAATAAATTCAAAGCAGCAATTACAATTACAAAAACGCTAATTCCAATACTCATCCATGAATTTCCTTGATGAACTGCCTGAAAGCTAGTAAACATAGACAACAACCAAGAAATTAAATAATAAGTAGCGATTGCTAAAGTTGCAGCAAGTACAACGGATCTAAAACGCTCAGTAACTTTAACAATTTCATACTTATACAATCCAAAACAAACCATAAACGTCACAAAAGTGCAGCTCACCGCTTGAATTACAATTCCAGAATACATCGTTTCAAAAATTGCCGAAATTCCACCAATAAATAGCCCTTCAAAAATGGCATATCCTGGGGCTAAATATCCTGAATATTGTGGCTTAAACGTAGCAATCAAAACCAATATAAATCCAACGATAGCACCACCAATTGAAAATACGATTGGATTTTGACCATTAAAAGTCATTACCCAAGTTATTGCTGCACTAGCAATAAGAAGGATTAACATTAGGAAACTTTTATTCATAGTTCCCGAAATGGTCATCGTTTGATTGTAATCAATAATGACCGCATCATGAGTTACGTCGTTATTTTCTTTAAACGATTTTGTTTTAAAAAACGGATTGTTTGAATTCATAATTTTAGTATTTAAAATGCAAATTTAATTATTCTATTTCAGATACACGCAACGTATTTACCATTCCTTTATCCGCCACAGGCATGGCAGCTAAATTGATCAGCATATCGCCTTTTTTTACGTAACCTTTTGCTTTGGCAATATCATTCACATCGTCTACAGTATCATCTGTACTTACAAATTTATCATAAAAAAAGGCATTCACACCCCAAAGTAAACTTAATTGTGTCAATATTCTTTTGTTAGACGTATAGACCAAAACGTGGGCAGAAGGTCGCCATGCCGATATTTGAAAAGCAGTGTAGCCACTATTAGTCAACGTAGAAATGGCTTTTGCTTTTATTTCATTGGCCATTATTGCCGCATGATAACAGATAGATTTGGTGATAAATCGTTTTGTTCTAACGTGAGGCGGATTTTGTGGAACCATAATAAGCGGCGAGTCTTCAACGGCTTCTATAATTTGGGTCATCTTTTCGATTACTTCTACAGGATAATTTCCAACTGAAGTTTCTCCGGATAGCATTACAGCATCAGCACCATCCATTACCGAATTAGCAACGTCGTTTACTTCGGCTCGTGTTGGCGTTAAACTAGTAATCATAGTCTCCATCATTTGTGTTGCTACAATAACTGGGATTCGGGCAGTCTTTGCTCTGTGAATTAATTTCTTTTGAATCAAAGGAACTTCGTGTGCCGGAATCTCAACTCCCAAATCACCACGAGCCACCATTAATCCGTCACAAAAAGCAACAATTTTATCAATATTTTCTACCGCTTCTGGCTTTTCTATTTTAGCAACAATCGGAATTTTATAAGCAGAATGTTTTGCAATTAAATCTTGCAACTCTTCCAAATCTTTGGGTGTTCTAACAAAAGAAAGTGCGATCCAATCTACTTCTTGTTCTATGGCAAATAAAGCATCTTTAATGTCTTTTTTGGTCAATGCCGGTAAAGAGACTTTAGTATTTGGGAGGTTAACTCCTTTTTTCGATTTTAATGGCCCGCCTTGAATTACTTTACAAACAACTTCAGTAGTTCCGTTCGTTTCGATCGCTTCAAACATTAATTTTCCATCGTCTAAAAGAATTTTTTCTCCTGGATTTACATCTCTAGGAAACTCTTTATAGTTCATATAAACCCGATCTTTAGTCCCCGGAACATCTTCTGCAGTTTGAAAAGTGATAATATCACCTGGGTTTACAACTACATCTTCTTTCATTACGCCAACTCGAAGTTTTGGCCCTTGTAAATCGGCCAAAATTGCAGTGGTATAGCCAAATTCAAAATTCAACTCACGAATAATATCAATTCTTTCTTTTACATCAGCGTAATCCGCGTGTGAAAAGTTGATACGAAAAACATTAACTCCGGCATCAATCATTTTCTTAATTACTTCCTTTGAACTACAAGCAGGACCGAGTGTCGCTACGATTTTAGTCTTTTTTCTTGTTGGCATTATTTTTAAAAAATTAAATTATTTTTTGACTTTATTTTTTCTACTTCTACCGAATAGACGGTACTAATTCGGGCTATTTTTTTTAGGTGGCTAGTAATCATTTCAATATCAATTTCGCTTGAGGCATTCTCGATTTTTAAAAAATAATCTACTTTTTTAAACTCTGGAATTAGATATATTTTTGTTGAAAAACTACTATTGCTTTCAGCAAATAATCCTTGATTACTCTTTTGAGAAGAAACTAACATATCGTTTTGATTTTGAATCAAATCCCATGAAATCCCAGTTTTTTCGTCTTCATAAATAAATCTAGTAAACTGAGTTTCTCCTTCTTTATTGCTAATTTGGATAGTATTATTGCTTTTTTTGAGTAAAATGGGCAAGTTTTGATTAATAAAATAAGCTAATCGATAGTCTTCTAATGAAGTATGAATAGCAATTAATTGATAATCTATCTCGTCAAACTCGTCTATATGCAATTTGTGTACTGCCATATATCGCAAAATTAATGGTAAATATAGTTTATCCGTTACAGATTTTCACAAACAAGTAGATAGCTTAACGTTATTTTATAAACGAAATCGTTGTAGTTTTTGTGAATTTGTATTATTTAATGTTAATTTTTTCCTGAAGTGCAAAATAGGAACGTTGAGATGCTTTTTCTTCGGCTTTCTTTTTAGAGGTTGCTCTAGCTTTTGCTATTACCTTTCCATCAATGCTTAGCTTTACGCCAAAATATTTTTGACCATCATTTCCATTGTCATCAAAAACATCATAATAAAATGTTTTTTTCTCTTTTTGACACCATTCTATAAGTAAACTTTTATAGCTAATCACTTTGCCTTCAAGTTTTGCAATATCAACATAAGGAATAATGACGCGATTTTGAATGAACTTTTTACAAAAATCATATCCTTTGTCAAGAAAAATAGCACCGACCAATGCTTCAAATATATTACCGTGAATATTTTCTCCAAAATGCTGCGTTGGAACTTTACTTTCTACGAAACGAATTAAGTTTAAATCTCTACCTAATTCATTTAAATGTTCGCGGCTAACGATTTTGGATCGCATCTTTGTTAAATAACCTTCGTCACCAGTAGGCACTTCGTTATATAAATGTGCAGCAATAACAGCACTCAACATGGCATCACCTAAGAATTCTAATCGCTCATAATTCAGCGGGTTGCCTTTAGTATCAATTTTATTTGTGGAGCGATGCGTAAATGCTTTTTGGTAATAAAAAAGGTTGTCAGGTTTAAAACCTATGATTTTTTCAATTTCTTTAAAAAAAATCCCGTCCTCAATTGAACGGGAATTTTTAAATATATTTTTTAAAATTTTCATTTTAAAATTAAGATTCTATTTTTTTGAATAACACGCATGCATTATGTCCACCAAATCCAAATGTATTACTCATAGCAACATTAATCTCTCTTTTTTGAGCTTTGTTTAAAGTTAAATTTAAACTTGGATCAATGTTTTCATCAACTACTGTGTGGTTAATAGTAGGAGGAACGATACTGTGTTTCATCGCCAAAATAGAGGCAATAGCTTCTATTGCACCAGCAGCGCCTAATAAATGGCCAGTCATTGATTTGGTCGAATTGATGTTTATTGTTTTAGCGTGATCTCCAAAAACGGCACTTATAGCTTTTAATTCTGCCACATCACCAAGCGGTGTTGAAGTTCCGTGTGTATTGATATGATCTACTTGTTCTGGTTTCATCCCAGCGTCGCGTAAGGTGTTTTCCATAACTGCGATGACCCCAATTCCTTCAGGATGTGGAGCTGTTAAATGATACGCATCAGATGACATCCCACCGCCACCAACTTCGCAGTATATTTTGGCACCACGAGCTTTGGCGTGTTCGTATTCTTCTAAAACTAAGGCGCCGGCACCTTCACCAAGAACAAAACCATCACGTGTGGCATCAAATGGTCTTGAAGCAGTTTCTGGACTATCGTTTCTGGTTGATAAGGCCTGCATAGAGTTAAATCCGCCCATTCCGGCAATCGTAACCGCTGCTTCCGAACCTCCGGAGATAATAACATCACACATGCCTAAACGGATATAATTAAAAGCATCAATTAATGCATTAGCCGAAGATGCGCATGCAGAAACTGTGGTATAGTTAGGCCCCATAAATCCATTTCGCATGGAAATATGTGCAGGAGCAATATCGGCAATCATTTTTGGAATAAAGAATGGGTTGAATCTAGGAGTTCCGTCACCTTGGGCATAGCTGATAACTTCTTCTTGGAAAGTCTCTAATCCTCCAATTCCTGCACCCCAAATGACACCAACTCTTTGTTTTTGTACATTAGTATCAGTAATTCCGGCATCATTAATGGCTTCTTCGCTTGCGGCAATAGCGTATTGTGCAAATTTATCCATTCTTCTTGCTTCTTTACGATCCATGTAATTTTCGATATTGAAACCTTTTACTTCACAAGCAAATTTTGTTTTATGCTTTTCAGTGTCATAATAGGTAATAGGAGCAGCACCACTCTTGCCGTTGACCAAGGAATTCCAATATTCTTCTATGGAATTTCCAATAGGTGTAAGTGCACCTAAACCTGTTACTACTACTCGCTTTAACGCCATAATATGTTATTTACAATTGTATTTAAACAAAAAAACCCATGTTTTCTTCAAATAGATCATTAAAGAGACAAGGGTATTTCAATATTTTAGATTGAATGTCAATCAGTGTTTACTTTTTAGTGAAAATAATAAAAATCCGTGAAACTAATTCAAGTCTCACGGATTAGTATTTATTATTTTTTTGCTTCTTCGATGTAAGAAATAGCTTGACCTACAGTAGCAATGTTTTCAGCTTGATCGTCTGGAATTTGGATATCAAATTCTTTTTCGAACTCCATAATCAACTCAACAGTGTCTAATGAATCAGCTCCTAAATCATTTGTGAAGCTTGCTTCTGTTACAACTTCGTTTTCATCAACGCCTAATTTGTCTACAATAATCGCTTTAACTCTTGATGCAATGTCTGACATAATTTCTAATTTTTAATTTTAATTTGTTGGCAAAAATAAAAAACTTTATTTTAAAACAACCTTTTTGTTAGTAAATGTGACCACGAAAATAAAAAATTTATTTCAGAATCTTCAATTATCATAGTTTTAATTAGGGGAATTATTCTTTTTTTTGTGATGTAATTTTATTTTCTATGAAAAAGATTTTGTTTTTTGCTTCGGGCACGGGTTCTAACGTGGGAAATAGTATTCAATACTTCAAAAATAACACTAGCGTTTTCATTGTCGGGGTTTTTACAAATAATCCAAATGCCAAAGCAATAGACATAGCAAAATCAAATAACATTCCGACCCTAATCTTTAATAAGGAAGCGCTTAATGAAGGTTTTGTTTTGGATAGAATAAATGAAATTAATCCCGATTTGATTGTGTTGGCAGGTTTTCTTTGGAAAATGCCTCAATCAATTATAGCCGCATATCCGAATAAAATCATCAATATTCATCCAGCTTTACTACCAAAATATGGTGGGAAAGGAATGTATGGGATGAATGTGCATAATACAATATTTGAAAATTATGAAAAAGAAACCGGAATCACGATTCATTATGTCAACGAACATTATGATGAAGGGGAATTTATTTTTCAACAAAAAGTAAATATCGAGGATTGCGCTTCCGCAGAAGAAATCGCCAGTAAAATTCAACAATTAGAACATCAACATTTTCCTAAAGTAATTGAGAGATTGTTAGAAGTTTAGATTATTAGACTTCTTAGACATGTTAGAAAAATTAAATCTATTTTTACACTTTCAATCTAAATACTCTAAAAGACAGAGTCATTCTAAAAGCGAAGCGGTCTAATAATCTAAAATGTCACATCAAGTCCACATATACACAGACGGTGCCGCCAAAGGAAATCCTGGAAACGGAGGTTATGGCGTGGTAATGGAATTGGCGGGAACAACCTATAAAAAAGAATTTTACGAAGGTTTTCGGCATACGACCAACAACCGAATGGAATTGCTAGCCGTAATCGTTGGCTTAGAAAAAATAAAAAACCAAAACACTAAAGTTTTAGTCGTTTCCGATTCGAAATATGTGGTCGACGCTGTAGAAAAAAAATGGGTATTTGGTTGGGAGAAAAAAGGATTTAAAGACAAAAAAAATCCGGACTTATGGATGCGTTTTCTAAAAATCTACCGTCTGCATCAGGTCGATTTTAAATGGATAAAAGGCCACAACAATCATCCGCAAAACGAACGTTGTGATGAATTGGCGGTTTATGCTTCGGGGTTGTCCAATTTATCTGTGGATGCTTTTTATGAAAAGGAAGACGCGAAGTTGCTTTAAATTTCTTTATTACTTTTGACCTTGTCACTTTCCGACTATTGTTTATCTTTGCCGCTTTAATTTGAGATTGCTTCGTAATCTCGCAATGACAATTTAATGAACAAACTTTTAATAGTAGGAACGGTTGCTTTTGACGCTATCGAAACGCCTTTTGGAAAAACAGACAAAATATTAGGTGGTGCGGGAACGTTTATCGGACTTTCAGCTTCGCATTTTAATTTGCAATCAGCTATTGTTTCAGTTGTTGGAGATGATTTCCCACAAGAATATTTAGATTTATTAACGTCAAGAAACATCGATATTTCAGGATTAGAAGTTGTTAAAGGCGGAAAGACTTTCTTTTGGAGCGGTCGTTACCACAATGATATGAACTCAAGAGATACTTTAGCAACTGAGTTGAATGTGTTAGCGGATTTCAACCCTGTTGTTCCGGAAAATTTTAAAGATGCGGATGTGGTGATGTTAGGAAACTTGCATCCAATTGTACAAACCGGTGTCTTAAACCAAATGACACAAAAACCAAAACTAGTTGTTTTAGACACCATGAACTTTTGGATGGACTGCGCCTTGCCAGAATTGTTAGACGTTATCAAACGTGTTGACGTAATTACAATTAACGATGAAGAAGCGCGACAGTTATCGGGAGAATACTCTTTGGTGAAAGCGGCTGCTAAAATACATAACATGGGTCCAAAATATGTGGTCATTAAAAAAGGGGAACACGGCGCGTTGATTTTTCATGATGAACATATTTTCTTTGCACCAGCATTACCTTTAGCAGATGTGTTTGACCCAACAGGAGCTGGAGATACTTTTGCAGGCGGATTTGCAGGTTTCATCACACAACAAGGCAACATCTCATTTGAAACAATGAAAACGGCTATTATTCAAGGTTCTAACTTAGCTTCGTTCTGTGTAGAAAAATTTGGAACCGAAAGAATGGTTGAGCTTCAGAAAGAAGAAGTGAATAAACGCCTAAAACAATTCAGAGCGTTAACACAATTTGAAATAGAATTATCATAAATTTATGCCTCGAATTTTCGGGGCATTTTTATTTTTATACAAAACACAACTAATACAACTATAACAATGAGCGACGCCATAAAACACGAATGTGGAATTGCACTTTTACGATTAAAAAAACCTTTAGCTTTCTACAAGGAAAAATATGGTTCTGCATTTTACGGAATTCAGAAGATGTATCTTTTGATGGAAAAGCAACACAACCGCGGTCAAGACGGTGCCGGTTTTGCCTCAATAAAACTAGATGTTGAACCAGGAGAACGATACATAAGCAGAGTACGTTCAAATAAGGCACAAGCTATTCAAGATGTTTTTGCGCAAATTAACGAACGAATTAATGAAGAACTAGTTTTACATCCTGAATATAATGATAATGTTGATTTGCAAAAAGAAAACATACCCTATATAGGAGAATTGTTTTTAGGACATGTTCGTTATGGAACTTTTGGAAAAAATAGCATCGAAAGTGTGCATCCTTTTTTACGTCAAAATAATTGGATGCATAGAAATTTGATTTTGGCGGGAAACTTTAACATGACCAATGTAACAGAACTATTTAATAGCTTAGTTGAATTGGGTCAACATCCAAAAGAAATGGCAGATACGGTTACCGTAATGGAAAAGATAGGACATTTCCTGGATGATGCCGTAACAGATTTATACCAAGAATGTAAAAATAATGGTTTGTCCAAAAGAGAAGCTTCCCCAATAATTGCAGAAAAACTCGATATACCAAAAATATTAAAAAGAGCGTCAAAAGGATGGGACGGAGGTTATGCTATGGCGGGCTTGTTGGGTCATGGAGATGCTTTTGTATTTCGTGATCCTGCAGGAATCAGGCCAGCTTATTTTTATGAAGATGATGAAATAGCTGTTGTAGCTTCAGAAAGACCCGTGATTCAAACGGTTTTTAATGTCGCTTTTGAAAAAGTTCAAGAATTACAACCAGGCCATGCATTAATTATCAAGAAGAATGGTACGATAACAGAAGAAGAAATAATTACACCAACGGTAAAGAAAGCATGCTCCTTTGAGCGCATCTATTTTTCTAGAGGAAGCGATGCCGAAATTTATCAAGAGCGAAAAGAATTAGGAAAACTAATTCTACCCGCAGTACTTGAGGCAATTGATAGTGATACTGACAATACTGTTTTCTCTTATATTCCCAATACAGCAGAAACTTCCTTCTACGGAATGGTAGAAGCGGCTAACGATTTCTTGAATCAAAGAAAAAATCAATTTATTCTAAACAATAGAAAAACATTAACAAAAGAAAAATTAGAAGAGATTCTTTCGGTTAAAATTAGAACTGAAAAAATTGCCATCAAAGACGCTAAATTAAGAACTTTTATTACGGAGGATAGCAGTAGAGATGATTTAGTTGCTCATGTATACGATGTGACCTATGGAGTCATTAAAAACCGGGATAATTTGGTAATCATTGATGATAGTATCGTTAGAGGAACTACCTTAAAAATGTCTATTTTAAAAATGATGGATCGATTACATCCAAAACGAATTGTTGTGGTTTCTTCAGCACCTCAAATTCGTTTTCCAGATTGTTACGGTATTGATATGGCAAAATTAGAAGGGTTAATCGCATTTCAGGCGACTTTAGCATTACTTAAAGAACGAAACTTGTACCATATCGTTGATGAAGTATATGCTAAATGTAAATCTCAAGTTAATTATAAGGATAATGAAGTTGTTAATTATGTTACCGAAATTTATAAACCATTCACAGACCAGGAAATATCAGATAAAATAGCTCAGTTACTAACGTCTGATAGTATAAAAGCAGAAGTAAAAATTATTTTTCAAACAGTTGATGATTTACATATTGCTTGTCCTAAAAATCTAGGAGATTGGTACTTTACAGGAGACTATCCAACTCCAGGAGGAAATCGTGTTGCAAATAAAGCATTTATGAATTTCTATGAAGGGAAAAACGCGCGCGCTTATTAAAATTCAACATTTTTTGCCTTTAAACGATTTTTGAAGTAGTTCATCTATAATATTTGTTGTAGCATTCAATCACTTTTATATTTGTTGAACCATAGCATTAGTAGGTTAAGTTTATGGTAGATTTGGGGCAAAAAGGGTGAAAAGAAATTTTCACCTTTTTTATTTTCTATCATCCTCAAAATTTCTTTCAAAATTGACTTTAACGATTATTAAAGTCTTTCAACAGAATTATTTGTTTTTAATTTTCCTTCACCTTTATATTTGTAGAACCATAGCATTAGTAGGTTAAGTTTATGGTAGATTTGGGGCAAAAAGGGTGAAAAGAAATTTTCACCTTTTTTATTTTTAATGATCTAATATCATCAAATAACAGGTCATTCTACTCGCATTTGCCTATCATCCCAATATATTTTCAACAAAAAACCTTATTTTTAGACCACTTGTCACTAGTTTTGTCATACCATAGTATTTAGTAGGTTAAGTTTATGGTAGATTTGGGGCAAACAGGTGGAAGAGATTCCGCCTGTTTATTTTTTATAGTTATGCCAAAAAAAACCGACTGTTTTTACAATCGGTTTAAAATGATAAAGTGAAACACTATTTCTCTTGCGCATACAATCTCGATACTTCTGACCAATTAATTACACTAAAGAACGCTTCTATATAATCAGGGCGACGATTTTGATAGTGTAAATAGTAAGCATGTTCCCAAACATCCATTCCTAATATTGGAAAACCACCACAAGTGGTATTCGGCATTAATGGATTATCTTGATTCGGAGTTGAACAAACTTCTACTTTTCCGCCTTTGTGAACGCATAACCAAGCCCAACCTGATCCGAATCGGGTTGCGCCAGCTTTTGCAAATTGAGCTTTAAACTCTTCAAAAGAACCAAAGCTATTATCAATAGCGATTGCTAATTCACCTGTAGGTAAACCACCAGCATTTGGAGCCATAATGTTCCAAAAAAGATTGTGATTATAAAATCCGCCACCATTATTGCGAACAGCCATATTATTCATATCCAGATTAGTCAAAATGTCTTCGATGCTTTTGCCTTCTAAATCAGTTCCAGCAATTGCAGTATTTAAATTGGTAGTGTAAGCGTTATGATGTTTTGAATGATGAATTTCCATCGTTCTTGCATCAATATGTGGTTCTAATGCATCATATGCATAAGGTAATTGAGGTAGTTCAAAAGCCATAATATACTAAATTTAAGTTGTTAATAATGAAGTCAAAGTTAATCAATCAATACCAGTTGTGGAAATACTATTTTAATATTTAAAGATAAGGAAAAGTGATACTAAAATTATTTCTTTATTAGAAGTCTATCTAATTTAAATGATAAGAGAATACAAATTAGGATTAGACTAACACTTATATATCCTAACCAATTGTAATTGTGAATGGCAAAATTGGAATCACTATACGTTATCCATCCACTTAATAAAGAAGCCAAACCAGTTCCTAACGATTGCACACAAGAATTTAAACTCATAAAGCTTCCGCGAGTTTGAGTAGTTACCGATTGTGTTATCATTGCTTGTCCTGGTACTGTTCTTCCTGTTGAAGCACTAAACCATAATCCAAAAACAGTTAATACGAATGCTAATGGCATTGCTTGCATGTTTGTAATTAGAATGACAAAAAGTAATGAAACTAATGCAGCAGCCACAAAGACTTGACGTTTGCCATATTTGTCAGCTGTTTTTCCAACTATTTGGGCAGTGATTAAAGCTGCCAAACCTCCTACAAGATAAATCAAAGGAGTATAAGGTTGAGGTACGCCAACATTATATACCATGTAAGGATTTATTAGAGGCACAATAATAAAATGACCCATAATCAAAAGAAAACTAAAACTCAAAGCTGTAACTTGAATCGGGTTTTTAAAAATGTGAGTAAAATTAATTATACGTTCTCTCAGAGCAACTGGGTTTGCTAGATGCTCTTTAACATTTGGTACAAATTTTATTAAAAATGGGACTAATAGTGACCCTAAACTTGCCACAATTAAAAATGGAAAATACCAATGAAAGTTGTTTGCTACATATAATCCAAAAGGAACTCCAATTACGGATGCTAATGCAAATCCACCCATGAGCATTCCCATTGCACTACCGCGTCGTTCATAGGGAATAACATCAGATACAATACTTAGAACTTGCGCACTAATTAATCCGCCAAATACGCCAGTTACTGTTCGAGCTACTATCAAAGTATGAGCATTAAATGCAAAAGCACAGCCCAATGTGCCAATTAAAAAACCGCTATACGCAAAGAGTAATAACTTTTTTCTGTCAAATTTATCAGCAAAAAATATAGCAAAAAAACTGCTCACAAAAGCGGCTAAAGAATAGCTAGAAACAATAATTGCAAACTGCGAAGTCGTTAAATTCCATTTTGGCATTAAGATATTGCCCAGAGGCATCATAATCATAAAATCTAGAATATGAGTAAAATTAAGCAAAGCCATTAAGGCAACTAATATATATTCGTTTCGTTTCAAAAAAGCAATTAATTTTGATGTAAATCTAGGGAATAGAAATTCGCTTTAGGGTAACATTGATTAATTAATTACTTTAGTAGCATAAATAAAAACAATCCTTTTTTAATGTTTGAACTACAGCCCAATCATTTGCAGAACGAGTTTATAAAACTACGGCCATTACAAGAAACTGATTTTGAAGAGCTGTATTTAGTTGCTTCAGATCCTTTGGTTTGGGAACAGCATCCAAATAAGATGCGGTATCAAAAAGCTATTTTTAAAAATTACTTTGAAGGCGCACTACTTTCTAAAGGAGCTTTTCTCATTCTAGATAGCAAAACCAATGAAGTAGTTGGCAGCAGTCGTTTTTATGATTTTGATGCTAATGAAAAATCGATACTGATTGGTTATACCTTTTTGGGAAGAAAATTTTGGGGTAATGGTTATAATAAAGCTCTCAAAGATTTAATGCTCGATTATGCTTTTCAATATGTAAATAAGGTCTATTTTCATATTGGAGCTTATAATTATAGATCACAAAAAGCAATCGAAAAAATGGGAGCCCATAAAGTAGCGGAATTTGAAGTAGCATATTATGGCGAGGAATGTAAATTAAATTTTTCCTATTTAATTCAAAAAAGATGATGCAAAAACCAGCTTTCTCTTTATATGATGCTTCGGCTGGCTCTGGTAAAACGTATACTTTGGTCAAAGAATATCTAAAAATTATTCTATTATCAAATAAGCCCGATGCTTACAGAAATATTCTTGCCATTACATTTACTAATAAAGCGGTACATGAAATGAAAAGTCGTGTTATTGAAAGCATATCTCAATTCGCTAAAGAAAATCCTTCTGAAAAAGCAACCCAACTTATGAAAGTTATTCGTCATGAAACAGGATTAAGTGAACAAGCCATAAAAGAAAAGGCGAAAAGCATCATCAAAAACTTGATTCATAATTATTCTGCCTTTGATATTCTGACCATCGATAAATTTACCCATAAAGTTATTAGGGCATTTGCACACGATTTGAATTTGCCAATTAGCTTTGAAGTATCGCTCGATACTGAAAATTTATTGAATGAAGCCATTGATGCTATAGTTGCAGAGGCCGGAAATGATGAGCAATTGACCAAATTGCTTATAGATTATTCGATAGAAAAGACCGACGATGACAAATCTTGGGATATTTCTCATGATATAATGGAAACAGGAAAATTAATTTTAAATGAAAACAATCGAGAAGAGATTACTCATTTTAAGGATAAAACAATAAAGGATTTTATAGTAATAAAAAGCAAGCTAGAACTTTTATGTTTACAATTAGAAACGGAAGCCGTAGCTTTGGCAGAAGAAGCATTACTATTGATTGAAAGTAAAAAGGTAGATACTAATTCATTTTCTAGACAAACGTTCCCGAATCATTTGTTAAGTATAAAAGAGAAAAGATTTAATCCAAAAAACAAAACTTTTCACCAATTTGAAGATATCGCCATCAATAAAAACGCAGTTGACAAAGCTGTTATAGAAACCATTATCCCTAAGTTGTTAGAAGTATTAGCTTCTATTTACAAAAAGTATGAAACAAAAAATTTCTATGATGCTTTTCTAAAAAACATAACGCCACTTTCTTTGTTAAATACCTTAAGTAATGAATTAAATAAAATTCAAAAAGAACAAAATATTCTTTCTATTTCTGAATTTAACAAGTTGATCTACGAACAAATTCAAAATCAACCTGCGCCTTTTATTTATGAGCGATTGGGAGAAAAATACAAACACTTTTTTATTGATGAATTTCAAGATACTTCAGAAATGCAATGGTTCAATTTAATACCGTTGATCAATAACTCACTTTCGAGCGAAGATTTGTTAGGAGAAAGAGGTTCGCTACTGATAGTTGGAGATCCAAAACAATCCATTTATCGTTGGAGAGGCGGAAAGGCAGAACAATTTATCGGATTAAGTAAAGATGAAAATCCATTTAGTAATAAAGATAAAAAGTTATTTTCATTAAATACAAATTGGAGAAGTTACTCTGAAGTGATTGATTTTAATAATAATTTCTTTAAGTGTATAGCAGAGGAGTTTGCTAATGAAGATTATAAAGATTTATACAAAAACCATAGTTCTCAATTGACAAACCATAAAAAAGGAGGATTTGTAAATATTACTTTTATTCCCAAAATAGAAGCTAGCGAAAGTGAAACTGAGAAACTAAAAGTATATCTTGAAGAAGAAAATTCAACTAAGAACGAAGTATATTTGAAGGAGACTTTAAATACCGTAATCAAGGTAAAATCGAAAGGTTTTCAAAATAAAGACATTGTAATTCTAACGCGAAAAAAAGCGCACGGAACTTTGGTTGCTAACTATTTAACTGAAAACGAGATTCCAATAGTGTCAACCGAAAGTTTATTACTTTCCGCATCATCTGAAGTCCAAGGTTTACTTGCCTTTTTATTTTATCTTAAGAACAACAATGACCTTCAATCAAAAGCAGATTTTTTATATTATATAGGCTCACAAAAACATCGATTGCCTTTACATGATTTTATTGCAGAAGGAATGTTAAAAAAGGAGGAAACTGCATTTGAACTATGGTTAAAAGGATTTAATATTGATTTGTCATTTACAAACATTCGAAAAAAGTCGTTATACGAAGCAACGGAAATTATTATTTCAAAAATCATCCCGATTGATAAACGAAATGCTTATGTTCAATTCTTTTTAGATTTGGCTTTGGAACATGATTTGAAAAAACAATCCGGAATTACGGAATTTCTTAATTATTGGGAAAATAATTCAGATAAATTAAGTATTCCGTCTCCCGATGGTAATGACTCTGTTAGGATCATGACGATTCATAAAGCCAAAGGATTAGAATTTCCGGTGGTAATTTTCCCTTTTTCAGATGAAAATTATTCTAAAGGGCCAAAAGAAAAGATGTGGCTTACTGCAGATGAAAAACAGTTTGGATTGTCAAAAGTATTGGTAGATAAAAGTAGTGCCGTAATAAGTTATGGTGAAGCTGCAGAATTTGTTTATAATCAAAAAAAACAGGAGGAGTTATTAGATGATATTAATGTATTGTATGTTGCATTGACTCGAGCAGAAGAGCAATTGTATATTATTTCTAGTATGCAACAAAAAGCAAAAACTTCAGGCGAGTATCCTAAAAATATGGCCACATTTTTTATTAAATTTTTGGAAATCAATGAAAATTTTAATGAAAGCCAATTAGAATATACTTATGGAAATTCAGAAAGGTTGTCAAAAACCAAAGAAACAAATCGCGAAGCTGAAACTATTCCGAAATTGTTAACTACTCTAAATCCAAAAAACATTAAAATCGCGCAACGCGAAAGCATGATGTGGAATACCAAACAGCAAAAAGCTATTGAATACGGAACAATTATTCACGAAATCTTATCTTATATAAACACCAAAGAGGATATAGATTTGGCCTTAACAAAAGCTATAGAAAATGGATTAATTGTCGCCGATCAAAAAGATTCCGTTTATAACACAATTCAAGATATTGTAACGCACGAAGCATTAGAATTGTTTTTTTCAAAAAAATACAAAACATTGAATGAAAAATCAATCATTCAAAAAGACGGGAATGTTGTTAAGCCAGACAGAATGGTTCTTGCCAATAATAATGAGATTTATTTATTAGATTATAAAACTGGTTCTTATCAAGATAAACACACTCAACAATTAAATAATTATCAGAATGCGATTGAAAATATGGGTTATAAAGTCACAAAAAAAGCATTGGCCTATATAGGAGAAACTTTAGAAGTTATAAATTTGCAATAAGCAATTGCTAAAAGGAAATAAATATCAAACAACAACTTACAAATTGTATTTATGTACGGAAAAATTCAACAACATCTTCAAAACGAACTCAATACCATTGATCAAAACGGACTTTTCAAAAAAGAACGAATTATTACTTCGGCACAGGGAGCCGAAATTATGGTTAATGGTCAAACGGTATTAAATTTTTGTGCCAATAATTATTTGGGATTATCATCACATCCCGAAGTAATACAAGCTGCAAAAGATACTTTAGACACTCATGGATTCGGACTGTCATCCGTCCGATTTATTTGTGGAACTCAGGACATTCACAAAACATTAGAGCAAAAAATCGCTCATTTTTACGGAACGGAAGATACCATATTATATGCAGCGGCTTTTGATGCCAACGGTGGTGTTTTCGAACCTTTGTTAGGCGAAGAAGATTGCATTATTTCGGATTCTCTTAACCATGCTTCTATTATCGATGGTGTGCGCTTGTGTAAGGCAGCACGATATCGTTATGAAAATTCTAACATGGATGATTTGGAGGAGCAATTAAAAAAAGCAGTTGAAGCAGGTCATCGATTTAAATTAATTGTCACTGATGGGGTTTTCTCGATGGACGGATTAGTAGCGCCTTTAGACAAGATATGTGATTTAGCAGATAAATACGATGCTTTAGTGATGGTAGATGAATGTCATGCGGCGGGTTTCCTAGGAGCTACTGGTAAAGGAACACTAGAAGCAAAAGGCGTTATGGGAAGAGTAGATATTATTACTGGTACATTAGGAAAAGCTCTTGGTGGTGCTATGGGCGGGTATACCACCGCAAAAAAAGAAATTATCGAAATACTTCGTCAGCGTTCACGCCCATACTTGTTTTCTAATTCACTAGCACCAGCAATTGTTGGAGCTTCGATTAAAGTATTTGAACTTTTAGAAAAGGACACTGAATTAAGAGACAAACTCGAATGGAATACCAATTATTTTAAAAAGGGATTACGAGAAGCAGGGATTGATTTTATTGATGGAGATTCTGCAATCGTTCCGGTAATGTTGTATGATGCAAAATTATCGCAAGTCATGGCTGAGGAGTTGCTAAAAAAAGGAATTTATGTAATTGGATTTTTTTTCCCGGTTGTGCCAAGAGATAAGGCTAGAATTCGAGTTCAATTATCAGCAGCACATACAAAGGAGCATTTGGATAAAGCAATAAAATCATTTATTGAGGTCGGAATAATGTTAAATATTCATAATAAACAGTGATTTTACTATAATACTTCATAGTTCTACATATAATTCACATATTTTAACATTTTGATTTTGATATTATAATTTAAGGTATTACTTTTGTCCCATTATAATTATTATAATCTAATCTAATCAAGTATGAAACATCTTAACAAATTATTCGTTGCTTTGGTAATGTTGGCTGCATTCAGCTCGCAAGCTCAAGACAGTAACAATCCTTGGGCGATATCGTTTGGGGCAAATGCAGTAGACACAAGAGTAAGTGCTGCTTCTAAATTAGAAGATCAATTTTCACAATTTTTTAATGCTAGAAGCAATTGGAATATTATTCCTTCTGTTTCTTTTGTAAACGTATCAAAATACGTTGGAAGTAATTTCTCTTTTGGAGTTACAGGATCGGTTAATAGAATTACAAGGTATGTTTTACCAAGAGTTGAAGACGGTCCTTATACTACTGTTAATATTGGAGACAAAAATTATTACGCTGTTGACGGAGTTATTAATTACAGTTTAATGAGTTTAATTAAATCTAAAAAAATTGATCCTTCTATCCACATAGGTGGTGGTTATACTTGGATAGGTGAAGATTTAAATGCCGGTACTTTAAACGGAGGTTTAGGGTTAACGTATTGGTTTACTGAAATGGTAGGTTTATCTTGGCGTTCTACCTACAAACAATCTTTCGAAGATGTTCGTGAAGATATGCCATCGCACATGCAGCATTTTGCTGGTCTTACTTTCAAATTTGGCGGAAAAGATACAGATGGCGACGGAATATATGACAAAGATGATGCTTGTCCAGATTTAGCAGGTTTAAAACAATTTAACGGTTGTCCTGATACTGATGCTGACGGAATTGCTGATAAAGATGATGCATGTCCAGAAGTTGCTGGTCCTGCTGAATTTAATGGTTGTCCTGATACTGACGGTGATGGTATTGCTGATAAAGATGATGCATGTCCAGAAGTAGCAGGTTTAAAAACATTAGGTGGTTGTCCAGACGCTGATGGTGATGGAATTACAGATAAATCAGATAAATGTCCAGATGTTAAAGGGCCAAAAGAAAATGGTGGATGTCCTTTCCCAGATAGAGATGGAGATAAGGTTTTAGATAAAGATGACAAATGTCCAGATGTTGCAGGAACTGTTGCTAATAATGGTTGCCCAGAAGTATCTGATGAAGTTGTAAAAAGACTGAATGATTATGCAAAAACAATTTTATTTGATTCTGCAAAAGCTTCATTCCAACAACAAACATACCCAGTATTACAAGCAATTCTTGCTATTTTAAAAGAGTATCCAAATTCTAAGTTTTCTCTAGAAGGTCACACGGATAGCGATGGTAAAGATGCTGCAAATCAAAAATTATCAGAAGATAGAGCTGCCGCTGTTAAAGGTTATTTAATAGAAAATGGTATTGATGCATCAAGATTGTCTTCGGCTGGTTTCGGAGAATCTATGCCAATAGATTCAAACAAAACTAAAGCAGGTAAAGCTAACAATAGAAGAGTTGAAGTTAAATTAGTTAAATAATTTAAATTAAAATATTTTCAATAAAACGCTCCGATTATCGGAGCGTTTTTTTATTTTTATAAAATGTCACAAACATTTCTTAATAAACTAGCTCAAGAAATTTTAAAAATATATTCTGATAACTTATTAGAGTTAACCATAGTATTACCCAACAAAAGAGCTAAAGTATTTTTAATAAATGAACTAAAATCATTAGTTTCAAATACTATTTTTGCACCCGAAATTGTAAGTATAGAAGATTTTATTCAAGATATAGCAGGAATTCGATCTATTGACAACATTGAACTTTTATTTGAATTTTATGAAGTCTATCTTTCTGAAACCGAAAATGACAAACAAGAATCATTTGAAAATTTTGCCAATTGGGCCAAAATACTACTTCAGGATTTTAATGAAATCGATAGGTACTTATTAGTACCCGATACTATTCTGAAATATCTTGAAAACATTAAAGAAATTGAGCATTGGGCAGTTAATATAGATAAAAGAACGGATCTGATAGAAAAGCATTTGCTGTTTTGGAAAAAACTGCCAGTTTTTTATCATTCTTTTTATCAATATTTGTTAAATAAAGGTATAGGTTATCAAGGATTAATTTATAGAGAAGCAGTTGAAAATCTGAACCACTTTTCTGAAAGCAATAGCGCAAAGCACTATATTTTTGCTGGTTTCAACGCGCTTAATAAAGCTGAAGAAAACATAGTTCAACATCTTTTAGCTTCAGGAAATGCTAAAATTTACTGGGATATTGATGAAACCTTATTACAGGATAGTTTTCATGATGCAGGATTATTTCAGCGGCGATTCAAATCACAGTGGATTTATTATAAAACACATCCCTATGAATGGATAGTAAACGATTTTAAAGAAGAAAAAAGCATACAAATTATCGCCACTTCAAAATCGATTGGACAAGCAAAAATAGCAGGCAGTATTATTGATAAACATTGTAAGTTAGGCAAATCAAACCTTCAAAATGTTGCTCTTGTTCTAGGGGAAGAAAATCTATTGCAACCTATTCTACATTCATTACCTAGTAGTGTCAATGCATTAAATATCACTATGGGTTTTTCAAGCAAAAACAACCCAGCGCAACTACTAATTGCAAAGCTTTTTAAAATGCATTCGAATGCTTTGTCTCGTAATGCCACAAATTATGTCCTGTATTACAAAGATGTATTAGATATTTTGACGCATCCACTTATTGAACCCTTTGTTAATGCAACTGATTTGATTAATCGAATTAATAAATACAATTATACGTTTATTAGCCATAATAAAATAGATCAGATACATCCAAATGGTAATGAATTGTTTTCTATTTTATTTAAAAAATGGGATACTTCTTCCGTTAATGTTCTTGAAAATTTATCCCAAATTCTTCTTAAAATCAAAGCTAATTTAACTAATGATGTAGAAGAAGAAAAAATTGCTAATGCCTTTGTGTATTCTATTTTTAAAGTCATTAACAAAATGATTTCCTATTTTTCAGAGCATCCTTCTATAAATGATTTGAAAACCTTATATGCTATTTATAAGCAAGTTATTGATGTAGCAGAAGTTTCTTTTGAAGGTGAACCTTTGAACGGATTGCAAATAATGGGAGTTTTAGAAAGTCGTGTGCTCGATTTTGAAACTGTAATCATAACATCGGTTAATGAAGGTAAATTTCCAGCTGGAAAAAATACTAATTCATTTATTCCTTATGATGTAAAAAAGGAATATGGCTTGCCAACATTCAAAGAAAAAGATGCCATTTACACCTATCATTTCTATCATTTGCTCCAACGAGCCAAGAATATTTATTTGATTTATAATTCCGATAGCGAAGGATTTGATGCTGGAGAAAAAAGTCGTTTTATTACCCAACTAGAAGTAGAAAAACAACCCAATCACAACCTTTCTTTTCATTATTATCATCCTGAGGTACCCAATATTGCACATCAACCGATAGTTGTTCCAAAAACTGAAAACGTAATGACTCGATTGCGAGAAATTGCCTCAACCGGATTTTCACCTTCCTCACTAACTACTTATATTCGAAATCCTATTCAGTTTTATTTTCAGCGAATATTACGCATTAAAGAAACCGATGAAGTAGAAGAAAATATTGCAGTAAATACACTTGGAACTATTATTCATGGAGCTTTAGAAGAGTTGTACAAACCTTTTATTGGTAGATTGCTAACCGTTATTGATATTAAAAATTCTCAAGCAAAAATAGATTTAGAAGTCTTTAATCAATTTAAGAAAGTTTATAAAGAAGGAGAAATCAATAAAGGAAAGAATCTGTTAGCATTTGAAGTTGCTAAACGCAACATCCAAAATTTTTTAAAATTAGAATTGGAAGCAATAGAAAACGGGGATGAAATTCAAATAATAGCTTTAGAGGAAAAATTAGAACGTATTTTAGAACATCCAAGTTTGCCTTTTCCTGTAAAAATTGCGGGTAATGTAGATCGAATCGAACTGCGAAACGGCAAGATTAGAATCGTAGATTATAAAACCGGAAAAGTAGAACAAAGAGATGTGGCTTTAAAACAATGGAACGGATTAACGAATGATATTAAAAACGAAAAAATAATTCAGGTTTTGGCATACGCATTCATGTATGAAGAACAATCCAATAGTCGTGAAGTTGAAGCAGGAATACTATCGTTTAAAAATTTAAAGTCGGGATTTTTACCATTTCAAATTAAGCTAGAAGGTGAGATTATAGATACGGTTTCTAAAGAAATAATGGATAATTATTTAAATCAGATTGTCGTTTTACTTCAAGACATTCTAAATATCGACATTCCTTTTGAAGAAAAATTAGTATAAATTATTCTTCGAAGTATTATACCTTTTTCAAAAAAGCAATCAAAATTTTCTTTAATTCGGTTTCATTTTCGATATGTGACATGTGACCGTCAGGAAATGTTTTTAATGCTACTTTAGTACCTTCAATTTGCTCGATGGTTTCTTCATAGATCAAAACTCCATCCTTTTTACCCAAAACCAACTCAATAGGATAAGGTGCAAAATGTAACAACACTTCTCTATCTTTTCTTATTTTCATGCCTTCGAGCGCTGCAACAATTCCTTGTAACGGAGTTTTTAGAGCTTCAAGTTTAACTTTTTCTATTTCTGTTTCCAGTTTTTCGCGATTATCTTCGCTAAATAAATTCGAAATAGAAAGCCGCACAAAATTGGTATAGTTTTGTTTCACAGCTAGGATAGCTCGATCCCGGTTAACTTTTCGGTCATCACTATCAGCGCGTGCAGTAGAATTTAACAGAAACAATCCTTTGACATAATCTGGATATAATTCGGCGAAAGCCAACCCAACATAGCCGCCCATAGAATGACCTACAAGAACTACTTTTCTGAGGCGCAAATAAACCAAAATAGCATAAATCATATCGGCTTGGTCTTCCATTGCATGAACATAACCAAGGCATTCGGTTTCACCGTGACCCAATAAATCAATAGTAATTACACGATGGTTTTTAGCCAAAACCGAGATATATTTATCCCACATGGTTTTGTTTTCTAAAAAACCGTGCAATAAAACCACAGCTGTGCCTTTACCGTCGTCGGTAAAAGAGATTTTGGTGTTTTTATAAGTGATGGTTTTCATATTTAAAAATAGATTTTAACCACGAATGCACGAATTATTTTACCGTTTTCTTTCTGTAATCTTTGTCATTTCGAACGTTGAGAGAAATCACATTATAATCATATAGTATTTGATTCCTCGTACCTCGGAAAGACAAGTTTGTGTTCAAACAAGTTTAACACAATGAAAAACGTGCCACTTCTGTGAGCCGTCTATTATTTATCATCTATTTTCTTTCCTCTAACTAAGAATTCATTATACTCTCAATCTCTTCAACCTCAATCGGAATATTTCTCATCAGGTTGAATGGTGCTCCTTTTTCTTGAATCACTACATCGTCTTCAATTCGGATTCCGAAACCTTCAGCTGGAATGTAAATACCGGGTTCTACCGTAAAGACCATATTGGCTTGCATTGGCTCATGTAAAAGTCCATAATCGTGCGTATCCAATCCTAAATGATGGGAAGTGCCGTGCATGAAATATTTTTTATAAGCAGGCCAATCCGGATTTTCGTTTTGCACATCGGCTTTGTCAAGTAATCCCAAACCAAGCAATTCGGATGTCATGATTTTGCCAACTTCAACATGATATTGTTTCCATAAATTACCAACGGTAAGCATTTTGGTTGCTTCGTTTTTTACGCGTAAAACAGCGTTGTACACTTCTTTTTGTCTTGCTGTAAAACGGCCAGAGACAGGAACCATACGCGTCATATCACTAGAATAGTTGGCGTATTCAGCACCAACATCTAGCAAAATTAAGTCGCCTGCGTTACATTGTTGGTTGTTTTCGATATAGTGTAAAACATTGGCATTATTTCCAGAGGCAATGATTGGTGTGTAGGCGAATCCTTTAGAACGATTTCGTAGAAATTCATGAGCAAATTCAGCTTCGATTTCATATTCCATTACGTGTGGTTTAACGAATTGCAATACTCTACGATATCCTTTTTCGGTAATGTTACATGCTTGCTGAATTAATTCTATTTCCTCACTTTCTTTGACGGAACGTAATCTTTGTAAGATTGGATTGGATTTTTCTACTTTATGCGCCGGATAGTTTTCCTTCCACCATTTTACAAAACGCGCTTCACGAGTTTCGGTTTCTATTGACGCACGATAATGTTCGTTAGTATTGATATACATCGTATCTGCATAAGCCATTACTTCTTTCAAGGTTTTATGAAAATCTTGCAACCAAATTACCGATTTGATTCCGGCTACTTCAAAAGCTCTGTCTTTGGTGAGTTTTTCACCTTCCCAAATAGCAATATGTTCGTTAGTTTCTTTAAGAAATAAAACTTCTTTTAAATGCTCATAAGGTGCATCTGGAAATAATAACAAAATACTTTCTTCTTGGTCTACACCAGACAAGTAAAATAGGTCACGATGTTGTGCGAAAGGCAAAGAACTATCCGCTGAAACAGGATAAATATCATTAGAATTAAAAACGGCAACACTGTTTGGCTTCATTTGAGCAATAAATTTAGCTCTGTTTTTAATGAATAATTGGCGGTCTATTTGATGGTATTTCATGATTAGAATTTTAGACTTCTTAGATAGTTAGATTATTAAATATAATGTTTTACCAAAATTACGGATTACTTCAAACCAGTACGTAGCCATTTGGCTTTATTTTATATTTTTTCGGATGCGGCTCATATGTCGGGTAGAAATTCCGAGGAAGGAAGCGAGGTAATGCAACGGTACTTCCTGTAATAGTTTTGGTTCGGTTTGAAGCAGCTTCGTATAGCGTTCTTCCGGAGTAAGTGTAAGTAAGTCGATGCGGTAATCATCAATGAGGATAATTTGTTTTTCAATAAGATTATAATAAAACTGTCGGAAAGCTTCGTTATTTGCAAGTAAATCTTTAAATCCTTCTAAATCGATTACCCAGAGTTGGCAATCGACCAAAGCTTTGATACTTTTTCGTGACGGAACCTTATTCAGAAAACTATTCAATGAGGAAGTAACCGAATTTCGTAAGGCCAAATAGGTTGTTTTCTCATCATCATCCACCAAAATAGCGTGTTGTAAAATACCACTTTCGATAAATCCAAAGTAAGGGCACACTTGGTTTTCCACTACCAGCAACTGATTTTTTTTTAAGTTTAAAACGTTGAATTTAGCAATAATTTGCAGGAAATCTTGTTCCAAATAAGTAACATTGCCTTCAACATACTGATGCAAATACTTTGAAAAAATTGAGCTGTTGTTTTGATTTTTCATGATACTAACCACAAAAATATTCTTTTTCAGTGATATTTTTTTATTCAGCGATTAATGAATAATTTTAAGCAAAATTATCTGTGTATGAAAAAGGGTCTATTACTTCTCGCTTTTATAATTGGTTTTGGGGTTGCAGCTCAAGAAAAGAAAGCCTATCAGTTCTATGATAAGAAGGGCAAAAAAACAGATTACGGACAATTGCTCAAAGCGGCGCGAACTGCTCAAGTTGTATTGTTTGGCGAATACCATAACAATGCCATTTCACATTGGCTGCAACTAGAACTGACTAAAGATATGGCCGAAAAGAAAGCGGTAATTCTTGGTGCGGAAATGATTGAAGCCGACAATCAAAAGCAATTAGATCAATATTTAAAGGATGAAATCAATCAAAAACAGTTCGATACAACCGCTAGACTTTGGCCCAATTATAAAACCGATTACAAGCCATTAGTCGATTTTGCTAAAGAGAATAAGCGGCCTTTTATTGCTACTAACATTCCAAGACGATATGCTTCAATTGTTTTCAAAAAAGGATTTGAAGGATTAGAAAATTTAACTTTAGAAGAAAAATCATGGATTGCTCCTTTACCTATTGCATATGACGCTAATTTGCCAGGTTATGTCAATATGATGAAAATGATGGGCGATCACACAAGTCCCAATATGCCAAAAGCGCAAGCTATTAAAGATGCCACGATGGCTTATTTTATTTTAAAAAATCGAAATGAGAACGCTATTTTCATTCACTACAACGGAACTTACCATTCTGACAACTTTGAGGGCATTTATTGGTATCTAAAAAAAGCAGAGCCAAACCTAGAAATTATAACTATCGCCACTATCGAACAAAAAGAAATAAATAAAATAAATACAGAAGAGTATAATAAAGCAGACTATATTCTCGTTATAGATGAAGATGTAACAAAAACACATTAACAACGTCTTAACACCAGTCAATCCATCGGAAACAAATCCAATAGATAGGGAACGTCAAGAAAAATCAAAATCAAATGAAAAAGACCTATTTTACTTTACTGTTACTGTTAGCGATTATAGTTCCTTTCTTCTCTTGTAGTGAAGAGAAACCCGATGAACCCATGCTTATTGTTAAGTTTCAATTTGACCCGAATCAGGCGAGATTAAATAATTTAGGGCAACCTGCCGCAATTGCTCCTGGTAATGCTGCTCAATCACCCATTTTTAATTCAATTGCCGCTCATTACCTAGAAATGGCTCCCAATGGCAACACCCAACTAGGCGCTGGTACTATTTTATATCATGCGCCAGAGACCAATATGGGAGGAGCGAATGCCATTGATTTTAGTAAGTCAAAAATTGTTGGTCAAGGAGAAACTTTTATCAAAATTCCGTTGAGTCAAGTAACCGCTGGAACTTATGAATGGATGCGTGTTTCCTTATCATATCAAAACTATCAAATAAATATTCGAAATGCAGGAGTAGATTATGCCGGTACTTTAGCCAGTTTTGTTGGGTTTAATACCTATATAAATACCTTTACTATAGGGAATGCCATTTTTCCTGTAAACGAAAATAAAGCACAAGGATATTGGGCTTTTGCCCTAAATGACAACCCTTATTCGACATCAGGACAAGCACAAGCAGGAACAACTACTGTTCCGAACCCAATTGAAGCGACTTCTCCAATTCCACGAAACTTAAACTCCTGCGTTGTTACTGGAAAATTTGCTAATAATTTGGTTATTACTGGCAACGAAACCAAAGATATTGTAGTTACGCTTTCACTTTCTATCAATAATAGTTTTGAATGGCAAGAAATTACAGCTGACGGAAAATACGAACCATCAATTGGCGAAAATGTTGTAGATATGGGATTACGTGGATTAGTTCCAACGTATGTAAAATAATTTGTTTAACAATTATTAAACAAAAAGGCCTTTTAAACTCTTATAAATCAACAACTGTTAAACCCATTTTAAATTCATTATAAATTACAACGAAAAGGTTGTAGTTAATTGCAAATAGCTGTATTTTTGTGTGATTTTTTTAAATAAATTATTCAATCGTATGGCAAAATCTTCTATTTTGAGTTCGTCCATTGCAAAAAAAGTTGCCATGGCACTTTCTGGACTTTTCTTAGTATCTTTTTTATCACTTCATTTTTTTATGAATTTAACTTCTGTTTTTAGCGCAGAAACTTTTAATGTTTGTTCTCATTTTATGGGATACAATCCATTGATTCAGTTTGTGATGCAACCTATTTTAGTGGCAGGTGTAGTTTTTCATTTTGTAATGGGCTTTGTATTAGAAATTCAAAATAGAGCCGCTAGACCAATAGCCTATGCTAAAAATGACGGTGCAGCCAATTCTTCATGGGCATCAAGAAATATGATCATTTCGGGCTTAGTTGTTTTAGCATTTCTTGGATTGCACTTTTATGATTTCTGGTTTCCAGAAATGACCTACAAATACGTTAATGTAAATCCAATCGACGAAACAAGATATTTTACCGAATTGGTTCATAAATTCGAAAGCCCAGTTCGTACTGGTATTTATTGCGTTTCTTTTGTATTGTTATCATTACACTTATGGCACGGTTTCAACTCTTCTATGCAATCAGTAGGGTTTAATAATAAATTTTCTAAAGCACTTCATAAATTAGGATATGCATTTGCAATAATTATCCCATTTGGATTTATTTTTATTGCATTGTTTCATCATTTTAATCATTAATTTTAAGTAATAAATGAAACTAGATTCTAAAATTCCAGAAGGTCATATTTCAAAAAAATGGACCGATTATAAAGACCATTTAAAATTAGTGGCTCCAAACAACCGACCAAAAATCGACATCATTGTTGTTGGTACTGGTTTAGCGGGTGCTTCAGCAGCCGCTTCCTTGGGAGAAATGGGGTATAATGTAAAAGCTTTTTGTTTTCAAGATTCACCTAGAAGAGCACACTCAATAGCTGCTCAAGGTGGAATTAATGCAGCAAAGAATTACCAAAATGATGGTGACAGTACTTACAGATTATTTTATGATACGATAAAAGGAGGTGATTATAGAGCGCGTGAAGCCAATGTACACCGTTTGGCTGAAGTTTCTGCCAATATTATTGACCAATGCGTAGCTCAAGGCGTTCCTTTTGCTCGTGATTATGGTGGAATGTTAGACAACCGTTCGTTTGGAGGAACTCAATTACAACGTACGTTTTATGCCGCAGGACAAACCGGACAACAATTATTATTAGGCGCCTATTCAGCATTATCAAGACAAATTGGTTTAGGTCGTGTTCAAATGTTCAACCGTCACGAAATGCTAGATTTAGTAAAAGTGGACGGAAAAGCTCGTGGAATTATCGCACGTAACTTAGTTACAGGAGAGTTAGAAAGACACGCTGCTCATGCTGTTGTTATTGCATCTGGTGGATACGGAAATGTGTATTTCCTTTCTACAAATGCCATGGGAAGTAACGTAACTGCAGGATGGAAAATTCATAAAAAAGGCGCGCTATTTGCTAATCCTTGTTTTGTGCAAATTCATCCAACCTGTATTCCGGTTCACGGAGTTAATCAATCCAAATTGACGTTGATGTCTGAATCTTTACGTAACTCTGGCAGAATTTGGGTTCCTAAAAGAAAAGAAGATGCACAAGCGATTCGTGAAGGGAAATTAAAACCAACACAACTTAAAGAAGAAGATAGAGACTATTTCTTAGAAAGAAAATACCCAGCTTTTGGAAATTTAGTGCCACGTGATGTTGCCTCTAGAGCAGCAAAAGAATTATGCGATCAAGGTTTCGGAATAGAAGCAAATGACACTAACGAAGGAGTTTATTTAGATTATTCTACGGAGATTCAAACCAAAGGAAAACAAGCGGCCTATGCCAAAGGAAATCATAATCCAACTGCGGAAGAAATAACAGCACTAGGAAAGAAATGGCTTGAAGAGAAATACGGTAACCTTTTTGAAATGTATGAAAAAATTACCGATGAAAATCCATACGAAACACCAATGAAAATATATCCAGCGGTTCACTATACTATGGGTGGCGTTTGGGTTGATTATAACTTACAATCTACTATTCCAGGATGTTTCGTAGCTGGTGAAGCTAATTTTTCTGATCACGGAGCCAACAGATTAGGAGCTTCTGCTTTAATGCAAGGATTGGCTGATGGATATTTCGTCTTGCCTTATACCATTTCAAATTATTTGGCAGATGAAATCAGAACCGGAAAAATCTCAACAGATTTACCTGAATTTGCTGAAGCAGAAAACAGCGTGAAAGAAACTATCCATAAATTCCTAAACAATAACGGTTCTAAATCGGTTGACCATTTCCATAAACGATTAGGATTGATTATGTGGAATAAAGTTGGAATGGGAAGAAACGAAAAAGGATTAAAAGAAGCTATAGCTGAAATCGCTGCTTTAAAAGAAGAATTCTATAAAGACGTTTACGTTCCAGGAAGCGCAAATGAATTGAACCAAGAATTAGAAAAAGCAATTCGCGTAGCTGACTTTATTGATTTAGGACAATTAATGGCAATGGATGCGTTGCAACGTAATGAATCTTGCGGTGGACATTTCAGAGAAGAATACCAAGATTCAGAAGGAGAAACACTTCGTGATGATGAAAACTTTTCATTCGTTAGCGCCTGGGAATATATGGGCTTCGACATTAGTAAAGAAAACCTTCATAAAGAAGAATTGAAATACGAGTTTATCAAAATAGCCGCCCGTAATTACAAGTAATTAGCCATTAGTCAAAAGGCAATAGAAAATGAGTGAAGTTAAATCATATAAAGATTTATTAATTTGGCAGAAAGGAATTGACGTTGCCATTTATTTATATGAATTAGTTGAAGATTTTCCGAAAGAAGAAATTTATGCTTTAACGAGCCAATTAAAAAGAGCTTCTATTTCAATATCTTCAAATATTGCAGAAGGTTATGGGAGAAATTCTACTCAAAGTTATATCCATTTCTTATGCATTTCAAGAGGTTCTTTATTCGAATTAGAAACTCAAATGATAATAGCCAATAGATTAAAATTCATTAAAAATGAAACTTTGTTTTCTGAATTAATGAATCAAATTACAGAACAAAGCAAAATGATAAATTCATTTATAAACAAATTAGAATCAAGTAAATCATAATTAAACTAATGCCTTTTGCCTTATGGCTTTTGGCTAAATAAAGAAAATATGAGCGCAGCAAAAAACATCAATATAAACCTTAAAATTTGGCGTCAGAAAGATGCTAAATCTAAAGGAAGCATGGAAACTTATAAATTAGATAATGTTTCGACAGCCAGTTCATTTTTGGAAATGTTAGACCAATTGAATGAACAATTAATTAATGAAAAAAAAGCACCTGTAGCTTTCGATCACGATTGTCGCGAAGGAATTTGCGGAATGTGTTCGTTATACATTAACGGAAGAGCGCACGGACCAGAAACTGGTACAACAACGTGTCAATTGCACATGCGTAAATTTAAAGACGGTGACACGATTTACATCGAACCCTGGAGAAGTAAAGCATTCCCGGTAGTAAAAGATTTAGTAGTTGACAGAAGTTCTTTTGACAGAATTCAACAAGCGGGTGGATTCGTTTCGGTAAATACTTCCGGGAGAACCATTGATGCTAATGCTACTCCAATTCCAAAACACGACGCTGATAAAGCTTTTGAAGCTGCTGCTTGCATTGGTTGTGGCGCTTGTGTTGCTACTTGCAAAAACGGTTCGGCCATGTTATTTGTTGGCGCCAAAGTTTCACAATATGCTTTGTTACCACAAGGAAAAGTAGAAGCAACCCAACGTGTTCTTAACATGGTCCGACAAATGGACGAAGAAGGATTCGGAAATTGCACCAATACCGGAGCTTGTGAAGTAGAATGTCCTAAAGGAATTTCGTTAGAAAATATTGCTCGTATGAATAGAGAGTATTTATCGGCAAGTATGAAATAAAACAGTTTGTCATAGCTTCGCTAGTTTGAGTACAGTGCTCAGGACAGACGAAGAAAACATCATAGAACGCATTCATTAATTTGAGTGCGTTTTTTTTTGCTACGTTCAGTTTGGCTTTGCCTGGGTTGGCGTGCCCTCGTTTTTAGAACGAGGTCGGGCTGTACACAGTACAAGTTTACCTTTCGGCAAACTGGGTACTTGCTTCCATCCCTCACGCAGACTATGCATAAAAATTGTATCTTTGGAGTATAACATTAGACCATGAAAAAAAAGCTTTTAATCCTATTTTTATTGCTAACATTTTCCGTATTCGGACAAATAAATTATCATCAATACGTTAATCCAATGATTGGTACCGGTGGCCATGGACACACCTATCCGGGTGCTACGGTTCCTTTTGGAATGGTACAATTGTCGCCCGATACTAGAATCAATGGTAGTTGGGATGGCTGTTCGGGCTATCATTATTCAGATAACGTAATTTACGGTTTTTCACACACGCATTTAAACGGAACAGGTTGTTCCGATTATGGAGACATCATGCTGATGCCAACCATGGGTGAACCGTCATTTGACAACAACATCTATTCTTCCACATTTTCGCATCAAAACGAAAAAGCTTCCGCCGGATTTTATAGCGTAAAATTAGACAAACACAATATTGATGTGCGTTTAACCACTTCAACACGAGTTGGATTTCATGAATATACATTTACTAAAAATGGTCAAGCCAATATTATCCTCGATTTAAATCATAGAGATAAGTTGTTGCAAGGCGAAGTCAGAATAGTAAACGCTAAAACCATCGAGATTCTAAGGAGAAGCGAAGCTTGGGCAAGAAACCAATTCGTTTATGCTCGAATTGAGTTTAATGTACCTTTGAAAGTTAATTTGGTTGAAGAAGAAAACAAGGAAAGCACAAAATTACAGGGTATATATAAAGGAACTAAATTAGCTTTAAGTTTTTCCAAACAAGTAAAAAAAGGAGAAAAAATTCTGGTAAAAGTAGCTTTGTCACCTACAAGTTACGAAGGAGCAATGGGTAACATGAGCGAAGTCAACCATTGGGATTTTAATAAAGTTAAAAAAAATGCGGAACAACTTTGGGATAAACAATTATCCAAAATTGAAATCGATGAATCTGATTTAAATAAAAAAACTATTTTCTATACCGCTCTATATCATTCGATGGTGCAGCCTAATATTGCTCAAGATATTGACGGTAAATACCGTGGCCGAGATAATAAAATTCATCAAGCGGAAGGGTTTGATTACTATTCAGTGTTTTCACTTTGGGACACGTTTCGCGCAGCGCATCCATTGTATACGTTAATCGAAAAGAAACGTACAGCTGATTTCATCAATACCTTTCTAAAACAATACGAACAAGGCGGAAGATTACCCGTTTGGGAACTATCTTCTAACGAGACCGATTGTATGATTGGCTATCACTCGGTTTCCGTGATGGCAGATGCTATGGCAAAAGGCATTACGGGTTTTGATTATGAAAAATGTTTTGAAGCTGCCAAACATTCGGCAATGTTAGACCATTTGGGATTAGATGCCTACAAAAGACAAGGTTTTATTTCGATGGATGATGAACATGAAAGCGTTTCTAAAACCTTGGAATATGCTTATGATGATTGGTGTATTGCGCAAATGGCTCAAATTTTAAACAAAAAAGAAGACTACGATTATTTCATGCAACGTTCACAAAGTTGGAAGAATGTATTCGATTGGAATACTGGTTTCATGCGTCCTAAGAAAAACGGCGGTTGGGACAAACCATTTGACCCAAGAGAAATCAACAATAATTTTACTGAAGGCAATAGTTGGCAATACTCCTTTTTTGTCCCACAAGATATTCCTGGGATGATTGCAGCGTATGGCGGAAACGACAAATTTGAAGCCAAACTCGATGAAATGTTCAACAGCGAGAGTAAAACTACAGGCCGCGAACAAGTTGATGTTACCGGATTAATTGGGCAATATGCGCACGGGAATGAACCCAGTCACCACATGGCGTATTTGTACAACTACATTGGAAAACCCGAAAAAACCACCGAAAAAGTACATTACATTTTAAATAATTTCTACAAAAACACACCAGATGGTTTAATTGGCAACGAAGACTGTGGACAGATGAGCGCATGGTATGTGTTGAGTTCGATGGGAATTTATGCCATTACACCTGGAGAAGAAAAATGGGAAAGTAATGAACCTTTATTTGACCAAATTAAAATAAATGATGAATTCGGAAATAATTTAGTTGACTACAAAAAAGAATATGTCCATGGTGAGTCTAATAGGATTTTTTTACTTGGGGAAAAATTAAGAGAACAATTAATTCAAAAAAGAAGTTCTATGCTATCTCAATTTGATTATTCACAAATAACCTCCGAGAATACAAATTACAAAAAAATCACTCCAGTTCCAGTAATTCAGGCGGAAAGTAAATCGTTTAAGGATAGAATGAAGGTTGAAGTAAAATCACAAAATCCCAAGGACAATATATATTATAAAATAAATAATTATGTTGAAACATTAGAAGAAAAATCATTTGAATTGTACAATCAACCCTTTGAAATTCAGCAAAATGCAACAATATCTACTTATGTTATTAATAATAATTTGCAAAGCAACACTATCTCTGCTCAATTCTTCAAAAAACCAAACAATTTTACCATCGATATCAAGTCAACCTACAATCCACAATATCATGCCGGCGGAAAGGATGGTTTATTAGACGGCATATTTGGCACCACCAATTGGCGAAAAGGCGATTGGCAAGGATATCAAAGTCAAGATTTTGAAGCCATTGTTGATTTACAAGAACCAAAATCTATTTCCGAATTTCATTCTAATTATTTGCAAGACCAACGTTCTTGGATTTTAATGCCAACCAAAGTAGAATATTATACATCTATGGATAATATCAATTTTACTTTGGTTACTACCATCAATAATGATGTAAATCCGAAACAAGAAGAAAACAGCATTAAAGATTTCAGTTATACTACAAAACCAATCAATGTACGCTATGTAAAAGTTAAAGCCATTAATTTTGGTAAATTGCCCGAATGGCATCAAGGTTTTGGAGGTGATGCTTTTATTTTTATTGATGAAATAACTATTAAGTAGCTAGCCAAAAGCACAAGAATTTAGAATAACTTTACTAATCACTAATGGCAATTGCCTAATGCCTGAATAAAATGAAAATTGCCCTAATACAAACCTCCCTAATTTGGGAAAATCCAACCGAAAACCGGAGTCATTTGGCACAAAAAATTACCGGTTTTATGGAAGACGTCGACTTGATTGTGCTTCCCGAAATGTTTTCATCTGGATTTACTATGAATCCAAAGGCAGTGGCAGAAACTATGCAAGGCGAAACGATTGCTTGGTTGCAACATCTGGCGAAAGCCAAAAACTGCGCCATCACAGGAAGTTTAGTAGTTGAAGAAAACGGAAATTACTACAATCGGTTGGTATTTGTTTTTCCAACAAGAGAAATAAAAACCTATGACAAAAGACATTTGTTTTCATTGGCCGGAGAAAATGAATGCTACACTGCCGGAAAAGAAAAATTAGTGGTAGAATATAAAGGATATAAAATATGCCCGCTCATTTGTTATGATTTACGTTTCCCTGTATTCTCTAGAAATGTTGAAAATTATGACGTATTGCTTTATGTTGCCAATTGGCCAAAACCACGTATTAATGCTTGGGATATTTTACTAAAAGCACGCGCTGTAGAGAATATGTGTTATACTATTGGGGTAAACCGCATTGGCAAAGACCATAACCACCAGGAGTATGTTGGGCATACACAAGTGATTGATTTTTTGGGTGACTATGTTTTAGAACCACAAGAAGCAGATGCCGTTTTTATAGTAGAATTAAATAAAGCAAAGCTGTTAGAAACCCGAAAAAAATTAGCATTCCTAAAAGATAAAGATGATTTTAAAATTGAAAACGCTTAATTCTTAAGCTCTAAATTAAAGATCTGTTCCCAATCCCAATTAGAACGAATATTGATTTCTTTGGGAAAATAAATCACTTCTTCAGATTGTCTTTTTTCTAGATAACTACCAGTATCCCAAGTTTTATTTTTATTGTCGTCATAAATAACTCGTAAGGTATAAGTAGCAGGCTCTATAGTGTCAAAGTTAAGGGTAGTATTTTTTTCGGGGTATTCAGTATATTTGACTTTTCCCTCTTTATCGGTTAGCTGAACAATCAAAGGAAAGCGTTTTACGTTTTCTAAAATCACTCGCATATTTCCATAATCAGATAGATTTTTAGTGCCGATACTGTAACTTAATGTGTCGTTTTTGTTATCGAAAAAATCAGTCAACGCACCAGGGAACAATATGATTTTATACTTTTCTGATGCTTCTTTTTTGAAATTTAAATAAAACTTTTGTTCAAATTCATCGTAATCTGTAGTGAAATCTAAAGCAAGAGAATCCTTGTTTTTGATGCTTATTTTTGATTTGTCAAATTGTAACAAAGGAGTCGAACTATTTAACGTAAATCGTTCACGCAACGGAAGTGTACTACTAAATTCAGCATTGATGCTTAACGTGTCTGGTTTTTGCTTTTTTAGTTTGACCGTAAAATCTTTTAAGAAGTTATCTTTTTCAATTCGAACTTGTAACGAGTCTGTTTTAATGGGTTTAAACCAAATGTGAACCGAATCTTTTTTGGGGAATTGCGTTACTAAATTCGGAAGGATTTCGGCACCGTTTTTTATAGTGACCTTTATTCCTTTGGGATTGCCTTCATAACCCATTAGCATTTTGTTCCCCGATGCTTGCGATGGTTTTATTGCCGTAAAAGGAATTTTCTCTTTAAATAACTCAAGTTCAAAAATAGTATCATTCGGAATAGTAATGTATTGTTTTTGAAAACCAATTTTATCCACTTTAGGGTTAAATTTATTGTTTCCGTTATCTTTTAAAGCAAGTAAGAGATATTTTCCTGCTTTTATGTTTTCTAACGTGACAATTTTGAGACTATCTAAGGTATTAGTTATGTATCTTGGAGTTTCCTTGTAAATCGTAGAATCATTAAATTTTTCATTGATTTCATAAAGCATCACCGAAACAAAATTATCTTGCTTTTTTTCTAAAGCATCTTTTATTTTTACGTTTAATTTTAAGGAATCGATGGTAGCTCCAGTTGAGAATAGGTATTTGAATTGGGAATACGGATTTCCTTCGTTATTGTCTTCAATACTTTGTCCGAAATTAAAACTGTAGGTAGTATTGGGCAGAAGTGTATCTTTTAGTTTTATGGTAATTACTTTACTAGCATTATAAGGCAGAATCTCGGGCTGATTTTTCATGGGAGGCGAAATAATCAACTGTTTGTTAACGTTTTTCAATTTAACAAACTCATTAAAAACTAATTTAATTTCTTTGCCATTAAAATTTACGGTTCCGTTTTTTGGGAAACTCGAACTTAAAACAGGAGCAATACTATCTTTTAAACCGCCAGTAATGTTACCACGCTTGGCACAACTGGATAAGATTACTAAAAATACGATACAAAATAACTTGAAAATTGATTTTGGCATACGGCTGTTTTTCAAAACACAAAATAACAATTATATTTAGTGTGAATGAAATGTTTTTTGGGAAACTTAACATTTAGTTATGTGACATCGCCATACATAAAATGCTTATTTTAGCATTCGGAATTTTAAGTAAAGCCCTGCTACAGGCCTCAAGAGTAGAACCTGTTGTTAACACATCATCAATGAGAAGAAAATGTTTATTGTGATGATTTTCTGTAAATGCCACATCAAAAACAGTGGAGATAACATCCGCTCTTCCTAAAAGGTCTTTTTTGGTTTGCGTTTTAGTATAGAGTTTGCGATACAATAGCTGGTCATTAAAAGGTATTTCAAGTTTTGATGATAAAGCTCTTCCAAATTTTTCTACCTGATTATAACCGCGTTCTTTCAATCTTTTTTTGTGCAATGGAACAGGTATTATAAAATCGATATTTTTGAAGACTTCTACCTCTTTTAATTCTTCGCTATACCAATTGCCAATAACTTCGCCAATTTCTTCTTGTCTTTTGTATTTTAATTTATGCATCAGCTCTTGCACAATGCCTTTTTTATGGAAATAAAATAGTGCCGAACCAAATTCTAACGGAATTCTTCCATAAAACTTTTGAAAGATTTCATTCTCCTCAATTTTATGATGATTCGTCAACGGAATCTCGTGTCTGCAATGGGTACAAATGACTTTTTCATTGCTTAATAAAAAAGAATCACAACCGGCACACGACTTAGGAAAGAATAAATTTAAAAGGTGTTTCCACATAAAACGCTACTTTTCTTACATAAAAGTATAAAAAAATTCCATTCTATTAGTTTTTAATTCATTAATTTAAATTCGCTTTTTATATTTTTGCATCATTATGGCAAAACAAGAAGATTTATTTAAGAACGTAGTTTCGCATGCAAAAGAGTATGGATTCATTTTTCCGTCAAGCGAAATTTACGATGGTTTGAGCGCAGTTTATGATTATGCGCAAAACGGAGTAGAATTAAAAAAGAATATTAGAGAGTATTGGTGGAAAGCTATGGTGCAAATGCACGACAATATCGTAGGTCTTGATGCTGCAATTTTGATGCATCCAACCACATGGAAAGCTTCTGGTCACGTTGATGCGTTTAATGACCCATTAATAGACAACAAAGATTCTAAAAAAAGATACAGAGCAGATGTTTTAATTGAGGATTATGCTGAAAAATTAAACCTAAAAGCTAAAAAAGAAATCGAAAAAGCACGAGAGCGTTTTGGAGATTCTTTTGACGAAGAACAATATAAAACGACCAATCCACGTGTGATGGAATACCTTTCGAAAGAAAGAGAAATTCTAGAACGAATGGGTCGTTCCTTAGGGAATGGTGATTTAGAGGATGTTAAAAATCTTATCGAAGAATTAGAAATTGCCGATCCGGAAACAGGTTCTAGAAATTGGACCGATGTGAAACAATTTAACCTAATGTTTGGCACAAAACTAGGCGCTTCTGCCGAGAATGCAATGGATTTATACCTCCGTCCAGAAACAGCGCAAGGAATATTTGTAAACTTCCTTAATGTACAAAAATCAGGTAGAATGAAAGTTCCGTTTGGAATAGCGCAAACGGGCAAAGCGTTCCGTAACGAAATTGTAGCACGTCAATTCATTTTTCGAATGCGGGAGTTTGAACAAATGGAAATGCAGTTTTTTGTAAAGCCAGGAGAAGAAATGAAATGGTACGAATATTGGAAAACAACCCGATTGAATTGGCACTTGTCATTAGGTTTAGGTCGTCAAAACTATCGTTTTCATGACCACGAAAAATTAGCTCATTATGCCAATGCTGCGGCTGATATCGAATTTAATTTCCCATTTGGTTTCAAAGAATTAGAAGGAATTCACTCGAGAACCGACTTCGATTTAAAAGCTCATGAGCAATTTTCAGGTAAAAAATTACAATATTTTGATCCAGAAACCAATTCCAATTATGTTCCATATGTAGTTGAAACTTCCGTTGGGTTAGATAGAATGTTCTTGGCGGTATTTGCTACTTCTTTAAAAGAAGAAACGTTAGAAGATGGCTCAACAAGAACTGTTTTAAGTTTACCATCGGTATTAGCACCAACTAAAGCAGCAGTTTTACCACTGGTTAAAAAAGACGGATTACCAGAAGTAGCTCAAAAAATAATAGAAGATTTAAAATGGGATTTCAACGTTGCTTATGATGAAAAAGATGCAGTAGGAAGACGTTATCGAAGACAAGATGCATTGGGAACACCATTCTGTATTACAGTTGACCATCAAACTTTGGAAGACCAAACGGTAACAATTCGCCATAGAGATTCTATGAAACAAGATAGAGTAAGAATAGCCGATTTAAGAACCATCATTAATGATGAGGTTTCAGTTAGAAACTGGTTGATGAAAATGTAAAAAACAAAAATAGTTCTAAAGATTACTATAAACAAAGCCAAATTCGTCATAGAGTTTGGCTTTTTTTTGTAAGCATTTGTTCGACTTAAGAATGATATATTAACAAGTTGAGGGTTAATATTAACAATTTGATAATTTTAAATCTTTAATTGATACTTTCGTTTCAACGAAAATGTAAACGTTTAAACGATTAAATTTTTGATTAATTATTATTTGTAGTAATATTTAATAAAATAATTAGTTTCCCAAAGCTACCCTAAAAAAACAGACTAGTGTTTTCCCTAAATCAAAGGAAAAACAAAATGAGTCATACTTTTATTATTATTGATGACAATCAGGAAGATGTGTCGAAAACTCAAGCAATTGCGGAGCGTTTTCGAAATTTATCGTTCCTAGCATCTGCCAATAATTATGATGATGGTTTGAATTTAATCTTAGAGCATCAACCTCACCTTGTTTTTTTAGAGATTGATTCATCTGACAAAAAAAGCAATCTTTCCTTAAGTCTCATCAACGAGTTATACCGATACTTATCTACAGTCCCGAAAATTATAGTAACGACAAGTAAAAGAGATTTGGCCTTTGAAGCATTGCAGTATGAAGTGGTAGATTATTTGCTTAAACCAATTAATATCAATGATTTTAGAAAAGCAATCCTAAAATTTGATCGAGCAATTAAATCGGATTTACCTCATATGGAAGTGAAAAATCCTGTGGCAACCTTTGAAGTGTTAGATGAAACCGAAGTAGAAGCACTTAAAGAAGAAGATCTTGTAGCAGAAAATATAAACGATATCGAAGTTAAAATCGCTCCATTTTCTATAGAAAATCCACTGGTTATGCAACAACAAGGCCAATCATTGGTGATTTGTGTAAAATCCTATGGCGATTACCGTTATATCGATTCAGATGATGTACTCTATTTTGAGGCGGATAACAACTCAACCGACATTCATCTAAACAATGGTGAAATGATTACTGCATTCAAAACTTTGAAGCACTTCGAAACTGTGTTGCCGCCTTCTCAATTTTTGCGTATACATAATAGTTATATCATAAATATTAATCAGGTATCGCGAATTCATACGGGAAATACCGTTTGTTATATTAAGAACTCGACCACCAAACTTCCTTTTTCAAAATCCTACAAAGAGAATGTCGATTTGATTATCAGCCGAATAGCTTCTGGAAATTATTTGGAGATTTAGAAGAAAAATAATACATTTACTTTACGCTAAAAATCGAGTATGGAAGTAAATGTATTAATGGTAGATGATCATCCACCGATTATAGAGGGTTACAAATCCATTTTGTCTTTAAATACACAAGGTTATAAATTAATCACTACTACTGCTTTAAGTTGTGAATCAGCTTATAAAACGATAACTTGTATACATCATTCTTTTGATATAGTTTTTTTAGATGTAACCTTACCGCCCTATATAGAGAAAAATATTCATTCGGGAGAAGATTTAATACCAGCTGTAAAAAAGTATCATCCCAAAGCAAAAATCATAGTGCTTACTTCTCATGCAGAATCAATACTACTCTTCAAAATACTGAACGAACATAATCCTCAAGGATTATTGATTAAAAGCGACTTTCAATCGGAAGAATTTATAGTGGCTTTTCATACTATACTCAATGGAGGATTTTATTACAGCACAACAGTTATCAATTATCAAAAAAATTGGAAAAAAAGGGATAAAGTATTAGATAATTACAACCATCAGATTCTATTATTACTTTCTCAAGGCATAAAAACGAAAAGTATTCCTGCCTTGCTCAATCTTTCAATTAGTGCTATCAATAAACGAAAAGCGATTCTCAAACAAATTTTTGGGATTGATAAAGGCACCGATGAAGACATACTTAAAGAAGCCAGAAAACAAGGCTATATATAAAATCTAAGTTTTATAAAATGTACACTTTTTGTGTACCAAAAAGTCATTTTAACCTAATAATTTTACACTATCAGAATCAAACTAATAGTAATTTAACGCCATTGTTAGGTAGTGTAAAGTGGCTTACCACCACCAAAGTGACATCATGCAAAAATACTTTTCTAGTTTTTGTAGGGAACCAATTTAGAAATCCATAGTTTATTTTAGAGGTTTGTTATTAAACCGAGGACACGACCAAACCAACCAAAAAAAACAGCCCAACTTTAAAATGTTTTCGACGACACAAAGCTGGACTGCCATAATTAAAATTATGACACAAAATTATGAAAAAATTAATCTTTATTTTATTTTTAACTTTTACAGTTTTAAATTTAGCACAAGGACAAAATGAAGAGCCAAAGCCTGCTTATTCTCAAGAATATTTCAGTTACAATTTTTCAAAAAGTATAATTGGAAAAAATGCTCAAGTTTTGAAAGTATCAAATTTATCTGATGAAGAGTATACTAGGTATAGTAATTTAATTACTGATGTAAAATTTAATTCTCGAGAATATACATTCAAAATGGAAGTCCAAAAAGCGGATATAAAAAAAACAATTATTGTTATGCCATTACTAGACAATACAATCTCCTTAGCTTTTGTTGAAAACGACGTTTATGATTATTTAAGTATAATTCAAATAAAAATTACTCAAGATGGTAAATATATGACAAGCCAATTTAGAGGACGACGTACTAAAGCTCAATGTAAAGATGAAGCAGGAGATTTACAAAATCTTGCAGGCGGAATAGCTTCTTTAAGTCTAATTGGATGTATAGTTTGTGGTTTTGCTGGTGGAGCAACTTTAGGTATTATATCTTTTATGGCTTATTTTTGTTAAACTAAATTTTAGTAAAAAATGAAAAATTACAATCTTTATTTTTTTGTCATACTTTTAGCATTAATTGTTTCAATAGTATCCGTAGTTGAAAGGATAGTTTCAATTAATAATGATTGGTACTATCCAGCATTTTCAATTTTTCTTTTTTCTTATTTATTGTATAAACATTTTCGAGAAAATAGATTGAAATAACTACTTTATTCTAATACTAACCTGCAGTGTAATTATTCAAAAAGTCAGTTCGAGTATTTTATTTATCTCGTCTATTGAGATCTGAGGAACAAAAAATGTATCGTGAACTCTTTTAATGAAATTTTCTATGCTCTCGATACAATTGCCTTGGCGAATCAATCTAACTTATTCAAATTAGCATTAAAAACTAATTATACCCAACGGGTTTAATTTATGAAAATATACACTTTTTGTGTACCAAAAAGTCATTTCAACCTAATAATTTTACACTATCAGAATCAAACTAATAGTAATTTAAAGCCATTGTCAGGTAGTGTAAAGTGGCTTACCACCACCAAAGTGACATCTTGCAAAAATACTTTTCTAGTTTTTGTAGGGAACCAATTTAGAAATCCATAGTTTATTTAGAGGTTTGTTATTAAACCGTGGACACGACCAAACCAACCAAAAAAAACAGCCCAACTTTAAAATGTTTTCGACGACACAAAGCTGGACTGCTATAATTAAAATTATGACACAAAATTATGAAAAAATTATTATTTGGCTTAATAGCCATAGTTTTATTTGCGAATTTGTCATTTGGACAAAGTAAAGAGGTATTTAATGAATTTGAAATTATTAAAACAGAAAGTATAACTTTTGAAAATGATTTAGTCAAAAGGTTTTTGAAAAATAGTGATTTCAATTTCAATAATAAGGATGTCAATTTCACGAAAAATGTTGAATTATTGACTTTGAAGAATAATTTCCAAACACTAAAATTTAAAATTGAAAATATAGATTTTAATTCTATTTATGCCATATATAATAAAGAAAAAAATGATTTCATGTGGTACTTTATAAACAATACTGCTGATAAGATTGAAGTGTTTTCATCTAACCGAGAAATTTTATCTTCATATTCAAACATTAAAAATTATGTTAGTGTAAATAATATCGAAAGTAGAAGTGTATTTAGCGCATGTATGGATGCAGTAGAAAGGGACTATACCGACTCCCTTTTAGGATGGGTTCATTGGCATACGAGTCCAATGCCAGCATTGGTTGCCGCAGCATCATGTCAAGGTTGTGCAAGAGGATGGTGGTCATGTCCACCAGCATATACAGCCACATTACAACGTTAACTTTAAACTTAAAATAAAATGAAAAGAATTAATTTAGTTGTTATTATTTGGATTTTAACTTCAATTATCGGAGGAATTATGAAAATTTACAAATTTCAGTTTGCAAATTTTGTTTTAGGAATGAGTTTGATTGTAATGATAATTGGTCTGTTTTTAATAGTTAAAGATCGTAAAAAGGTAAAATAATACTGTTAAATTAGTTTGTGTTTAGTTTAAAAAATTAAATGTACTTAATACATGAACATAAAACAGATTATACTATTATTTACATTATTACCCATTACCTCTTTCTCCCAATCCGATCTCGAAACCGTCATTAAAGGTGGTGAACTGTTGCTAAGTGGTTTAAGCATTTTTAAAGTAGCCAATTCAGATTCAAAGGAGAATAGTAAAGTAATTGAAAGCGTTTGCGTTAAAAATAAACGCGCAGATAAAATTACCTTCAGAATAGTGGGCAAAAATGAGGAAGGAGACGATATCAAAAAAGAACTCGTTATCCCAAAAGACGGAAAAGAATGCCTTTTCATACTGCCAAAAGGTATTTATACGTACGAAATTGTATTAGCCAATAAAGAAATTTATAAGAAAGGCGAATACAAGTTTGAAGACGATGTAGTATTTACAGTTAGAGATGAATAAAGAAGACCACTTTTTTTATGATTTATGAAAATGTACACTTTTTGTGTACCAAAAAGTAAAATAGGGAGATTATTTTTACAACATCAAATGACAGTAATTGTAATAGACATTAAATAAGTCTAGGTTTAAAAATTCGACGACACAAAGCCTAAGACCGATATAATTAAAATTATAAAGCATGAAATATATATCATTGTGTTTTATTGTTATGGTAACTTTCTTGTTTGAAGCTAAGGCACAGGAAAAACATACAAAAGACCAGCAATGCGATTATAAAAGCGGCTCATTAGTAGTTTCCTTAAATAAAGAGCGTATAGAATACAAATTTGCCTCTTTAGAGGATCTTTACGAGCAGGTAGAGGAAATTGGTAAAGAGATCGATTTTACTAATTTCAACAATAAAAAAGAAGTCTGTGAAGTAATTGTAGAACTCCAACTAGAGATAGCAATCGGAGCGACACGAATACGACTTTCAGAAATAATACAAACCAATTGCAAAGATGAGGCAACTGCTTTAGCGGTACGAAAACTAAAAGCAATGCTACAGGCAGTAACGATTGGATAAAGAAACTGTTTTACAGATGGCTAAGTGAATGCATATAATTCATTTAATTGTGGGAAATTGGGTTCTGGCTTTTGCTGGAGCCCAATTTATTTATATAATTTGATTTTATGAGTAGACTTTTATTTTTTATAAGTATAGTTTTAGTACTTCTAAGTAGTTGTACCTCTAAAACGATAGATAATACAGCTAACGCCACCAATGATTCTATTAAGAAGTATTTGGAGTTGGCGGGGAATTATACTATCGCATTTGATAAAAGAAGACAGTGTAATGATAAAGCATATTCTATGATTGATTTGAAGAAGAATGATAGTTTGACACTCAATAATTTATTTATTATTGGAGTTAACAATTATAATTTAAAACAGTTTAAAAAACTTCAATCAAACTCTAAAGAATTATTAAATTTATCAGTAATTTCTAAAAATCAATTTGGAATTGGAAATGCCTATAAATTAATAGGATTAGATTTAACTACAAGATCCTTAAATGAGGAAGCTCTAGAATCTTTTAAAAAATCAAAAAAAATTTTTTTAAAATTAAAAGCCACTAAACGAATAATAGCTATAAATAAAGATATAGCTCAAGTTCAATCATATTCATGTGATTTTCTAGGGAGCAACAAAACGTTGTTTGAAAATGTGAAACTCATAAATAGATTTGATAAAAATTTAAATTCAATTATGTATTTAAATTATAGCTTAATAGCAAGTAATTTCTCTAGCTTAAAAGATTTTAAGAATTCAATAAAATATGAAAAAAAAGCACTTAATTATTCAGGAAATTTATTGTACAATATTTTTTCATCTTATTTTTCAATTGCTTATTCTTACATTGATCTTAAAGAGTATAATAAAGCTAATTACTATATCGATTTATTATTGCATAATCCCAAAACTAAGCTAATTGATCCATACGCTTATTATAGTGCAAAATCAGCTCAAGGCTATGTAAAAATAATGCAAAATGATATTAGTAATTTACCTGAAATTTTTTTTGAAGTCGATAATTATTATGCAAAAAATGATAACTGGGGTGGTCAAGAATCCAATCAAATATATTTATCTGAATATTATTTAAAAGTAAACGACACTTTAAAAGCGATAAAATATGCTAAGTCCGCATTAGCTTTATCAAGAGGTTATAAAAATCCTTCATCAATATTATTTAGTCTAAACCAGCTTATAAAAGTTGATAAACTTAATGCTTCAAAAAATGCTCAGGAATACATAAGAGTTAGCGATAGCATGCAAATAGCAGAACGCAATTTTAGGGATAAATTTGCCAGAATAGCTTATGAAATCGATGAAATCGTTCAAGAAAAAGACAAAGCCATTAATCAGAAATGGCTTACAGTCAGCGTTTTAGGTGTTGTAATCCTAATCATCACATTATTATTGGTTATTTCTCGTCAACGGAACAAGCAAAAAGAACTCCAGTTGCTTCAAGAACAGCAAAGAGCCAACGAAGAAGTGTATGAGCTGATGCTTGCTCAAAAAAGTAAGGAAGAAGCCATTCGAAAGAATGAAAAAAAACGCATTGCACTCGAGTTGCACGATGGTGTTATGAACAAACTAGCCAGTACTCGGCTTAATTTGGATGTGCTTAAGTACAAAAAAGACCCGCAGACCATTGAGAAATGTGTATCTCATATAGCCGAGATTTATAAAATTGAACAAGAAATTCGAAACATTACCCATGATTTGAACCAGGAAGCTTTTGTAATTGGGAATAGTTTTTCAACCCTAATTAACGACTTTATAAACACCCAAAATTCGGCTTATCCCAAAACTCAATTTAAACTCGAAATAGAGGAAGCGATTTCTTGGAGTAGTATATCGAGTACCATTAAGATGAATCTGTTTCGAATCGTACAAGAAGCAACGCACAATATTAATAAGTTTGCAAATGCTAAAAATGTTGTGATTAGTTTTGTTTTAGATGAGAACAACATATGCCTTTCGGTTACCGATAATGGCAAAGGATTTGACCCCGAAATGCCAACAGACGGCATTGGACTAAATAATATGAAGCTACGCGTAAAGAATCTCAAAGGAAATTTGGTCATCCAAAGCATCATGAACAAAAGCACGTCTATCAATATTGCTATTCCTTTAAAATAGTTTACCTCAAGGGTGTCTTAAATTAACGCCAGTTCGATTATCTTTCATATACGGAGATCCTTTTTCAATTCCAATTCCATCCATAATAATCTATTTAACAATGTGCTAATTGAAAAGTTAAATAGATCTTATTTAAATCTGCTATCCAAATCGTTGATGAGTGCCTACTCATTTCTTGCAAAAAAATAGTCATTTACCCAGATTTTCCGATTATCACTTTAAAATCGGTTTATATAAACTTAGGATTGTTGTGCTTTTAGGCTCAAAAAGCTATTTTTTCAAAAACCATCCACTCTAATTTGAGCATCATTCACTATCAAACGAGACCATTCTACCATAAACGCCTTTAATCATAGGGATTGACAAACACATCCTTTTTAGTTTTACATCGTGAAAGTGTCCCATTGGATTAAATCAATAATGACACAAACTATTAAAGCGAATTAAAACATTAACAATAAAAAGTCTCAAATTATGAAAAAATTAGCAACAACATTCGGATTATTAGCTTTAATGTTAATAGTTACGTCATTCACAACTCCAAATGAAATTGGTGGAGGGAAGAGTTCTCAAGGTGGATTAGGAACTAGTAACGGTGGTTACGAAATCGGTGGAGGAAAAAGTTCTCAAGGAGGATTAGGAACAAGTAACGGTGGTTACGAAATCGGTGGAGGAAAAAGTTCTCAAGGAGGATTAGGAACAAGTAACGGTGGTTACGAAATCGGTGGAGGAAAAAGTTCTAACGGTGGTTTAGGTATGAACAATAACTAATATAAATATAATATACAATATATTATATGTTTTTTATAATATTATAAACCACTAATTTCTATTAGTGGTTTTTTTATTGAGTTAGTTTATTACTTTTGTTGAAATACTATTTCCTATTGAAAGTAAAATATTTTATAATAACATTATTAGCTGTAAGTTTTGCATGTACAAAAAAGAAAGCTATCGTAGTTTCCGATAAGTCTTTTTCAGAAAATGGTTTTTACTATTTTAGATTGTCTAAATTAGAAAAGTATACAGATGAGCAGAGAATAAATTTTCTGAACAAGGCATTCAATAATACCGCTAAACTCAAAAACAATAAAGAAAATAGAAATTTATTAGCAGATATAGTTTTCCAATACTATAACTTTGAACTTTCGGAAGGATTTAATGAATCTTCAAAAGTATTACTCAAGAATTCAAAAGTTTCTTCGGATACTATAAATTTAGGAATGGCTTATAGATGTAGGGCAATCTACTTTAAGAGTATTCAAAATCTGGATAGTTCTTTCATTTATTTTTCAAAAGCCGAAAAAATTTATACAAAATTAAATAATCAGTCAATTTTGGCTAATATATATCTAAATAAAGGTATTGTTCAGTATTTAGTTAGTGATTTTTTGGGAGCAGAATTATCATTAACAAGAGCATATTCAATTTATAAGGATTCTAAGCAAAAGGATAAACTGTATGCTACTTTTAATCAATTGGGTTTAGTTTATAATGAGTTAAATGAATATGACAAAGCTATTTTCTACCATACTAAAGCAATTGAAACAGTTAGGAAATATAATTTGCAGAGTAACGAGCATCAAGAAGCTGTCTGCTATAATAATCTTGGGTATTTATATATAAAACAAAATAAATATAAAGATGCAATTTCAAATTTTAAATTAGGTTTAAAAGATGAAGGTATTATAAAAGATGATCCTGATTTATATGCACTTTTGATAGACAATTTAGCATATTCCAAATTGAAAATTTCAGATAATGATGGATTGCCTAATTTATTTTATGAAGCTTTAGAAATCAGAAAAAAGTTAGGTGAACCATCAGTTATTGTTAGTAGTAATATTAGAATATCAGAGTACTTTCAAACACAGAAAAGTATTAATGAAGCAATAAGATATGCTGAAGATGCAATTAAAGTTGCCAAAAAATCTAAGGTTCCTATTAATTTAGTATTAGCATTAAAACAAGCATCACTAGTTGATGTTAAAAAGGCATCACTATATTCATCACAATATATTCGAATAAGTGATAGTTTACAAACTGTTGAAAGAAATTCTAAAGACAGATTTAATCGTATCTCTCTCGAAACCGACGAAATCATCCAAGAAAAAGACGTCCTCGAAGACCGCAACCGCTTCTTGCTCTATGTTTTTGTAACAACTGTTATCTTAGCATCGTTATTGTTCGTCGTAAGAGCCCAACGCGCCAGAACTAGAGAATTACTTTTCAAACAAAATCAACAAAAAGCCAACGAGGAAATCTTTAACCTGATGATGTCGCAGCAATCTATAATAGACGAAAGCAGAAATAAGGAAAAGAAACGACTGGCCCAAGACTTGCACGACGGAGTTTTAGGCAGAATGTTTGGGCTACGGCTTAACTTAGACAGTTTAAACACGAGTACCGATCCTGACGCACCACAAAAAAGACAAGAATTGTTAAACGAGTTAAAAACCATCGAACAGGATATTCGTGAAATTTCACATGATTTAAATCGAGAAAAATTAGTTTTAATTAATAACTTTGTGTCAATTGTTCACAATTTATTAGAAGAACAAAAAACATCGCATGAAGCTACTGTTGAGTACCAGATTGACACTAAAATTGATTGGGATAAAATAGGAAATGCCATAAAAATTAACTTGTATCGTATTTTACAAGAAGGTTTACAAAACATAAATAAGTACGCCAATGCTAAGAATATAAGGGTTGACATCAGTGCGGATACTGAAAATGTATACCTAAAAATTAAGGATGACGGAATTGGTTTTGACGTCAATAAGAAAAGCAAAGGAATTGGAATGCAAAATATGATATCAAGAACGCACGATTGCCAAGGCATCATAGATATCAGCTCTCAAAAAGAACATGGAACTAAAATAGTAATTACTGTCCCAATAGAAACCAAAAAACCAATAATAGTAGAATCATGACAACTCAAATGAACATATTAATCGTAGACGATCATCCTTTTATTATTCAGGCGTACAAAAATGCATTAGATAAATATAGCCAACAAGGATATGAGTTTGTTATAACTCAAGCTAACAATTGTAAATCGGGATACGAAAGTATAACCGAAACAAAAACACCTTTTGACGTGGCTTTCTTTGACATCAGTATGCCAGAGTATGCCGAAAAAGGAATTTATTCGGGCGAGGATTTAGCCATGCTGATGAAAACTGAAATGCCTAGCTGCAAAATTATTTTGTTAACCATGCATACCGAATTGCTCAAAATAAATAACATCATCAAAAATATCAATCCAAGCGGATTGGTGATTAAAAATGATTTGACATTTGACGAATTGATTTTCGCATTCGATAAAATAATGAAAAACGAAAATTATTATAGCCAAACCGTTATTAAATTAGTAGGTCAAGCCCAGTATAACAATATCGAGTTGGATGCTTTTGATAAACAAATATTGTTTCATTTGTCAAAAGGAGTAAAAACAAAAGATTTACCATTATACATTCCACTTTCTTTGAGCGCTATCGAAAAACGCAAATTAAATATTAGAGAACTACTAGAGGTAAAAGAAGGAAATGACATCGATTTAATTAATGAAGCTAAAACAAAAGGTGTCATTTAACGATAATACGGGAAACCGTAACAATCATTCAAAATACTAAGCTTACCTTAGCACAAGATTTTTAGGGTAATCTAGTAGATTATCGTAGTGAGACACTTTGTTTGGCTACTTAATTTATGAAACTCAAGGGAAAAAGCGATACTTTCGGGTGTCGCTTTTTTATAAATCAAAATCGATATCCTGCAGAAATACCTAATCTTCCAATTAATTCAAAATCTCTATCATATTGATTGTTAAAAAGATTTCGCCCAACTCCACCATTAATTTCCAATAGCAATCCATTTTTGGTGACCCATTTTCCGCCAAGACCAATACCAAGGGCAAAGTCGGTAAGAGTTTTTTCTTCATAATATCCAACACCATCATTATAAACGTAATCATCAACGTTATTAAGCATCCCGAAAGCTTCTCCAAAAAATCCCGCGGCAGGTTTCTGGCCAAAATAGTATCGGTAATATCCTGTAAATGTGTAATTAATATCCCAATTTTTAGTATCAAAAGGTAAATTTACGCCAATCCCAAGGGCAGATTCCTCGTTTAGAATTCTTTCATAGGAAACATCAAAACTTCCAAAAACTAACAATAATGCATTTGCTTTTAATTCGTTTCTGCTAAAATCATATTTTTTTACCTCTTGACTTTTGGCAATGGATGAGCATAATAAAAAGGCACCTACAATTATTTTTTTCATTGTTTTTTTCTCAAAACTATAGATTCAACAAATAGGATAAATTAATTTAACATTAAATATAATTATTTTTAACGGTACTATTGTAGAGCATCCCAACCGCGCGCTTTTAACGGAATCTTAGTATTCGCGCGCGTAATTAAATGAATGCCTTCACTTTCTTGGGTTAAATGTCCTATAACCGTAAAGTTGGGATTGGCTTTTATTTTGTCGAAGTCATCTAAAGCAATTGTGAATAGCAATTCATAATCTTCTCCGCCATTAATGGCAACGGTAGTGCTATCGATGTTAAATTCCTCACACACATTTATAAACTGCGGATCTACCGGAATTTTCTCTTCGTATAAATTACAGCCAACCTTCGATTGTTTACAAATATGAATTATCTCTGAAGATAGACCATCCGAAATATCAATCATTGCGTTGGGCTTTACTTCTAATTTACTAAGCAATTCTTTAATATCATGCCGTGCTTCTGGTTTTAATTGACGTTCAATCAGATATGAATAGCCATCCAAATCGGGTTGATTATTCGGATTAATTTGAAAAACTTGCTTTTCGCGCTCCAAAATTTGCAATCCCATATAAGCTGAACCTAAATCGCCAGTGACAACCAATAAATCGCCATTTTTAGCACCATCTCTATATACAATGTCAACCTCATTTGCCTCGCCAATTGCGGTAATCGAAATGATTAATCCTTTCTGGGATGATGTGGTGTCACCTCCAATGACATCAACATTATAAAACTTAGCTGCCAACGCAATTCCATCAAACAATTCTTCTAAAGCTTCTAAAGGAAAGCGATTAGAAACTGCCACCGAAACGGTAATTTGAGTTGCTCTGGCATTCATGGCACAAATGTCAGATACATTCACAACAACGGCCTTGTAACCTAAATGACGCAAAGGCATATACGACAAATCAAAGTGAACACCTTCAATCAATAAATCGGTGGAAACTACGACTTGTTTATCTTTGAAATTTAACACAGCACCATCGTCACCAATACTTTTTAGTGTTGAGGGTTGTTTTACATCAAAATTTTTCGTCAAATGTTCGATTAATCCAAATTCACCTAATTGTGAAAGTGCCGTTCGTTGAGGTGTTTTATCTTCTAACATGATTTTTTTGGAAAAGCGTAAGCGCTAAAGTCAATATTTTATTTATAAATTTTAAGATTTCAAAGGTACAAAGTTTTTAATGCAAGATTTTTTGTTTTATTGGTTTCAGTTTTAGTATTTTTAAAAAATTAACATCGTAGTGTAACAAACTTATTTTTGGAACACAAATAGGAGTAAAAATTAATAAATAATATAGTATGAAATTGCAGATAAACAATTTAACAAAAACATATTCGAATGGTGTTAAAGCACTGGACAATCTTAATTTAGAAATAGGAACTGGAATGTTTGGACTACTTGGTCCAAATGGTGCCGGTAAGTCTTCCTTAATGCGAACCATTGCCACTTTGCAAAAACCCGATTCAGGTTCTATAGTTTTTGATGGTATTGATATTCTCAATAATCAAATGGATTTGAGAAAAGTGCTAGGCTATTTGCCACAAGAGTTTGGCGTTTATCCCAATATGTCTGCTGAAAGTTTGCTCGATTATTTTGCTCGTCTAAAAGGAGTATCCTTGCAAAAAGAACGCGATGCTATTGTTAAAGAAGTTTTGGAAGTTACCAATTTGTATGACGTTCGAAAAAAATATGTTAGTGGCTATTCTGGTGGAATGAAACAACGTTTTGGAATAGCTCAATTATTATTAAACAATCCAAAATTGATTATTGTTGATGAACCTACCGCCGGTTTGGATCCAGCTGAAAGGCATCGTTTTTTAAATGTTTTAAGAGAAATAGGAACCAACAATACCGTTATTTTTTCTACCCATATCGTTGATGACGTAAAAGAATTGTGTAACGAAATGGCGATACTCAACGGCGGAAAAATTTTAACCCAAAATACGCCAAAAGGCGCAGCTGAAAGCTTGTTGGGAAAAATTTGGACAAAAGCAATAACCAGAGAAGAATTAGAACAAAATGAAAATCAATTTAATGTAATTTCTTCAAATTATAACGATGACAATACACTCAATATTAAAGTGTATAGTGATGAAAAGCCAAGCGAGAGCTTTGTAATTTGCCAACCTCAGTTGGAAGATGTTTATTTTGTTGCACTAAAATCGGATCAATAAGATGTTTGGAACATTATTTACTTTCGAGCTAAAAAGATGGCTTAAAAATCCCACTTTTTATATTTTTTGCGGAATTTTCTTTGCACTATCCTTGTTTTTAATGGCAAGTTCATTGGGTGTTTTTGATAGTTTTAAAACCACTACGGTATCTAATACTTATTCAAATTCTCCAATTGCTATTAACAATATGTTAAATGGATTATCACTCTTTATTTATTTTTTGTTGCCAACTATCGTTGGCGCATCCGTTTATAGAGATTTTAAATACAATATGCATACAATACTGTTCTCTTATCCGTTTACCAAAAGCGACTATATGTTTGGTAAATTTTTGAGTTCAATATCAGTTGTAATTTTAATAACTCTTTGTGCCGGATTGGGAACATTTGCCGCTTGTTTTTTGCCCGGTGTAAATCCAGATTTACTCGGTCCACATAAGTTTTCAGCGTATTGGCAGAGTTATCTCATTTTTATTATTCCTAATATTTTATTCTATGGTGTAATCATTTTTTCGGTAGTAACAATTACACGAAATGTTGTGGTTGGTTTTATATCAGTAATTGGTTTGTTTTTCATACAAGGTATTTTAGGCAATTTTACCGAGGAAGCTGAGAATAAATATTTGATTTCGTTATTTGATCCTTTTGGCTCTGATGCTTTAAATTATTATACTAAGTACTGGACCGTTTTTGAAAAAAACGCCAATGATTTACCTTTTGAAGGCGCATTAATTTATAATCGATTGATTTGGCTTGGAATATCGGTTCTGATTTTTATTTTAATTTATCGTTCCTTTTCTTTTTCGCAAACATCACTTTCTTTAAGGAAAAGTAAAAACGAAGAACGAATCGTTAAAAATAATTTCGGAAGTATTACACGGATTAATTTACCTAAAGTATCTTTTGACTTCTCATTTATGCAACAACTAAAAACAGCTTGGAATTTATCCAATGTTGATTTAAAGTTTATGGTAAAAAACTGGGTTTTTATTGCAGTTATTATCGTAGGGCTGCTATTTGCATTTATAACGTTAAATTTTTCAGGGACAATTTTTGGTACAGAAACGTATCCTGTTACTTGGCAAATGCTTCAATTTGCTGGAGGAATTTTTAGCACGTTTATTAATTTAATGACATTTTTATTTACAGGAATAATCATTCATCGAGGTAGAAATACTAGAATGAATTTTTTAATAGATGCAACTCCAACAAAAAACTGGGCAATACTTTTATCCAAATTTATAGCCATAGTAAAAATGCAAATGATATTGCTATCAATTGTCTTGGTTTCTGGGGTAATTTATCAAGCGTCAAATGGGTTTTTTGATTTTGAAATTGGACATTATTTATTTGAATTGTATGTGTTGATTTTATTTAATTGTATAATTTGGGCATTATTAGCCATTTTTATACAATCATTACTAAAAAACTATCTTTTGGGCTTTTTCATACTTATGATTTTGTCCATAGGTTTAAGTTTCCTTCCAATATTTGGTATCGAACAACAAATTTTTGTGTTTAATAGCGATACCGGTTATTCCTATTCTGATATGAATGGTTACGGCCATCGATTGAATGTGTATTTTGTATATAAAACCTATTGGTTATTACTTGGAATTGTACTGTTTATAATCAGTTTGTTGTTTTATGTTCGTGGAATTGGACAATCGGTACGTGGCAGATTAAATGATGCCAAAAATCGATTGACAAAAACTTTGGCTATTCCAATGCTTTTAGCTTTTGTTGGTTTTATAGCCATCGGAAGTACGATATATTATTATGATAATATCAAAAACGAAAATAAGACCGGTCAAGAATTTGAAATGGAAACGGCAAATTGGGAGAAAAAATATAAAAAGTACCAAAACAATCCACAACCCAGAATTATAGATATCAATGTGGCTTTGGATATATACCCAAAAGAACGGAATTATGTAGCCAAAGGAACGTATATTCTTAAAAATAAATCATCCGTTGTTATTGATACCATTTTTGTTGATTATACAAAGAAAACAAAACTCGATTTTAATGCCAAAGTAAAATTAGTTTCTAAGGATACGGTGTATAATTTTAATATCTATCAATTGGAAAAACCTTTACAACCGGGTGAAACGATATCATTAAATTTTGAAATAAAAAACGACCCCAATACAATCCTAGAAGACAATTCTCCGATTCTCGAAAACGGCACATTCATAAACAATCAAAATTTCCCAAGTATTGGTTATAATGCTGACGGCGAATTGACCGATGACGATTTGCGTAAAAAATACGGATTGAAACCTAAAGATAGAATGCCCTTTCCAACCGACTCAATTGCAAGACAAAATAACTACATAAGTTATGATGCTGATTGGATAAAGTTTGAAACTACAGTCAGTACCGCTGACGATCAAATAGCCATTGCCCCAGGATATCTTCAAAAGCAATGGAAAAAAGAAGGAAGAAATTATTTTCATTATAAAATGGATCGTCCAATGCTGAACTTCTATGCCTATAACTCGGCTCGTTACGAGGTAAAACGAGATCAATGGAAAGGTGTCAATATTGAGATTTATTACCACAAAGGGCATAAATATAATGTCGACCGAATGGTTTCGGCAATTAAAAAATCTTTAGATTATTATACTAAAAATTTTAGTCCATACCAGCATAAGCAAGTTCGAGTAATCGAATTTCCAAATGCAATGGGAATGTTTGCGCAGTCGTTTGCTAACACCATACCTTTTTCGGAAGCGATAGGATTTATTGCTGCCGTTGATGATGAAAATCAAGATGCGGTAGATTATCCTTTCTCGGTTACTTCACACGAAGTCGCACACCAATGGTTTGCTCATCAGGTAATTGGCGCCAATGTTCAAGGTGCTACCTTACTTTCGGAAAGCTTATCAGAATACAGTTCACTTAAAGTTTTAGAACACACGTACGGGAAATCACAAATGCGACGCTTTTTAAAAGATGCTCTAGATAAATATTTGCAAGGAAGAACTTTTGAAAGCGACAGAGAACAACCCTTAATGTATAATGAAAACCAACAATACATTCATTACAACAAAGGTTCGTTGGTACTTTATGCATTGAGTGATTATATCGGAGAACAAAAAATGAATAATGCCATAAAAGCATATATTCAAAAAGTGGCCTATCAAGAAGCACCTTATACCAACTCGATTGAGTTTGTATCGTATTTAAACCAAGCGACACCCGATAGTTTAAAGTATATTATAAATGATATGTTTGAAACCATTACTTTATATGACAATAAAGTGACAAATGCTTCTTACAAGAAACTTAAAAACGGGAACTATGAAGTAACCATCAATTTTGATGTTACAAAGTACAAAGCGAACGAAGAAGGAAGAAGAACGTATAAAAACGAGCTAGGGAAAACGCTTAAAGTAACCAAAAAAGGGAAAAAATATGCAACCGAATCCTATCCGTTGAATGATTATATTGAAATCGGTATTTTTAGCGAAGAAACGGTGAAAAACAAAAAGCGCGACAAAGAATTGTATTTAAAGAAAGTAAAAGTAACTGGTATCGAAAATCAAGTAAAACTCATTGTTAAAGAAAAACCAATTGAAGTTGGTGTTGATCCGTATAACAAATTAATTGACACTCAAAGTGATGATAATAGAATAAAGATTTAAAACTAAAGGTGAAACGAAGGTTTCACCTTTTTTTATCTTCTTGAAATAATACTTACGATTCAAATCAATAAAAATCCAATAGTATTCCAAACCATAAATCTATCTTAAGATAAGTCTACATATTTCAACGGACTAGTTGCATTACAGTTGCCTGAATGAGTTAAGGAATACAACTTTTTAAAGTAGAAGATGTTGAAGTTCTTTTAAAAGAAATGCAAAAAAACCCAACAACTTTCGCCATTGGGTTTGTCAATCATCTATCAGTCTATTATCTCTTGGTCTAAAATTAATCATTCAACTTCAACACCGCCATAAACGCTTCTTGCGGAATCTCAACATTTCCTACCAAACGCATTCTTTTCTTCCCTTTTTTCTGTTTTTCTAATAGTTTACGTTTACGTGATATATCGCCACCATAACATTTAGCGGTAACATCTTTACGCAATGCTTTTATCGTTTCACGAGCAATGATTTTAGCACCAATGGCCGCTTGAATCGGAATATCAAATTGTTGTCTTGGAATCAACTCACGCAATTTCTCACACATTTTTTTACCAATGTGATAAGCGTTACTCTCATGTATTAATGCCGAAAGTGCATCCACCGATTGTGCATTCAATAACACATCCAATTTTACTAATTTAGACGTTCGCATACCAATTGGCGAATAATCAAATGAGGCATACCCTTTAGAAACCGTTTTCAATCGATCATAAAAATCAAATACAATCTCGGCCAATGGCATATCAAAATTTAACTCTACTCTTTCGGTAGTTAAATACGTTTGATTGGTAATAACACCCCGTTTTTCAATACACAAACTCATAACATTTCCAACATAATCCGATTTGGTAATGATCGTTGCTTTGATATAAGGTTCTTCTACACGGTCTAGTTTTGATGGTTCTGGCAAATCCGAAGGATTATTAATAGTAAATCCAACTTCGGGCTCTTTTTTAGTATAGGCAATATAGGAAACGTTGGGAACGGTCGTAATGACAGTCATATCATATTCACGCTCTAAACGTTCTTGTATGATTTCTAAATGCAACATTCCTAAGAAACCACAACGGAAACCAAAACCTAAAGCAGCCGAACTTTCTGCCGTAAACACCAAAGAAGCATCGTTTAATTGTAATTTTTCCATCGAAGCGCGTAAATCTTCAAAATCATCAGTGTCAACAGGATAGATTCCGGCAAAAACCATCGGTTTTACATCTTCAAAACCAGTAATCATATTGGTTGTTGGCGTTTTAGCATCCGTAATCGTGTCACCCACTTTTACTTCTTTGGCTTCTTTAATTCCCGAAATCAAATACCCAACATCACCCGTAGAAATAACGTCTTTTGGCACTTGGTTTAGCTTTAAGGTTCCCACTTCATCGGCAAAATATTCATTACCTGTAGCCATGAATTTTATCTTCTGACCTTTTCGAATTTCACCATTTTTTATTCTAAAAATAACTTCTATGCCTCGAAACGGATTGTAATGCGAATCAAAAATCAACGCCTGTAACGGCTCGTCTTTTACGCCTTTTGGTGGCGGAACTTTTTCGATAATAGCAGCTAAAATATTTTCTACTCCAAAACCAGTTTTACCCGAAGCGTGAATAATATCTTCTAATTTGCATCCCAATAAATCAATAATATCGTCGCTCACTTCTTCCGGATTGGCACTTGGTAAATCTACTTTATTCAATACCGGAATAATCTCCAAATCGTTTTCTAATGCCAAATACAAATTAGAAATCGTTTGTGCCTGAATGCTTTGTGCTGCATCTACAATTAACAACGCGCCTTCACAGGCCGCAATCGAACGCGAAACTTCATATGAAAAATCAACGTGTCCTGGAGTATCAATCAGGTTCAAGATATAATCTTCGCCCTTGTATTTATACTCCATCTGAATGGCGTGACTCTTAATTGTGATACCACGCTCACGCTCTAAGTCCATGTTATCAAGCAACTGTGCTTTTTCTTCACGAGCCGTAACGGTTTGTGTAGCACCCAATAATCGATCCGCCAACGTACTTTTTCCGTGGTCAATGTGTGCAATAATGCAAAAATTTCTAATGTGCTTCATCTTCTTTTTTAAAAATTGTCATACTTAGCTTGTCAAAGTATGGGCGTGTCTCGTCAAAAACACGAGACCGGGCTGTTCGCAGTACACGGTACTTGCTGCCATCCCTCACGCAATCTACCTATGATAAGGAATTAATCGGCAAATATACTTTAAAATCATCATTTTCAAAGCGCAAAAACGGTCTTTGTTCTTTTGTCTTTCGTCTATTCTCTTAAAAATCGTATTTTTGCCCAAAAATTATAGTATGCCCAAAATAGGCAACATCCTATTACCCGATTTTCCGTTATTACTTGCACCTATGGAAGATGTGAGCGATCCGCCATTCCGCAGATTATGCAAACTACATGGAGCCGATTTGATGTACTCGGAATTTATCTCTTCCGAAGGGTTAATTCGTGATGCTATTAAAAGTCGCATGAAGCTTGATATTTTCGATTATGAACGACCTGTGGGCATCCAAATTTTTGGAGGCGATGAAGAAGCTATGGCAATGTCAGCCAAAATTGTAGATGCAGTGCAACCGGATTTAATTGATATCAATTTTGGGTGTCCTGTAAAAAAAGTAGTGTGCAAAGGCGCTGGTGCCGGAGTTTTGAAAGATGTTGATTTGATGGTGCGCTTAACTAAAGCAGTAATAAAAGGAACGAATCTTCCGGTTACAGTAAAAACCCGACTAGGTTGGGACGAAAATTCGATTAATATTGATGAGGTTGCTGAACGATTACAAGATATTGGCGTACAAGCATTAACGGTTCATGCCCGAACACGCGCTCAAATGTATAAAGGAAGTGCTGATTGGTCGCATATTGCGCGCGTTAAAAACAACCCAAGAATAACAATGCCAATTTTTGGAAATGGCGATATCGATTCGCCCGAAAAAGCATTAGAATATAAAAATAAATACGGTTTAGACGGAATGATGATTGGTCGCGCCGCCATTGGGTATCCGTGGATATTTAACGAAATCAAGCATTACTTTACTACAGGTGAACATTTGGCACAACCTACTATGGCCGACCGAATAGAAGCCGCCCGAAATCATTTAACTTGGTCAATGGACTGGAAAGGTGAGCGCGTTGGAATTGTAGAAATGCGTCGTCATTATACCAATTATTTCAAAGGCGTTTCCAACTTTAAAGAACATCGATTAAAATTAGTTACCCTAGAATCGGCAGAAAGTTTATTCAAAACTTTAGATGAAATTCAAGAGGTATATCTAGATTATCAGTTCGTTTAATCTAATAATTTTTTAGTCACTCGGCTACTTGCAATCAAACTAGAAATAATGCCTAGCGTTACAATGGTACTCATTACGATTACAACATTCTGAATAGTAAATGTAACAGGATAAGCTAAAGTTTCAGTAATCATTATCAGTTTATACTGTTGTTGAATAACTACAATAATGATTCCTAATGATAATCCGATAATTCCGCCCATAATAGAGAGTAAACTTCCTTGAAATAAAAATATTTTCTTTAAATCGTTTACCTCGGAACCTAAATTATATAGTGTTTTCAAATTACTTTTCTTATCCAAAATCATCATGATTAAGGCGCCAATCAAATTAAATAAGGCAATGATTATAACCAATGTAAAAATTAGATATACCGCAATATTCTCGGTATTCAACATTTTATATAAAGTTGCATTCAGTTGGGCTCTATTTTTTACGGCTACCTTATTTCCTAGTAAAGTGTAAAGATTATCTATAACTTCTGCTTCATTAGCATTCGGTTTTGTTTTAATATCAATGCTAGAAACTTGGTTTTGCTTATATTCTAATAAATCTTGCGCCAACCTCAAATCGGCAAAAACATATTTGCTATCTAAATCTTCACTAATGGCATAAATTCCTACCGGAATCAGCACCGATTTATTAAAAGCTTCGGCTTCACTTTCAATTACGGCTTTCCCTTTTCGAGGAACATAAACTTCAAAATCATTGTTAAAATCATAAAGGCCAAGAGATAACTTTTGAGAAATGCCATAGCCAACAACGACTTCGGCGGTATTATAACGAAGCCATTTTCCGTTGAATAAACTTTTTGAAACAGCATTTATTTTATAATAATTTTCATCGACTCCTCTGAGATAAGTTACTTGTTCTTTCCCATCAAAAAAAAAGAGCACACGTTCTTCAACCACTTTACTATAGGAGGCAATTCCCTTAATTGCAGTAATTTGATTTTCTTGTTCTGGAGTTATAAAAAAACTTTTGCCTAAAATTGGAGCAACTTTTAAATCAGGATCGATAGTATTGGTAAAGGATAAGCTAAAATCTCGTAATCCACTAAATACTGATAGTACTACAAACAATGCTAATGTTCCTACTATAATTCCAATCGATGCAATCCGGGTAATAATATTGATAGCATTATTTTTACTTTTACTAAAAAGATATCGTTTGGCTATGTAAAGTGCAAAGTTCACTTGTTAGAATTTCTTACGTTTGTCTAAAAGATCACGGTTTTCAATAGGGTTTTCTTTACCTGACAAGGCATTGTCAATCTTTTCAATATAATCTAAAGAGTCATCAATATAAAAAGAAAGATTGGGTACTTTTCGCAATTGCAATTTTACGCGTTGCGACAAATCATGTTTGATTAAAGGCGCATTAGTTTTAACAGCTTCCAATAATTCCGCGGCTTTATTCTGAGGAAAAACACTCAAATAGACCTTTGCTATAGACAAATCAGTAGTTACGCTCACTTTAGACACAGAGATTACCAAGTTAGAAATTCCATTTTTACGCACTTCACCTTGCAAAATATCAACTAAATCCTTTTGCAAAACGCTCCCAATTTTTTTCTGTCTGTTCGTTTCCATTGGGCAAAAGTACACAAATTTTGTCACCCTGAGAAGTTTATACTGAGCGCAGACGAAGTAAAGTCGAAGGGAGAAGCGAAACTTTTGGTGTTTCAACCAATCATGTTCCCGCTCTCCGCTATACTTCGGTATCGCTGCGATCGGGGCTAAAGAAAAATCATTTGAATTTTTGTTATCTTTAGGCAATCAAAAAAACAGAATGATAATGCGCAAAATTGAACATATCGGAATAGCGGTGAAGAGTTTAGAAACTTCCAATTTACTTTTTGAGAAACTTTTTGGAAATCCACCCTATAAAGAAGAAGAAGTCGCCAGTGAAGGTGTTAAAACATCTTTTTTCATGAACGGACCCAATAAAATAGAATTGTTAGAAGCAACCAATCCTGAAAGTCCGATTGCAAAATTCATTGAAAAAAAAGGCGAAGGTATTCATCATATTGCATTTGATGTTGAAAATATAGTTGATGAAATAGAACGTTTAAAAAATGAAGGTTTTATAGTTCTTAATGAAATTCCCAAAAAAGGAGCCGATAATAAATTAGTCGCTTTTTTACACCCAAAAGGGACAAATGGCGTTCTGATTGAACTTTGTCAAGAAATCAGTTAAAAACACTTGCTTTGAAAAAAAATAGTAGTAATATTGCACCTCTAATTAAGGTCTTATAGCTCAGTTGGTTAGAGCACCTGACTCATAAACTACTGCCACTTTTCCTTGTATTCCTTGTGTAGCAAAGCATCACAACAATCATTCAAATTTATGTACACACTTTTTGCACGCTGCGTGCTGTGTTAAACATTATTTGTTTTAAATTTTAGATTATTTTATATATTATATTTAATAACTGCATGTATATAAAAATGACAAACATTAATTTGTAGAAAATTATATAATCTATGTGAGTTAATTCTAATACATTCTTAAAGCTTTGAAATCAATACTTATTTGAACAGGAATATCATATGTAACATTACCTGATGATGTCATTCTTCTTAAATATATTGTACCTGAATAATTGCCTTTCACTGTTTGTCCAAAATTAAGTGGTGTTGTTGGAGACCACATATTAGGGTTGGTTGATGTTGTACCTAAATCAGTAATATTAATAGGTAATTTATTTGAAATAGATTGATTATATAGTCCACTTGTTGTTTGCCAACTATTTAAATTATTTGGACTTAAGCTATCGAATAGATTAGTGATATATGACCCATAAAATAATATTTGTGCTTGATTTATTTCCATCAATAGATTAGGAAATGTAATTCTACATTCTAAATTTTGACCAGAGATATAATTGCTTCCTGTTACATCGTTAATTTTAAGAGTTAGAAGTTTTTGAGTTTGTCCAGGAATGCTTATAATTTCACATTCATTATTTATATAATTTGTTAGACTTTGTATATAACCCTTTGGAATTCCATTAGTAGTATTTCCTTTTACTTTATGGACTTCACCATTAATAGTAATAGTAAATTCATAATCCATACTATTGGAGAATGAATTACCATTGTTATTACTTGAGTTGTTATTGTCACTACTACAACTAAATAATAGTGATACAATTGTTAAAAAAAGAAATGTTTTTTTCATGATTTATATTTTGATTTATTATGAATAATTAACGCAATTAATACATTCTCAACGCTTTGAAATCAATACTTATTTGGACAGGTATATCGCATGTTCTAATTCCATTAATATACCTTGAGATATATATAGTACCATTGTAATTTCCTTTTAGTGTTTCTCCAAAACTGTAGTATGGTAATGAAGGTACTTGTCCTGAAATTGTATTTGAACCTAAATCAGTAATAACTATTGGCAACTTATTTCCAAGAGATGAGTTCCAAACACCATTGGATGTTTGAAAATACGAAAAACCATTAAGTGAACTACCTGTTGAATAACCACCTAAACTTGAAGATAAAGTATCAAAATAATTACCGATGAATTGAACTGAAGCTTGATTAGAACCAATTAACAGATTAGGTAAAATAATGTTGCATTCCAGATTTTGACCAGAAATATAGTTGGATTCCGTTATGTCATTAATTTTAAGATTTACACCAGAACTACTTTCTGCCATGCATTTATTATCTATCCAATGAACCCCTGCGTTTTGCATTCCATACGGTATACCATTAGTAGTATTTCCTTTTATTTTATGAACATCACCATTGATAGTAATAGTAAATTCATAATCCATACTATTGGTAAATGAATTACCATTGTTGTTACTTGAGTTGTTATTGTCACTACTACAACTGAATGACAGAGTAATGATTGTTAGAAGGAGAATTAGTTTTTTCATAATTAAAGAAATACTAAATTATTTTTTTACAATTTTATTTTATAGGACTGATACAAAATGCATTACTAAAATCCCTTTCTTGTGGTTTACTATAAAGAGTTAAAATTTTTCAAATATATTAAATTTGATAACATATATGTATCCAAGTAAAATTTGAAATGTAAAGACATTTGAATATGATAATTTAAGAGGATACTTTTATAAAAACATAGGAATTCGCATTAGACAACTCAAATGAAAGTTGAAAATGATACAATTTTTTAACTTAAAAGAGTTAAATCTCACCACTTTAGAACTTTAGTAATCCTTTGTTAAGTCAATAACTGCAAGGAATTTTAGAAAACACTTGCAACAATTCAAAAATAGTAGTAATATTGCACCTCTAATTGAGGTCCTATAGCTCAGTTGGTTAGAGCACCTGACTCATAATCAGGTGGTCCTTGGTTCGAGCCCAAGTGGGACCACATAAAAAAAAGACCTCCAAAAGAGGTCTTTTTAACTAAAATTAAAATTTATAATAGAATTTAACGTCAATAAAGGTTTATAGTCGATTTTTTACAAATGAATTTACAATAAGGATTGCATTACATTATTTTTCTATTAAATTTACCGAATAAATTTCAATTTATTTTGCAGAATTGATTTTTTTTATACTTTTACCGACTATGAAAATTCTCTCGAATAGAATAATTATTTTTTTGGCAGCGTTGTTTTTGCATCAAACCTCTGTTTTTGCTCAAACTAACCCACCACCTCCACCAACAACTGGGCCACCGCCACCCCCAGGATTACCTTTGGATGGATGGATTTATTTATTAGTAATACTTTCTTTATGTTTTGGAATATATAAGTTAAACAAATTAAAAAAAGCTTCAAATTAACTTGAAGCTTTTTTTAATTATGTTTTTATCTTACTATTTGTATAAATCATTCAATTTAGAAAGGTATTTTCCTAGAATATCAAACTCTAGATTTATTTTAGTGCCAATTTTAAAGGTTTTAAAATTTGTGTTTTCAAAAGTATAAGGGATGATCGCAACACTAAATTCATTTACTTTAGAATTTACAACGGTTAAACTAACACCATTAATTGTTATCGAACCTTTTTCAATAGTAATGTTGCTTAAGTTTTTATCATACTCAAAAGTAAAATACCAACTACCATTTGATTCTTCAATAGCGATACAGACACCTGTTTGGTCAACATGCCCTTGAACAATATGACCGTCAAGACGATCACCCAATTTCATAGCCCGTTCTAAATTAATCAAATCTCCTAATTTCCATTCTTGAAGATTTGTCTTCAGAATCGTTTCTTTTATAGCTGTAACTGTATACTCATCATTGTTGATAGCAACTACGGTGAGGCAAACTCCATTATGAGCAACACTTTGGTCAATTTTTAACTCATTTGTAATTAACGAAGAGATGGTGATTTGTAGATTATCGTTTTCTTTTTGTAAATCTTTGACAACACCGAGGGTTTCAATTATTCCTGTAAACATTGTGGTTTTATTTTACTAAATTTGCACTTCAAAATTAGCAATAAATAACTAGTTCTTCTTATGAAAAAAGCAGAAAACATTATCGTTGGAATTTCAATCGGTGATTTAAACGGAATCGGGAGTGAAGTCATTTTGAAGACCTTTGACGATTCAAGAATGCTAGAGCTTTGTACGCCAGTTATTTTTGCAAATGTAAGAGTAGTTTCTTTTATAAAAAAAACACTGGGATTAGAAATTCCTCTTCATGGAATAGATCATATAAATCAAGTTGTAATTGGAAAAGTTAATGTTCTTAATATATGGAAGGAAAGTGTAGACTTGAATTTTGGAGTAAGTGATGATGCTATTGGCAAATATGCCATAAAATCATTTATAGAAGCCACGAAAGCATTAAAAGAAAACCAAGTTGATGTTCTAGTTACGGCTCCAATAAATAAGTACAATATTCAATCTAATGACTTTAAATTCCCCGGCCATACCGATTATTTAGACAAAGAGTTAGAAGGAAGCGCTTTAATGTTGATGGTTCAAGACAATCTAAGAGTAGGACTACTTACAGATCATGTTCCGGTAAATGATGTAGCAAAAAGTTTAACAGAAAAATTAATTGTGCAGAAAATAGAAACCATAAAGCTTTCATTATCGCAAGATTTTAGAATTAATAAACCCAAAATAGCGGTATTATCCTTAAATCCTCATGCTGGTGACAACGGAGTTATTGGTAAAGAAGATGACGAAATAATAAAACCAGTAATAAAGAAATTATTTGAAAAAGGCACACTAGTTTTTGGCCCTTTTCCTGCTGATGGTTTTTTTGGCAACAGTCAATATGAAAAGTATGATGCCGTAATAGCAACCTATCATGATCAAGGTCTGATTCCTTTTAAAACATTGTCTTTTGGCAACGGAGTTAATTATACTGCGGGATTGAATAAAATCAGAACATCTCCAGATCATGGGACCGCATTCGAAATTGCAGGAAAGGGAGTTGCAGATTATAATTCCTTCAAAGAAGCAGTTTATTTAGCGATTGATGTTTTCAATTCAAGAATTGAATACCACGAAATCAGTAAAAACCCGCTTAAAACAAAGGAAAAACAGTTATAAACAAAAAAATGTTTATAAGGCTTTTGAAATTGCAATAATTTTATATCTTTGCACTCCCTATTTAGGGCACAAATTGTTGTTTATATGAAAAGTATGAATGAATATTTAATTCCTTTTATAGGATTAAAGCTAGGAAAGCATCAATTTGAATTTATTATAAATAAAAAGTTCTTTGACGAATTTAGTTTTGATGAATTTGAAAATTGCGATATAAAAGCAGATGTTGTATTTGAAAAAAAAGCAACAATGCTTGAAATCAGCTTTAAACATAAAGGAACAGTTAATGTTCCTTGTGATTTAACTGGTGAACAATTTGATTTACCTATAAAAGGAAATATTAAATTGGTAGTGCAATTTGGAGAAGAATTCAATAATGACAATGATGAATTGTTGATTCTGCCACACGGTGAACATCAGATAGATTTAGCACAATATCTATATGAAATGATAGTGTTGTCTATACCTCAAAAAAGAGTACACCCAGGAGTTAAAGATGGTACTTTGCAAACGGAGGCATTAAAAAAATTAAATGAATTACAGGTTAAAGACCCGAGCGCAAAAGAACAGTCGAAGAAATTAAAAGAAGAGAATAAAGAAGAAATTGACCCAAGATGGGACAAACTAAAACAACTATTAACGGATAAATAATATAGTAAAATGGCACATCCTAAGAGAAAAATCTCCAAAACAAGAAGAGATAAAAGAAGAACTCACTATAAAGCAACTGTTGCTCAAATTGCAACTTGTCCAGTAACTGGAGAAGCGCATTTATACCATAGAGCATACTGGCACGAAGGTAAAATGTATTACAGAGGACAGGTAGTTATTGATAAATCAGTAGCTGTTGCATAATTAAAGGTTTTATAGAAACTAACTCTCACATTGTGAGAGTTTTTTGTTTTTGACAAATAACACCTTGTAAAGTACATCAGTTTTAATTTTTTTTTTGTAATTTCCACAACTTTTCAAAGTTAAAAAAAGGGAAAGATTAACATTCAATTTATGAATACAATTACAGCCGCAATCACAGCAGTTGGAGCTTATGTCCCAGATTTTGTACTTTCAAATCAAGTACTTGAGACATTGGTTGAAACCAATGACGAATGGATTACTACTCGTACCGGAATCAAAGAAAGAAGACTATTAAAAGAAAAAGGAAAAGGAACTTCGTTTATGGCTATTAAAGCCGCACAAGATCTTATTAATAAAGCCAATATCAATCCAGCAGAAATAGATCTCGTTATCATGGCAACAGCAACTCCTGATATGCCAGTAGCAACAACAGGTGTTTATGTAGCTTCTCAAATTGGAGCCGTAAATGCATTTGCCTACGATTTGCAGGCAGCTTGCTCTAGCTTTTTATACGGAATGTCTACAGCCGCAGCCTATATTCAATCAGGGAGATACAAAAAAGTGCTCTTAATTGGTGCCGACAAAATGTCTTCCATTATTGATTATACCGATAGAGCAACTTGTATTATTTTTGGGGATGGTGCTGGAGCTGTTTTGTTTGAGCCAAACTATGAAGGTCTTGGTTTACAAGATGAGTTTTTGAGAAGTGACGGAATTGGCCGAGAATATCTAAAGATTGACGCCGGTGGATCTATCCTTCCAGCATCAAAAGAGACAGTAGAAAATAGGCAACATTTTGTTTTTCAAGACGGAAAAACAGTTTTCAAATATGCAGTTTCTGGAATGGCAGATGTTAGTGAGAAAATAATGACACGAAATAATTTGACTAAAGAGGATGTGAATTGGTTAATTGCGCATCAAGCAAATAAAAGAATTATTGATGCAACCGCCAGTAGAATGGGACTTGATGAAGAAAAAGTTTTGGTAAATATCCATAGATATGGTAATACTACTTCGGCAACTTTACCTTTATTACTAAGTGACTTTGAGGACAAGTTAAAAAAAGGAGATAATATTATATTTGCTGCGTTTGGAGGTGGATTCACATGGGGTTCAATCTATTTAAAATGGGCATACAACAAACAATAAACTAACTAAAACCAACGATTATGGATTTAAAAGAAATTCAAAACCTAATTAAATTTGTTTCCAATTCTGGAGTTGCTGAAGTAAAGCTCGAAACTGGAGATATAAAAATCACTATTAGAACAACATTAGAAGGGAACACACCAGATATTACGTATGTTCAACAAGCGCCAATGCAACAAGCGATTTCAGCTCCTGCAGCACCAATTGCTGTTGCGCCAGCCGCTCCAATAACACCAGCTTCTTCAGATGATAATTCAAAATATATTACTATTAAATCTCCAATGATTGGAACTTTTTATCGTAAACCAGCTCCAGACAAAGCTGTTTTTGTAGAAGTAGGAAGTTCTATAGGGAAAGGCGATGTACTTTGTGTAGTAGAAGCTATGAAATTGTTTAATGAAATTGAATCAGAAATCTCTGGAAAAATCGTAAAAATTTTAGTAGACGATATGTCTCCTGTTGAATTTGATCAACCTTTATTCTTAGTAGATCCATCATAATTTAGACATCTTAGACATCTTAGATTATTAGATTTTTAAAAATTTCTAAGCAGTCTAAGCAGTCTAAAAATTTAAGAAGTCTAACAATCTAATCTAAAAAGATGTTTAAAAAAATATTAATAGCCAATAGAGGAGAAATTGCACTTCGTGTAATTAGAACTTGTCGTGAAATGGGCATCAAAACAGTAGCAGTCTATTCTACTGCAGATGCTGAAAGTTTGCACGTAAAATTTGCTGATGAAGCCGTTTGTATCGGACCACCACCCAGTAATTTATCCTATTTAAAAATGTCCAATATTATTGCTGCTGCAGAAATTACTAATGCAGATGCAATTCACCCAGGATATGGTTTCCTTTCTGAAAATGCTAAATTTTCTAAAATTTGTCAAGAGCACGGAATAAAGTTTATTGGAGCGTCTCCAGAAATGATTGACAAAATGGGAGACAAAGCTTCTGCCAAAGCTACCATGAAAGCAGCTGGTGTTCCTTGTGTACCTGGTTCTGAAGGCCTTTTGGAATCGTATGAACAAGCTCTGGAATTGTCTAAAGGAATGGGTTTCCCAGTAATGCTTAAAGCAACCGCTGGTGGAGGAGGAAAAGGAATGCGCGCCGTTTGGAAAGAAGAAGATTTGTTAAAAGCATGGGAAAGCGCGCGTCAAGAATCAGCAGCTGCATTTGGAAATGATGGTATGTATTTGGAGAAACTAATTGAAGAGCCACGTCATATCGAAATACAAGTAGTTGGTGATTCTTATGGAAAAGCGTGTCATTTGTCAGAAAGAGATTGTTCGGTACAAAGACGTCACCAAAAATTAACGGAGGAAACACCTTCTCCATTTATGACGGATGAATTGCGTCACAAAATGGGAGAAGCAGCCGTTAAAGCAGCAGAATTTATTAAATATGAAGGTGCAGGAACAGTAGAATTTTTAGTTGATAAGCATCGTAATTTCTATTTCATGGAAATGAATACTCGTATTCAAGTCGAACATCCCATTACGGAACAAGTAATTGATTATGACTTAATTCGTGAACAAATATTAGTAGCGGCTGGTGTGCCCATTTCTGGTAAAAATTATTTACCACAATTACACTCTATAGAATGTCGTATTAATGCCGAAGATCCTTATAATGATTTCCGTCCTTCGCCGGGTAAAATTACCGTTTTACATTCGCCAGGTGGACACGGAGTTCGTTTAGATACTCATGTTTATGCAGGGTATACCATTCCGCCAAATTATGATTCTATGATTGCCAAGTTGATAACCACAGCGCAAACCAGAGAAGAGGCCATCAATAAAATGAAACGTGCTTTGGATGAGTTTTATATTGAAGGAATAAAAACTACCATTCCGTTCCACAGACAATTAATGGATGAACCGGATTATGTTGCCGGAAATTATACCACAAAATTTATGGAAAGTTTTAAAATGAACGATCCTGAGTAATAAAAAAACCCAACTTGAAAGAGTTGGGTTTTTTAATGTTATAAAGTTTCCTTTAACCATTTATAAAATTCACGCTGCCAAACCATTCCGTTTTGTGGTTTTAATACCCAATGATTTTCTTCTGGTAAGTAAAGCAAACGGCTTTTTATGCCGCGTAGTTGTGCTGCCTGAAATGCCTCTTGTGATTGGCCTATTGGCACACGAAAATCTTTTCCGCCTTGCACAATAAGTATTGGCGTATTCCATTGGTCTACAAAATTTATAGGGTTGAATTGGTTATATGATTTTTGTGCAGCTTCATTTTCTTTCTCCCAATAAGCACCACCAAAATCCCAGTTGTTGAAGAATACTTCTTCAGTAGTGCCAAACATACTTTGGGTATTGAAAACGCCATCGTGGGCAATGAATGTTTTAAATCTGTTTTTGTGAATTCCAGCCAAATAGAAAACAGAATAACCACCGTAACTAGCACCAACACAACCTAAACGAGCTTTATCTACATAACTTTCTTTTGACACATCGTCTATGGCCGAAAGATAGTCGTCCATCACTTGCCCACCCCAATCTTTAGATATTTGTTCGTTCCAAGCGCGTCCATGACCATACATACCCCGACGATTTGGGGCTACTACTATATATCCTTGTGACGCCATTAATGAAAAATTCCAACGGAATGAATAAAATTGAGTTAATGGTGATTGTGGTCCGCCTTGGCAATAGAGCAATGTTGGGTATTGTTTGGTTTTGTCAAAATTGGGAGGAAGTATAACCCAAACCAACATTTTTTTATTATCAGTAGTAGTTACATAGCGTCTTTCATATTTAGGCAATGACAAAGTAGAATAAAAGTCATCATTGGTTTTAGTGAGCTGAGTAAACGATTTTTTCTTATGGTTAAATGCATAAATTTCAGAAGCATGATTCATGTCAGTTCTTGTAACGATGATGTTATCGCCACTAAAACCAACAATATCATGTACATCAAAATCGCCACTTGAAATTTGTTTCACACTCATGGCTATTCTTTTTACACCAGGAAAATTAACTTCAAATAATTGTAAAGTTCCATCAATAGCGGCAATAAAATATACTTTTGTCCCATCGGGACTCCATTTAAAACTTTCCACAGAACCATCCCAGTTACTAGTTAAATTATAATCAACCTCCATAAAGCGAACAATAATATCATTTTTATCCGCTTCATAACCATCGCGTTTCATTTGCAACCAAGTCAAATATCCGCCTGGAGAAAATGTTGGATTAGTATCGTATCCTGGATTGTTTTCGGTTAGATTTTTAGTTGTTTTAGTTTCAATATTGTATTCATACAAATCGGTATTGGTAGAAACGGCATAGGCAGTACCAAATTTCTTTTTGCATACATAAATGATTTTTTTACTATCGGGTGACCAAATATAATCTTCATCTCCACCAAAAGGTTTTTGAGGAGCATCAAAAGGTTCGTCTTTCATAATGTCAATCGGGCGCGCTTTAGCTCCTTTATTGATAGCATAAAAAACATGATTATGCGTTCCGTTATTCCAAGTGTCCCAATGACGATAATCTAAACCATCGTAAATTTGAGCTTCAGATTTATCTAATTCGGGATAAAAATCTTTACCTAAAACTTTTTCTGTTTTAACTTCCTCGCTAGATAAAATAAATCTTCCGTCTGGAGAAACATTTTTATCTTTTAATAGTTCTTTGGTTTGCAATTCTTGAATTTCAGTTGGATTGCCTCCAGTAACAGGAATAGTATAAAATTTTGAATTGGATTTGTTTTCTTCTACAGAAGGAGTAGCTACTTTGTAAACAATATTTTTTCCGTCTGTTGATATTCCAAGTGGAGAAACTCGACCTAGTTTCCATAAAGAATCTGGAGATAAAACTTGTTGAGCCGATGCCGTTATACTCATTGTAGTAATGATTAATAAAAGAATTTTTTTCATTTTGGTAAGTTATTTAAAGTCTAAAAGTAACAAATATAATTAACAAAAAAAGCCACACTTTTCAGTATGGCTTTTGTTTTTTCCAAAAAATAATTATTCTTTGATAAATCGTTTTGTACTAGTTGAAGTCCCATTAGATAATTCAAGTAAGAAAGTACCCGAATTTAATGATGCTACATTAATTGCATCATTTTCTATTTTCCCACTTCCTAATTCTTGACCCAACATATTGAAAATTCTATAGGTTGATGGAGAATCAAGATTAGCAATGTTTAACACATCACCTTTAACAGGGTTTGGATATAAGTTGAAGGAAATAGCACTATTTTCCTCATCAAATCTCGCAGTAGCGGTAATGTTTACGGTATAATCTTCAACTTCACCATCAGTAAAAATTTCACATGATGTTGGAGAAGCATTATATTTCATAGAAACACGCATTCTTGTTGCTCCTAATAAAGCAGTGGTTGGTACTGTAAAGTTTCCTGAGATAGGAGTTGCAGTAGTTCTATTTCTATTAAAAACTTGTTCTCCGGCATCAAGGAAATCGCCATCTCTGTTATAGTCAATCCAAACTCTATACGCTTCACTAAATACAGTACTTGTCCAACCTGGTGTAATCGTAATAGGATTACTTGTTCCACGAACTAAATTGGTTGATAATGAGGTAAAGTTACCATACCCACCATTATTTCCAGACAGATTATTAATCGTTCTCAATTGAACTCTATTAATAAATTCATCTGCAGTGTTATTTCCTCTAGAAGCACAGTAAGTAACCGTTGAAACAGCTAAAGTTGTAACTGAAACTGTATTGCTGTTAAGAGAAACATTTCCGGCAGCATCTTTTGCACGTACATTAAAAGTGTAATCTGTTGAAGCAGTTAAACCAGTTACTGCAAAAGTAGTTGCTGTAGTTGTAGAACCAATTAAAGCGCCATTTCTTAAGACATCATATCCGGTTACCGCTACGTTATCAGTAGCCCCAGTCCAAGATAAATTGGTTGTAGTTTGAGTAGTTCCTGAAGCTGATAATGTTGGCGCTGTAGGTGCTGTGGTATCTGGAGTTAATGTTGTAACAGTAACGGTATTGCTGTTAAGAGAAACATTTCCGGCAGCATCTTTAGCTCTTACATTAAAAGTATATGCTGTTGAAGCGGTTAAACCAGTTACAGCAAAAGTAGTTGCTGTAGTTGTAGAACCAATTAAAGCACCATTTCTTAACACATCATATCCAGTTACTGCTACATTATCCGTAGCGCCAGACCAAGATAAATTGGTTGTAGTTTGAGTAGTTCCCGATGCAGATAAAGTTGGAGCACTAGGAGCAGTTGTGTCAGGAGCTGGAGTTAATGTTGTAACAGAAACGGCATTGCTATCAGGTGAAACATTTCCGGCAGCATCTTTAGATTTTACAGTGAATGAATATACTGTTGATGCGGTTAAACCAGTTACTGCAAATGTAGTTGCAGTAGTTGTAGAACCAATTAAAGCACCATTTCTAAAAACATCATATCCGGTTACCGCTACATTATCCGTAGCACCAGACCATGACAAGTTTGTAGTTGTTTCAGTTGTTCCGGAGGCAGATAAAGTTGGAGCTGTAGGTGCAACAGTATCTGGAGCAGCACCTGCAGAAATGGTAAAATTAGTGTTAGAAACATCAAAGAAGATATGATTGGTTCCTTTAACCATGATTCTGTTTGTTGTTCCTGGAGTATTTGGAATGTTAACCGCTTGAGTTCCGTCATTTGGAGTAGCCGCTACTAAAGTTGACCATGTTGTACCAGCATCAGTAGATAAAAGAATATCAACATTAGCACAGTTTACACCATTTGCGGTTGTACCAGCAACTGCCCAAGTAATTGTTTGTGAACTTCCTCCTACGAAAGAAACAGCCGTATTTGGAGAATTAACCGTAAATGGTCCAGCGGTACCATTTACAGTGACGATCATATCATCTGAATTATTAGCTGATCCGCCAGCTTTATTGTCACGAACGGTTAATCTGAAATTCATAGTTCTTGCTACCGATGGTAAAGCTTCTACAGCAATCTCAGTACCAGCAGTTGTAGTAGCTCCAGTTAAAACCGATTGAATTCTTGGAAAATATCGAACTGGAGTAGCAGTTGAGTTGTACGAACGGAAAGTTGGTCCGGAAGTTCTTGTAGCACTCGCAGCAGAACTTGCTCCGGTTGCGGTTGAAGCTGCATTATCAAATTGTTCCCAGTTATAAGATAACACATCACCATTAGCATCGCTTCCTGATCCTGTTAGTACAAAAGGAGTACTTCTAGGAATGGTGTAATCTAACCCTGCATTTGCAGTTGGTACAGCGTTTCCGGTTGGGGTATTTATTTGACAAGTTTTAGTTTTTACATTATTAGTAATTTGTTGAATGCTAGCAGCATGAAAATAAGCATCTGAATTTGGCTGAACATCTTGAGCAGTAATTCCAGCATAACCCATAATCGTAGATCCTGATCCCGGCTCCATGTTTACACCTGTACCTTCATTACTCATAGAAAAAGTATGGTTTCCGCCAAATTGATGCCCGATTTCGTGAGCCACATAATCGATATCAAATGTATCTCCGGTTGGAATGGTACTTGAAGTAAAACCACTTCCTTTTGAACCATTTACACAAACACAACCGATACATCCTGCATTTCCGTTGTTAGAAGCTCTCACAAATACATGCCCAACATCATAATTGGCTTCTCCAATTACAGAAGTTAATGTGCTTTGTAATTGACTATTATAAGTTGTAGTGTAAGGATCTGTAGCAGCATCTGTATAAATTACCGCATCATTGTTAGCAATTAACACCATTCTAATCGCAAAATCTTTTTCAAAAACACCATTAACTCGGGTCATTGAAGCATTAATTGCAGCAAGTGCTCCTGCTTTTGTTCCGCCAAAGTAAGCTGTATATTCTCCAGTTGTAGACACTGCTAAACGAAACGTACGTAAAGTCGAATCGTCAGCATTTGGACGTAATGTTTCTCCAGCTTGTGTAGTAACTTGATTAATTACCTTACATTCAAAAGGCGTAAAAGTAGTTGATTTATCTGCTTTTTTATAAACAGTGTAAGTCGTTAAATCTTCCGATATTGGTTCAATAAAAACAGCAGATCTATCTGCTCCAATTACCATTGATTTAAAACCAAGTGGCGACATACTAAAATAGGCAGTCAACGTTGGATTGTCAATTCCTATTCCAATATAAGATTTTATTTCTGGAAATCTAGCAGCTAATGCAGGATCCATTGTAGGATTTTCGAAAATACTAAAACGCTCCAAAACACCATCATTATTTGGGATTGAAAGTACTGTGCTAGAAACTTTTGAACTGGCATTTCTTAAAGGAGCATTGTTTAGATTTGTCTTTAGATTTACAAGATTTAAATCGAAAAGTGTTTTTTCTGGAAGTTGCATATTTGCTTCCAACGGAATCATGTTACTTTTTTTAGAAGTAGAATTCCAAAGTGCACTTTTGTTTTGAGCAAATGAAGCACTTACAATTGCGAATAATGCAAGAAGTAGTAATTTACATTTCATAATTATTTAGTTTGGTTAAATTAGAACCTCAAAAATAAAATTATTTTTAATTAATAGTTATAATCCAAAATAAATCTATTAACAAATCGACAAACAACACCTTAACTATAGTTAAATAAATTAAAATCACATAAAATATAGTTAAACAAATTAAAATCACAAAAAATTCTTATGAAAATGATGAATTATTACTATTTATATTATGGTTTATCTTAAAAAAAGTATTTTTAAAAAAAATAATCAAATGAATCTTAGTTACTGGGAGCTAAAAAACTGGTTTTCAAATGTCGATTTTACTGTTGTTGGTAGTGGAATCGTTGGTCTTCATTGTGCCTTGGCTTTACGCGATAAATTTCCAGACCGTAAAATATTGGTTTTAGAAAAGGGAATGTTGCCCCAAGGAGCAAGTACAAAAAATGCAGGATTTGCTTGTTTTGGTAGTATTTCAGAAATTCTAGATGATTTGAAGTCACATACTGAGGAAGAAGTTATTCAACTCATTCAAAAACGTTGGGATGGATTGCAACTACTTCGAAAAAATTTAGGTGATCTTGCTATAGATTTCAAACCTTTTGGTGGTTACGAATTGTTTTTAAAAAATGACGAAAACGGTTATTCGGACTGTTTACAAAGAATGCCATTTATAAATGAAATTTTACACCCAATTTTTAGAAATGATGTTTTTTGCAAAGAAGTGGATCGATTTGATTTTAAAAACATACAAGAGTTTGTCGTTTTTAATCCCTTTGAAGCTCAAATTGATACGGGTAAAATGATGCAATCTTTGTTACAAAAAGCAAGTAGTAATAACATAATGATTTTAAATCAAATAGAAGTTAGCGCATTTCATGAAAGTAGTTCCGGGGTCCAAATTTGTTTCAGGGATTTCAGTTTTACTAGTAAAAAACTATTGTTTGCGACCAATGGTTTTGCACAAAAACTAACGAACAACCAAGTCAAACCAGCCAGAGCTCAAGTATTAATTACCGAACCCATTCCGAATTTAGATATTAAAGGAACTTTTCACTTAGATAAAGGCTACTATTATTTCAGAAATATTGATGATAGAATACTACTTGGTGGAGGAAGAAATTTAGCTTTTGAGACCGAGACTACAACTGAAATCGGTCAAACTGAATTAATTCAAAATCGTTTGGAAACATTATTAAAAGAAGTAATTTTACCCAACACCGATTTTAAAATTGCACATCGTTGGAGCGGTATCATGGGAATGGGTTCAACTAAAAATCCAATAGTAGAGCAATTGTCAGATAATGTTTATTGCGGTGTGCGCTTAGGCGGAATGGGAGTGGCTATTGGTAGTTTAATAGGTCAAGAATTAGCAGATTTAGTCAATTAATTATGATAAGAAAAATTATTCGTTGGATTTGGAAAGTCATGCTTTGGTTTTTTGGGCTTTCAGTTATATCGGTGCTTATTTTCAAATGGGTGCCTGTTCCGTTTACGCCATTAATGGTAACTAGAATTATCGAGTTTAAACTTGATGGTAATGATGCCATTTACAGTCATAAATGGGTTCCGTTAGAAGAAATATCACCCAACTTGCAAAAAGCGGTTATTGCTAGCGAAGACGGAAACTTCTTAAAACATTATGGTTTTGATTTTAAGGCCATGCAAAAAGCATTCAAAAACAATAGTAAAGGGAAGAGGTTAAAAGGAGGAAGTACTATTTCACAACAAACGGCAAAAAATGTTTTCCTTTGGCAAGGCAGAAGCTACATTCGTAAAGGGTTAGAAGCTTATTTTACGGTACTGATAGAATTGATTTGGGGTAAAGAGCGCATTATGGAAGTCTACCTTAATAGTATTGAAATGGGTAATGGAGTCTATGGAGCTCAGGAAGCCGCAAGACATTGGTACAGAAAAGAAGCAATAGATTTAACGAAAAATGAAGCCGCTGGAATTGCAGCCATTTTACCTAACCCCAGAAAATACAAAGCTTCTAACTCTTCATCGTATATTAATAAAAGAAAAGTTAAAATCATGAGAGTCATGAGGCATCTCGGAAAAATAGAGTATTAATGCGTTATCTGCTATTAATTGGGCTGCTTATTCCAACTCTGGGTTGGACACAAAAAAACAATTTCGAGTTAGGTCTTCATTTGGATAATGATTCGTTTGTTTCTACTTTCAATGATTTTTATTACACTAGTGGTTTGTTTTTGTTTGCTAATTATAGTTCAAGTAAGTCTACTTCGGAGAAAAAAATAGTTCATGGGTTTAAGATTGGTCAGGAAATTTATAACCCAAGAGAGGTGAAATCCTTTTTTCCTGATGATCACAATAGACCTTATGCCGGATATTTGTTTGCAGAATATAATAGAACTAAAATGTATGCTTCAAATCGTATCATTGGTATGACTTTTAAGTTAGGTGTTATTGGTCCTGATTCAAAAGCTGCCGATTTTCAAGAATGGATGCACACTACTTTTGGTTTTGGAGAAATTATGGGTTGGGAACAACAGATACACAATCTTTTAGTTATTCAATTTGGATTAAGCTACTCTAAGCCGATTTTTAATAGAATAGCTTCTGATAAAGTAGATTTTCATCTTTTGGCAGCTACCGAAATAGGAACTGCTTTTTCAAGTGTACACATTGGAACTTTAGTAAGAATCAGTTTATCTAAACCACTTACGTCTATCCAAAATTCTAATTACTATAATGGATTGGGAACTGCTATAAAAGAGGTGTATTTTTTTGTGTCTCCAAAGGTTAATATACAAGCTTATGACGCCACAATTCAAGGAAGCATGTTTAACAATGAAAGCCCAGTAACCTTTAATTTGAAGCCAGTTCGATTCAATGGAGAAGCAGGAATAAAAATCAAGTATTATCAATACAATCTTTCCTGTATGTTTAATTATACTTCGGATGAAATCAAAAACAGTTCCGCTAAAGGATATTTTTACGGGTTAATAGTTGGGTCGTATGTTTTTTAAATGAAAAACGCTTCAGTCTGAAGCGTTTAAAAGTTTTAGTAAAACAATGGTTTGTATTGTTGCCAATGTTTATAAATTAAAACACCATTAAATACCACTATAATGAGTGCGATTGGCACACCTGGGATGTCTAAAAACAGATGAAACATTAAAATATTAAGTGAAATTGGTGCTAATAATAGTAACGCAAATGCAATCCATTTTTTTAGCAATAGCATTACTCCAATTACCAACTCTAAAAAGCCAACAATTGGAAAAATATAACCTGTTGCTCCAAGGGAATTTATAAATTGTCCAGCTGCAGTAGTTCCATCTGGCTGATCCAAAGGTAAAAAATGATGAATCATATTGGCTCCAAAAATAACCAACACTATGCCTAGTATAATTCTAACTATTTTAGTAAACATTGATTTCATAACAATAAATTTTTGTTAGTATTAATGTAAAAATAGCACAAATTATTCTCAACAAAAGTAGTTTAGGATTAAATGTTTTGGATAGGTGTAATTAGTGGAAAATAAAAATCAACACAAAAAATAATTAATACATCAATACATATAAAAAAGGGACGCTGTTTTAGACGGCATCCCTTTTTATATAAAGATAATTTTAATTATTGCACAACAACCGGATAAGTAATTGCAGCGTCTGTAGATCCGCCAGCATTAGTGATATCTCCAGTTGCTACTCCATCAGCAGATTTGTTTGGTTCGTGTCTTAGTGTTACCAATAAATTTCCTGAAGTTGCATTTCCAGTGAGCAGCGTAAACTGAATACCAATGGGTTTTCCGTTGGCATCAGTATCATTATACGTAAATGTTCCTAACGCACTTGGTGCCTGAAAAAATAATTGATGATCAACGCCTTCGTCTACGATTTCGGTTGTAATGTTTTCTGCCGGAGTTTCAGTTTCGTTTAAAAAGGAAACGGAACCCATATAGCTAGTATTAGCAGATAAATTTCCGGATACTGTTATTACGGGTGCATTTGGGCCATCACCATCTAAATCTCTAGAAGTAAGCGTTACTACTTGTCCACCACCTGTTAAAGTAGTGGTAACGGTTGTGATTACTTCGTCCTCATTTACAGGTTTGTCATCATTACTACAAGAACTTAATGAAGTTACTATTCCAATTACGATTGCTAAAGTTGTAAATTTTTTCATTATTTTAATTTTTTTGTATTTAATAATTAATTTTTAATTGAATTTGAAAGTTTCTACCTATTTCATCGGTATAGAAACGTTGTCGGTTTAAATAATCTCTGTAATTTGTATCTAAAATGTTAAATACAGAAAAACCTAGTGTTGCCAAAGCGTGTTTAGAAGTTTTAAACTGCACTTCAGAAGAAAAGTGTAACAGATGATATCCTGGTGGCGGTGTACTGATATCAACTTCAATGGGAGTTAACTCATTGTTTACAATAATATTGGTGGTAAAATTGTTGTTTGGGAATTGTGTTTGTTGTAACATAATCTCGCTTTGCAATTCAAGTGTCAAATTGTTCCAATTCTTTTTGTTGAATTGTATTCGGTTGTTAATATTCAACGGTGGCATATCAATTATGGCGTCGTCATTAGTTTTATCTTTTCCGTTAACATACGATAACAGTAAATGATGTTGCCAATGTTCACTGATTTGCCATTCGGAATGGATATCAATTCCGGTCAACAAGGCATTGCATTGCTCATATTCCCAGACTGGAAAATCGCCGCGGTTTGTTTTTTCAAAACCGGTAGGTTTTAAAAACATAAAATCTTCAACATAGTTTAAAAACGGATTGATGTTAATCTTGAAATTGCTCCATTTTTTTTGCAATGAAGTCCCAATCTTATTTGACTTTTCTTGTTGTAATCGCAAGTCTCCCAATTCTATCATTCCAGTAGAATGATGCAACCCATCACTAAAAAATTCAGATGGATTAGGATTTCTAACGGCACGACTCACATTAAAATACCATTCATATTCTTTTCCAAAGGAATATTGTGTTCCAATACTTGCTGAAAAGTTATGGAACGTAAATGAAGGTTTGGTCAACCATTGTGTTTGTGTATCATTTTCTCCTACAATAAACGAATCAAATTCTGGACTGTAGTTTCTTTCATTCCATCTTGTTTTTTTGTAGTACTTGGTTGCTTCAATAGTTGAAAAATCATATCGAATTCCGGCTTCTATAGAAAAACCCGTGGAGAAGTGTTTGTCAACAACAGTATATATTCCCGCATCTATTTTGTTATAACTAGGTATTAAAGGAGCAACGCCATTGTTTGGACTGGCAGCATTATTTTGATAAGAACTCGAAATCCCTGCTTTATAGTCCCAAGTGTCTTTACTCAATTTATAATCGGCATTTAACGTGTGCGTCATTAAGTTTAAACTTAATGCTGGTCTTGAATCGGAAATTCCGGTTCTTGTATCAAATTCTTTTCGGTTATTAAATTGAAAAGCATATTGCAAACTAATAGTCTCTTTATCTTTTAGGTAATAATTATAATTGAATTTGGCCAAATGATGTTGCACTTTTTGTTTTGGATTTTTAATCGAATAGGTAAAATCGTTCACTACAAAAGGGATTTGATTATTGATTGCATTAAACAAATCATTAACGTTTCCGATGTGTGACGCACTCAAAATGGCTATTGTTGCAGTATACAAACTGTAGTACGAAGAAAAATCATATTTATTCCCCGTATACTTTATATCGCCCGAAAAATTTACTTCTCGATTTCCAGTATTTGACAAAATATAATCAGGTGATTCGCGATCGCCATAGTATTTAAGACTTGCTTGAGCATTCCAACTCCAATCGCAAAAATTTCCTTTATGTAAGCTCGAAGAAATGGTACCACCACGTCCGTTGGATTCAGCAGTCATAATGGTTTTACCAAAAAGAGTATCTTTTTTCACACTCAATGGTTCAACGATTACAATTCCCCCAATGGCATCGCCGCTATATTGCAATCCAGAAGCACCTTTTAAAACCGTTATTTTTCCCGCTGCATTTACATCAAAATTCGGGGCATGCTCGATTCCCCATTGTTGGTCTTCTAGTTTAACATTATTATTAAAAACAGGAACTCTATTGCTATGTAAGCCATTAATCACAGGTTTTACAATAGTATTCCCACTTTTTAAAATGGAGACACCGGAGACTTCTTTGAGCACATTTCCTAAGGATTGACTACTGTATTTTTCTATCGTTTTCTCATTGATTTTTTGTTCTGAAACCGAATGATTGTAGTAGTTGTTTTTGTGTTTTATGACAATTTCTTCCAACTGTTCCTTCTTTTGTTTCATTTTAAAATTAATGCTGAGATTACCTTTTATGTCGATAATGGTGTCAATAGGTTTGTAGCCCACATAAGTTATATAAACCTTTGTAGCTCCGCTAGGAATATTTTTAAAATTAAAGGATCCGTCTTTTTTGCTATTGGTTGATTGTGATGAGAGGTGAATATGGCTTTTTTCTAGTGCCATGTTGTTTTCATCCGTAATAAATCCACTAATTATATTTTGGCTATAGATTGTACCAAAAAATAATAAGCAAAAAAGCAAACTTGTTTTTTGCATTTTGATGTTGTTTAAATTGTATACACTCGAAAGAGTCGATAGAATTTAAACTATGGGCGGTCCACGTAAAGAAAAAGAACTTCCGCTATAAAATACAATACCTTCGGAAGTGTTTAAAAATGAAGGTTTATAAAAAAGAGAATTGTATTTTAAAGGAATAATGATAGTCTCTATTTCTAGAGAAGAACTGAAAGTAAATTCACAAGTAAAACAATGGTCAAAATCATGATGAGCGTGATTGATTTCGGTTTTACTATGATTGTATTTATGACTGCAATGTTTTGCTACAAATTGTTTTTCCAAATGACTCATAGCATGGAACGATTGAAACAGTATTGAAAACAATACAATCAATCCCAAGATTGTGTTTACTATGAGAACTCTTTTTTTCATTAACAATAATCCGTTGGCAATAGCATTGACCATTTGTAATTTTAAGGCCAACAAAGGTAAGTTATACTAAACAAAAACTCCTTTTGTTTTAACAAATTTTATGATTTGTAAAATCAAAGGACTTTTTGGTTTTTCGAAAAGACGAAATTTTAAACTAATTTATGTGCTACTAAATATTCCGCAATTTGCACGGTATTGGTTGCAGCACCTTTTCTTAAGTTATCTGATACAATCCACATGTTTAAGGAATTTGGCTGACTTTCATCACGGCGAATTCTACCGACAAAAACATCATCTTTCCCTTGAGCGAACAAAGGCATAGGATAGGTATAGGTGTCGGTATTATCTTGAACTGTAACACCATCAGTATGGTGCAAAATGTTGCGAATTTCATTTACGTCAAAATCATTCGAAAATTCGACATTTACTGCTTCACTATGACCACCAACAACTGGAATTCTGATTGCTGTAGCTGTAACTGCGATTGTTTTATCGCCCATAATTTTTTGAGTTTCGCGAACCAATTTCATTTCTTCTTTGGTGTATCCATTGTCTTCAAAACTATCGCATTGTGGAATAGCATTGCGGTGAATTTGGTATTTGTAGGCCATATCACCTGATACTCCAGCATATTCATTTTCTAATTGTTGTACCGCTTTTACGCCCGTTCCGGTAATGGATTGATAGGTAGAAACAATCACACGTTTGATATTGTATTTTTTATGTAACGGTGCTAAAACCATGACCATTTGTATTGTTGAGCAGTTTGGATTGGCGATGATTTTATCGTCTTTGGTTAATTCAGAGGCATTGATTTCGGGAACGATTAATTTTTTACTCGGATCCATTCTCCAAGCTGAAGAATTGTCAATAACGGTTGTTCCTGCGGCTGCAAATTTTGGCGCCCATGCTAAAGAAGTTTCTCCACCAGCCGAAAATAAAGCAATATCTGCTTTCTTATCGACAGCAGTTTGAAGAC
>CANHWG010000002.1 GCA_947464335.1 Flavobacteriaceae bacterium
AAACCAATAAACCTTTTAAGGTGGTTATTGCGTCGGGGCTCACCTCTTCCCATTCCGAACAGAGAAGTTAAGCCCGACTGCGCAGATGGTACTGCAGTTATGTGGGAGAGTATGTCGCTGCCTTTTTTTGTGGAACCCTTCATCATTGATGAAGGGTTCTTTTTTTTATGGGAGCAGCGTGTTCGGGCTAAAGCCCTCGGTTCGCTGCCTTTTTTTTATAAAACCCTATTCATTTATTTGGATAGGTTTTTTTGTTTATGTAGTTATTAGCGAACTAAAGTTCGCGTACCTGACTGCCACTGGCAGTCCTCCTTTTAATTTCAAATGTCGGGGCTCACCTCTTCCCATTCCGAACAGAGAAGTTAAGCCCGACTGCGTCCCGAAGCATCGGGAGTACTGCAGTTATGTGGGAGAGTATGTGCATCGCCAGTTCGGGTGTAGCCCTCGGTTCGTTGACTTTTTAGAAACCTTTTTCATTTATTTGTATGTATTTTTCAATATTCGGCTTTCGTTTTTGAATGTTCAATATTGATGGGGGGTTGCGTGAGGGACCTGCCTAAAGGCAGGCAGGTGGAAGCGGCATCCTTTTGATGGTTTTAATCCACTTTTTAATAAAGGGATAATAGAGTAAACAATCAAAAGATATAGCGGACAGCCCGACCTCGTCTCGTCCTAAAAGACGAGACGAGGGCACGCCATAAATGAAATATTCTTATTGTAGTATATCTTTAACCGTTTGAACCGTCGTAGCATGATACCCCGGTTTAGCTTTCGCGTAAATTTGTTTTGCCCAAATTATACCTTCGGGAGTTTTTACCATTTCTTTATAGAGTGGAAGCAATGATCCCGTTCTACTGTAGGAAGTTAAGAAGGTTTCGATGGCAGGATAGGCAATCTTGTATTGATGTTGAATGGCTATGATGAACCATTGACGTTTTATTACAAAATTGCCCCCATTCGTAAAGTTGAATTCTTTGTCGATAGCTGTCATTTCATCAATGGTCAAATCTTTGGGTAGATAATCAATGAAATGTTGTTTTTCGTTGGTCGATTTTATTTTTTTACTTAATCCTTTTACTCCAGTTGTTCGCCACTTTTTTTGAATGGTGTCAATCGCATTAAAATCTTCAGAAACTGGAGTTGTTATATTGGAAGGGATTCCGGGTTTGTATATCCAGTCGTTTAGTTTTATTTTTTCGGCTAAGCCTTTTTCACTTTTAATTAAAGTTTCACTGAAATAGGCAACAAAATCGGTTGTGGTTATCGATTGAAATGCGTGAGTAGTGAAGTAGTTGGTTAAAAATGCATCGAATTTTTTACGACCCACGGCTGCTTCAATAGTTTGCAGAAACGCATATCCTTTTTCATAAGGAATATCACTTAAGCCATCGTCTGGATTTCTTCCTGTTGTGTTTACTTTTAGACGTGTATCGGGACTGGTACTTCCTAATTCTTCTACATTGTCTTGAAGTACTTTTCGGCTCAACACGTCTTGCATTTTGGCTTCTTTCACGCCGAATACTTCTTCGCCAATTCGATGCTCAACGTAGGTTGTAAATCCTTCATTAAGCCAGATGTCATCCCAAGTAGCATTGGTTACTAAATTGCCACTCCAACTGTGTCCTAATTCATGAGCTAATAAACTGGTTAAGGAACGATCTCCTGCTAAAACTGTTGGGGTCAGAAAGGTTAAATTGGGATTTTCCATTCCACCATAAGGAAAACTAGGTGGAAGTACAATAACATCGTAGCGTCCCCAACGGTAAGGGCCAAATAATTTTTCGGCAGCAACTACCATTTTACCTAACTCAGCAAATTCCCATTTGGCTTTATCAATAACGGTATGCTCGGCATAAACTCCGGTTCGGTTATCAATAGATTTAAATTCGACGTCACCTACCGCAATGGCCATTAAATAGGATGGAATGGGTTTGTCTTGTTTGAAAGTATAGATTCCTGTATTATTTTTTTGTTGCGGATTGACGGCGCTCATCAGTGCCATCAAGTTTTTTGGAACAGTAACTTTAGCATTGTAGGTAAAGCGAATGTCAGGAGAATCTTGACAAGGAAGCCAAGTCCGTGACCAAATACTTTGACCTTGAGAAAAAACAAATGGATATTTTTTATCGGCCGTTTGTTCAGGTTTTAGCCATTGTAGTGCGACGCCGTCTTTGGTTGTATAATAATAAATGTTGACTTTGGTGGTGTTGGGTTCTATAGTTATATGAAGCGGTCTTCCATGGAATTCGACCGCGTCACCCAACTTGAATTGGGTTTCTTTTTCGTCAACGCCCAAAGTAACTTTGGTAATATTTAGTGTATTTTCATCAAAGATGATTTCGTTTCCTTTAGCAGTATTTTCGATTGTCCAGGATGCTTTGCCTGAAATGGTTTGAGCGTCAAAATTGACTTTGATGTCTAAATCTAAGTGTTTGACAACTGCTTCATTTGGTTTAGAAAAAGTATGGGCGTCTCTGACGAATTGATGTGTTTTTGCAACTTCTTTCTTTTGGCAAGACCCTATGATAAATAAGAAACTTAAGATAAGTAATTTTTTCATGTACTGTTATTTATACTGTAAATTAAATGAAAAAATCCCGTTCTGAACTTTCAAAACGGGATTAATTGTTAAAACGAATTAGCTTATGCCAACATCGTTACTGGGTTTTCCAAATACTGTCTCAATGTTTGCAGGAATTGAGCTCCTGTAGCTCCGTCAACCGTTCTGTGGTCGCAAGCTAAAGTCAACATCATGGTATTTCCAACAACAATCTGACCATTTCTTACTACCGGTTTTTCTTCGATTGCTCCAACCGATAAAATGGCTGAGTTTGGTTGATTGATGATAGAGGTGAATGACTGTATACCGAACATTCCTAAGTTAGACACAGTGAACGTACTTCCTTCCATTTCGGCTGGTTGTAGTTTTTTAGATTTTGCTTTACCAGCTAAATCTTTTACGCTACTACCAATTTGGGTTAACGTCATTTGGTCTGTAAATTTCAAAACAGGTACCACTAATCCGTCTTCAACTGCAACAGCTACACCAATGTTCACATGATGGTTGATGATGATGGCATCAGCAGACCATTGTGTATTTACTTTTGGATGTCTCTTCAATGCCATTGCGCACGCTTTGATAACCATATCATTGAAAGACACTTTTGTATCAGGAATGGTATTGATGGCTGCACGAGATTTCATTGCTTCATCCATAGCAATCTCTACCGTTAAATAGAAATGAGGTGCTGTGAAAATAGATTCTGAAAGGCGAATCGCAATAGTTTTACGCATTTGTGAATTTTTAACCACTTCGGTTAACGTTTCTCCAGCCGGAACAAATGGTCGTACTACCGTTTCGGGTTGTGCATTTCGGGTTTCGGGTTGAGCAACTGAACTTGTAGCAGTAGTTCCAGGAGTAAAGTTTTCGACGTCACTTTTGGTAATGCGTCCGTTTTCTCCTGATCCTTTTATTTGAGAAAGATTAATTCCTTTATCCTTTGCTATTTGCTTCGCTAATGGAGAAGCAAAAATTCTTGCGTTATCATTTGTATGCGGTACCTCTCCCGAGGCTTCGGTAGCGCTCGGTGAGACAGTTTTATCTGCTGCAGCCGATGGAACAGCAACGCCTTTTTTATAATTTTCAGCTATTCCTGTAATATCTGTTCCTGCTGGACCAATAATAGCTAGAACACTGTCTACTGGTGCTGATTGTCCTTCGTTAATTCCGATAAACAATAAAGTTCCTGCATTAAAAGATTCAAATTCCATAGTGGCTTTATCGGTTTCGATTTCAGCTAGGATATCACCTTCTTTTACATCATCTCCTACTTTCTTCAACCAAGTTGCCACTGTACCTTCGGTCATTGTATCGCTAAGACGAGGCATGGTTACTACAATTACTCCTTTTGGAAGTTCGAAGGTTTGTGGTTTATTGTTTATGGTTTCTGATTCAGTTGAAGCTTCAGCTTTTACTTCAGCAACAGCTGGAGTAGCTGCACCGCCTGAAATTAGTCCTGAAATGTCTTCACCTTCTTTACCAATAATAGCCAATAATGAATCTACTGCTGCAGTTTCACCTTCCTGAATTCCGATATATAATAAAGTACCCGAATTAAATGATTCAAATTCCATGGTAGCTTTATCAGTCTCAATTTCTGCTAAAATATCTCCTTCTTTTACAGTATCTCCAACTTTTTTTAACCATGTAGCAACGGTTCCTTCAGTCATAGTATCGCTTAAGCGAGGCATTGTTATTTTTGTTGCCATAATTATAATCTGTGAGGGATAAAAGGATAATTTTCTTGTTCGTAAACCACATCATAGAGTTGTTGTGCTTCTGGAAAATCTGATTCTTCAGCAAATGTGGCACATTCTTCTACTAAATCTTTTACGCGTCCATCAATTACTTCAATGGCTTCTTTAGAGGCATAATTTTTTTCCATAATAACATCAAGTACTTGAGTTATTGGGTCAATTTTTTTGTACTCTTCAACTTCTTCTTTTGAACGGTATAATTGTGCATCAGACATAGAGTGACCTCTGTATCTGTATGTTTTCATTTCTAAGAAAGTTGGTCCATCACCGCGCCGAGCTCTTTCCATTGCTTCATGCATTGCTTCTGCAACTTTAACAGGATTCATTCCATCTACAGGTCCGCATGGCATTTCATATCCTAAACCAAGTTTCCAAATATCCGTATGATTTGCAGTTCTTTCTACCGATGTTCCCATGGCATAGCCATTATTTTCGCATATGAAAACAACTGGTAATTTCCATAACATAGCCATATTGAAAGCTTCATGTAAAGAACCTTGACGTGCGGCACCATCACCAAAATAGGTTAAGGTTACACCACCAGTGTTAAAATATTTATCGGCGAATGCCATTCCAGCACCAACAGGAATTTGAGCTCCCACAATACCATGACCGCCATAAAAACCATGTTCTTTTGAAAAAATATGCATAGAACCACCCATTCCTTTGGAGGTGCCAGTTACTTTTCCGAGTAATTCAGCCATTACTTTTCTTGGGTCAACACCCATGCCAATTGGTTGAACGTGATTACGATAAGCGGTAATCATTTTGTCTTTACCTCCCAAATTCATAACGTGTAAAGCACCAGCCAAAACTGCTTCTTGACCATTATATAAGTGAAGAAATCCTCTTACTTTTTGTTGAATGTAAAGTGCTGCAAGTTTGTCTTCAAACTTTCTCCAAAATAGCATTTCTTCATACCATTTTAAATAAACTTCTTTTGTTACTTCTTTCATTGTTTACTTTTTACTAAAGTGTTATTAAGTTGTAATTATTTATTCAACGCAAAATAGCTCACTCACTCACAAATTTGCGCCCCGAAGGTTCGGGAGCAAAAGTAAAACATTCCCATTAAGAAGTAAAATTTAATACAGTAATTTTTTACTACTATAAGAAGTTTTTATCGAAACTAAGTGGTAGTAAATTTTTTATGGAATCTGATTTGTAAACAATCCCTTTTTCTCCCATGAAATAAATTTCTATTGGCATATTTTGTTTGAATTCATATTCAAAAATTGATTGTCGACAGCTCCCGCAAGGAGGAATAGGTGTTGTTGTTTTGTTAGTTTCTGAAGCGGCGGTAATGGCCATTTTTAAAATTTTGGCTTCAGGGTAAATAGCCCCCGATTGAAAAATAGCAACTCTTTCGGCACAAAGTCCTGATGGGTAGGCCGCATTTTCTTGATTAGAACCTAAAACAATTTTTCCGTTATCTAGTAAAAGAGCGCAGCCAACTTTAAATTTAGAATAAGGAGCATAAGCGTTTTTTCTGATCTCAATAGCTTTTTGCATCAAATCACTTACATCATTAGGAAGCTCTTCTATTGTTTCAAAAACGGAAAACGAAGTGGTAATTTCTATTTTATTCATTCGAATTGACTATTTTTTTTCTTAGGTATTGAGGAAAAAAAATCCAAATCTCATTTTTGAAATTTGGATTGTTATTACTTTATTTTATACTATTAATAATCATCATATTTATCGCCAAAGTTAAATGATAATGAGAAACGAAGAGTGTTTTCTAATGGGTTTTTTACTTGTGATGCCGAGAATAAGTAAGAAACATCTACTTTAACTACATTGTATTTGAAACCCGCTCCTAGAGAAAAGAATTTTCGAGCTCCTTTTATTGGGCTCTCATTAAAATAACCTAAACGAAAGGCAAAGGAATCTTGGTATAAATATTCTGCACCAACTGAATACGTGAACTCTTTAAGCTCTTCACTAAATCCGCCTGGTGCATCCCCAAAAGACGAAAACATTCCAGATACCCAATTTATTTTATTGTAATCATTATTGTTTTGTGTTTGTAATGCTTGTTCCTCAGGAGTAGTGATTAATCCATCACCATCTAGATCTGCGCTTTGTGGCGTAGGAACCAATAGTTTTGCAAGCTCTATATTTAAAGAGACTTTATTGAAATCATCAAGGATAAAATCATAACCTCCACCAAGTCTCATATTAGCCGGAAGAAAGTTAGCGCTATTGTCGTCAGATTGACCGGCATCATAGTTGATTTTTGGCCCCATGTTTTGAAAGTTAAATCCAAGACGTAAGCGACCATTAAAATCATTAAAGGCCGTTTCTTCACCTTGATAAAAACCTGCGATGTCAACTGCAAATGAGCTTGCGGGTTTAGAATCACCCGTGTCTCCGCTAGGAATTCTTAAAGCTGATCGGATATATCTTCCTGCAACTGACATGGAGAAGCGTTCACTTAGTTTAAGAGCATAAGAACCATCGATTGCCATTTCATTTGGCTTAACAATTTGCGCAGGATCATCTGCGTTTTGTCTCAATTCTATTTCTCCTAAACCAAAATAACGTAAACTAACTGCAAACGCGTTTCTTCCGTCGGCTCCAAATCGATTATAGTAAGTTGCTTGACCTAGTGAAATATCATTAACTAGGTCTGTTAAATAAGGAGTATAACTAATTGTAAAGCCTTGTTTGTCTAATGCAAAAGCATATTTTGCAGGATTCCATTGTTGTGAATAGGCATCTGAGGAAGTAGCTACTCCTTGATCTGCCATACCTGCTGATCTAGCATCTGCAGCCACTAAAAGAAATGGCACACCCGTTGTAATAACACGGCTATCTTGTTGTGCATTGATAAACTGTATTGAAAGTAATACAGATAATATCGCTATTTTTTTCATCTTCATTTTTATAAAAGTTAACAAATATAGTATTTTCCTATAGGATTACAAGTTTTTCTATTTTTTCTGCTTTTTTATTCGATAAAGCGGACTTTACAGTCAGTTTGTAGACATAAACACCTTTACCAATTCGGTCTCCAAAGTCATCTTTTCCATCCCAAGTTATATCTCTAGAAAGAAACCCATCAGTAGTTATTGTTTGATTTTTTGTCCAGACGATTTTCCCTGTTATAGTCATGACCTGCACTTGAACATCCAGAGGTTCAAAAGGTTTGTTGTGAGAAAACCAAAATTCGGTATAGCTTACAAATGGATTGGGATAGTTGAGTACATTACTAAGTGCAATACTGTCATCTCCCACGACTACAAATTGAATTTCGGCTGTAATTGGATTGTTATAAACATCCCAAGCACGAAAAGAAATGGTATGCAAACCAACCGATAAATTTCGGAACGGAAAATAGACTCTTCCTTTTTTATAATCATCTAGTTCAGTTTCGTAATAATCATTCATAATGTATGGTTTTGTTTCATCACCATCAAGAATTCCAATGATATCATGACCTATGCCGCTAGCGGTGTTTATTCCGTGTTCATCTTCGAGAAGTGCTAGAAAGAAAGGCGATTCATTAGTAATACCTCCATTTACAAAAGTTTCATCATTCATATATAGTTTTACAGTTGGACCAGTAGTATCTGCCACAGCATTAGTATTAATTCCACCAACTTTAATATCAGTGTTGTAGCCAGTTTTGTCTAATAAAATCTGATTTCTTTTAGAATAAAAGCTTATTCTTCCATTTCCAACAGGAATACGAATATCTCTTGGCACATAAAATTCAAATTCAAAATTACCATTTGTAATTCGGGCATTACCTCTAAAAATGGTTTCTCCCAGTTTAGAAAAAGTCATAGTGGGCGCAAGTTGTAATAAATCATTAACGACTGCATCAGAAAAGTCGTTTCTTAATGTGTTTACAGTTATATTCTTATCAAAAATATTTATAGATAATTCACCATTATAATTTTGAAGTAAATTATTGTTTTCATCTCGAACTTCACCTGTTAACCTTACATTATCCAAGGATTGGAAATCATCAATTGGACCAGTGATAGGTATGTTATTAACTTTGGTAAGCACAATTTTTGGTTTTGCAATAGCCAACATCAATGCAGGATCTCCTAAGTAGACAACTATGTTTGTGGCAGAATTAGGTCCAGCGTTTTTTGATAAACGAAGTGCCTCTGCTATTGAAAGGTAGTTGTCACTACCATAAGAAAACAAATATTCGGCAAGTTCATCATTAAAGTATTGTGCCGTTGATTGTCCTATAGAACGAACGGTAGTTAGCATTGAAATGGCTCCTCCTTTTGGATTCCAATACGCATATTCACCAGCAGTTGGTCGAGTTGGGTTGTCGAATCTAGAGAAATCACATGTAATGGTTATGAAAAGTGGGTATTTGTATTGATTACTTAAATTTTGACCGTCTGATTTTTCCCAAATACGTTCTTCTGCTAATCCGTCTTCGCCACCATGCCCCAAATAATTAAACACTAATGCTCCTTTTTCAAATTCTGATATAATTTCTTCACGTGCTTTTGGATATCTTTTCCCGCCTGCTGATGTCTCTTGAACAAAGGAGTCTAAAAGAATTTTTTTAACATTAATAAAAGGTTTTTCAAAAGCTATTTTATCAGACAATCTGTTTTGATAATATTGTAACTGATTATCGCTAGGTTTTTCAGGATTAGGGTCGTCGCCAATGCATACGTAATTATTTCTCCAACTACCATAAGATTTAATGTCATGATATTCAAGAACCTTGTTAACCATTTCCTCTGCTTGTTTTGGGGTGCTAACAATCATCCTGCCAATTGCTATATCAATACCGCCAAAATCATAAGAAAAAGAAGTGCTCCCATTAGTTGGAGTGTTTCCAAAATCTAATCTTCCTTCATCGGGATCTAACATTCCAAAAAAATCATCAGAAGCAAATGAAGTTTCTCCTTCGGTATAACTATTAAGTCCTTGATAAATAGGAACTATATTAGTGTTGTTGCGAATTCGGTCTTTAAAATCATAGGAAGCATCTCCAAAAATATTTAAGTATTTGACTCTTTTGCTTGGAGTTGAGGCGTTGAAATATATATATTTCACAAAGTTTCGAATGGCTCCAATGTCTTGTTTTCCTGAGGAAAATTCAGGGTATATGTTTTCTAAATTTACGACTTTCACATTCAGATTAGAGTAATTTCTGTGAAATGCGGCTAATTTTTCGGCTTCAGCATTTAGGAATTTAGGTGTAATTATTAGGTAATCAATATCTCTAAAAACGCCTTGTTGATCATTAAAAATAGTTCCTTTTAAATTTTGATTGTCTACTTTTGATTTAGATTCTCTAGATGGAAAAATGAAATCAGAATTGTCAATGGCCACATATTTTCTAACTTCTCCAAAATTTGATTTAAAAGCGAATGTGGTCTGAGAAGAATTATCAACTTTGCTTACATTATAAATATCAGTAATATCCCAAACTTGTCTAATGGAAGCAGCATTAGAAATTTGATATTCTCCTATTCCTATTAAAGATGCAGCTTGATCAAATTGAAATGTAAATTGTTTACCATAAGCCACAAGATTTCTTTTGGCTTTGATGTTTATATAGTTTAAATATCCTTTAGAGCTTGGTACCCCGCCATTATCATAGGTAATTTTAACTTTTATATCATCAGTGCTCACCGTTACTCCTGAAGATAATGTTCTTTCAAATACTATAACTTCACTTCCTGGAGATGGTGTAATTGCTATGTTTCCAACCAATTGATTGTTTGCCTCTATTTTAAAACTATTTGTAGTTGAAGTAACTGCAGCTAAGTGGGTTTCCAAAATAATTGGTGAAGTATTGACAAGGTTTGGAAATTTAAAATCAAATTCTTGCTCATTATCGATGCTGAAATTTTCCCCAAACCAAATTCTACCAAGTTTTTCAATGTTTACTTCATCAATTTCATGGAATTTATAGTCGTCAAAAGTGGTGATTGTAGTTGTGGCATTGCCAGTGGGTTGGTTCATGTCTGCAATTCTTTTACCTTGACCACCTTGTGCTGTTACATAATAATAAGATCGATCTGTGTAAATGTTTAAGTTGCTTTTATAATCATTATTCCATTGATCCATGCCCTCGGCGTAGAAAAGGATATAATCTTGATTGTCAAAAACACCATCACTTTCCCCAACAAATTGAATCGCATTTTCAGCCAAATCCATCGGGTAATTAATCGAATTAAGCAAAGGTAACATTCGACCTCCATTACCATAAATTTTAATCTTTCTTGGATCAACATTGGTATTTAAACCTAAGCTGCTTAAAAAGCTTTTATTAATTTTGACCACTCCAGATTTTTCAACGTAAAAACGATACCAATTGCCAGTACTTAATACTGAATTTTCAACAGCATTACTAATATTTAAATTTGGCATTACTCTCAAAGCACTTGCGTCAAATGAGTAATCGAATGAGATCAATTTTTTAAGTAAATTTCCTTCCTTAATTATTGGGGTTACTATTATTTTCCCATAATACTGATCTCGAGCAATAGAGTTTTTGAAGTTGTATTTAAATGAAGTAGGAATGTTTTTTATGGACAGATCACCTAATTGACTTTCCAAAATAGGTTCAAAAACGAGATTAGAAATTTGAAAAGAATTCTCATCAACTAAGTTAGTTAGTTTAATCGTTAAGGAGTAATTCAGTGTTTTTGTATAGGTGTCAAATTGGTAGTTTTCAATATTAAATTGAGGTGCCGAGTAGATATAATTACCATATGACATTGACTTTTTATCAGTCCATTTTATTGATTGGGAACCTTTATTTTGAGAAATAGCAAGTGAAGCATTCGCAATTATGAGGCACAAAGTAATTATCTTTTTCATAGTAGATTGTAAACGTAATTTAGTAACAAATAGTATAATATAGCAAAAAAAAATATTTTTTGATGCAAAATACAATAAAACTAGTATTTTTGCGTTTATATATAATACGTCTGCAAGTGGCGAATTTAGTATTAATTTAAAAAAGTTGTTGCAATTTAATGGTAAATACTTATATTGCGCCTCGAAAATTTATACCTACTATGAATATGAAAGTAAACAAAATCATTGCTGTAAAATTATTGCTATCCCTAATGGTAATAATGGTCGGTTTTACTAGTTGTAGTAAAAAAGGCAAGTCGTCTGGTGGTTCAAAGGCCACTGGGTGGAAAATCAACGATAAAAAAGGAGGTTTCCAATATGCTTCAAAGTTTAAAAAGCAAGAAACTGGTCCTGGATTAGTTTTAGTTGAAGGAGGAACATTTACGATGGGTAAAGTTCAAGACGATGTAATGCATGATTGGAATAACACTCCAAATCAGCAACACGTTATGTCCTTTTATATGGACGAAACGGAAGTAACCAATATGATGTATATGGAATACTTAAATTGGTTAAAGACTGTTTTTCCTCCGGAACAAGACAATTATAAAAACATTTATGAAGGTGCATCTCCTGATACTTTAGTTTGGAGAAATAGGTTAGGTTATAATGAAACAATGACAAATAACTATTTAAGACATCCGGCATATGCTGAATATCCAGTTGTTGGAGTTAATTGGATTCAGGCTACAGAATTTGCTAAATGGAGAACAGATCGTGTGAACGAAAAAATTCTTGAAGAACAACGTTATTTGAAAAAAGATTCTAAAGTTACCGAAATGACTGCTGATAAAGTTTTCAGTACCGAAGCTTACCTTGCTTCTCCATCTACAGCTAAAGGCGGTGATGAGAAGATTGTTTTGAAAAAAGGTAAAGGTAGAGGAGCAGCTCCAAAAGCGGATGCATCAGGAGCAAACAATACTGCTGGAAATAGCGCTAAAAATGTTTATGCACAAAGAACTTCTGGATTGATATTGCCAGACTATAGACTGCCAACTGAAGCAGAGTGGGAATATGCTGCAGCAGCTGATGTTGGACAAAGAGAGTATAATGCTTACAAAGGACAAAAGAAGTATCCTTGGTCTGGAAGCTATACACGATCAGGAAAAAGACAGGTTAGAGGTGACCAATTGGCTAACTTCAAACAAGGAAAAGGAGACTATGGTGGGCTTGCCGGTTGGTCTGATGACGGAGCTGATATCACTAATAAAGTTAAATCATATCCTCCAAACGATTTTGGTTTATACGATATGGCTGGAAATGTAGCTGAATGGGTAGCCGATGTTTATAGACCTATGGTTGATGATGAAGCCAACGACTTCAATTACTACAGAGGTAACGTTTATATGAAGGATAAAATTGGAGAAGATGGTAAAGTTGAATTAGTAACTCCTGAAACTCAAAAATTTGATACTTTATCTAATGGTAAAATAGTTTCTAGAAATTTCCCTGGTCAAATTGCACAAGTGCCAGTTGATGATAAAGAAACGTATTTAAGACAAAACTTTGATAAATCAGATAATAGAAATTACAGAGACGGTGATAAGCAATCAACTCGTTATTTCAAATTTGGGGCTTCTGAAGAAGGTGATGAAAAAGGAAAACTCAGAGATGACCAAAGAATGTATGATTCTCCTAGACATAATGTTTCTACTGATAGTTTAGGGAATATGGTTAAAAAATATGACAAGTCTAACAAAAGAACTACTTTGGTTAATGATGATGTAAGAGTATATAAAGGAGGTTCATGGAGAGATAGAGCTTACTGGCTTGATCCTGCTCAAAGAAGATACTTTCCACAGGATATCGCAACAGACTTTATCGGATTCAGATGCGCAATGTCTAGAGTTGGTCCAAAGGCAGACAAAAAGAAAAGAGCTAGAAACTAGTTTTTAGATTTCTAATATTGATAAAAAGCCCTAATTTTAAGGGCTTTTTTATTATAATTATTTTCCGAAATGACTATTAAAAACATTCATGATTTATTTATTAAGTGTAATAAAATCTCAATTGATACAAGAAATATAGAACAGAACTCTTTTTTTGTAGCAATAAAAGGAGAGCGCTTTGATGCTAATACTTTTGCTAAAGAAGCATTAACTAAAGGTGCTAGTTATGTACTAATTGATAATCCTCAATATTTTATTGATGACAGAACAATCCTAGTGACGGATAGTTTAAAAACGCTTCAAGAATTGGCTAAATTTCACAGGCAATTCCTAAAACTACCGATAATCGCTTTGACAGGAAGTAACGGAAAAACAACCACAAAAGAGCTTATCAATGTGGTACTATCAAGAAAATACAAAACTAAGGCTACTGTTGGTAATCTAAATAATCATATCGGTGTTCCGCTGACTTTGTTGTCATTTACAAAAGATACCGAATTAGGTATTGTAGAAATGGGTGCTAATCACCAGAAAGAAATTGAATTCCTTTGTGAAATTGCACAGCCAGATTTTGGATATATTACCAATTTTGGCAAAGCCCATCTTGAGGGATTTGGTGGAGTTGAAGGAGTAATTAAAGGGAAAAGTGAAATGTATACCTATTTAAAATCAAATAACAAATTTGTTTTTGTAAATCTAGATGACGAAATCCAAAACACTAAAACAGTAGATTTTAATAGAATCACTTTTAGTCAAAAAGAAGTAAATGCCAAAGTATATATCAATAAAGTTACTGCAAACCCATTTGTGAAAATTGAAACTCTGGGTGTACAAATTAATTCTCATTTAATCGGGCTTTATAACAGCAATAATATCAATGCTGCAATTACTATAGGGAGTCATTTTAAAGTTCAACCAAAGGATATTAAAGCTGCCATTGAAAGTTATACCCCAGAGAATAATCGTTCTCAAATATTAATAAAAGGCACTAACGAAATCATACTAGATGCTTACAATGCTAATCCAAGTAGTATGTTAGTAGCATTGGAGAATTTTATTCAATTAGAGAAAACAAATAAATGCATTATTATTGGTGATATGTATGAACTTGGAGACGAAAGCATTGCTGAACATAAATCAATAGTGGAATTTTTAAGTAAGAATAGTAAATTTGAATGTCATTTTGTGGGCAAAGATTTCTATTTTAATTCCATTAAAAATGAGTTTTTCCATTTTTATAATACATTTGAAGACTTTGCCCAAAACCTTTCGTCTTTAAAATTGGAACATAAAACATTACTTATAAAAGGTTCACGCGGAATGGCTTTAGAAAGAACTTTGGAATTAATTTAAACCACAAATTACATATTTCCTTAATGTTGTTTTATTCTTTTTGTTTTGGTTTATACGGCAAACCCTCAATGTTAAGTTTGTATTAAATAATAATTTATAAAAGTTTATTAATTTGTTTTACAGTTGCTACTTAGTTTCTATAAGTATAGATTTGTTTCGAAATAATTGTATGCTAAATTAAATTAATTGATTTTCAATTATTAAGAATAAATTTTATTTACATCAAACCAATCTTATCAATGAATTTTATAAAAACAAGCTACATTTTTGTTACTTTTTTTTTACTATTTTTTTCTTCTTGTTCATCAAAAAAAGACGTTATTTATTTTAAAGATATTAATGCAAGTAAGCATGATAAAAATGTTTTTTCTGCCGGACAAATTCAATCAAATGATATATTAAGTATTATTATTTCGTCAAGTGCATCAGATTTGGCTGTAATGTATAATTTAAATCAAGATCAGAAGCAAAACACATCAAGTTTCCCCGGTTATTTAGTAAACTTAGAAGGTAAAATAACTTTACCAATTTTGGGAAAATTAGAGGTTAAAGGGTTAACTATTTCAGAACTAGAAGAATTAGTAGTGAAAAAATTGATTGAAGGAAAGCATCTTGACCAACCCGTAGTTACCGCTCGTTTGATGAATGCTAAATTTACCGTTTTAGGAGAAGTTACTAGGCCAGGAACATATAATTATTCAGAACAAAATCTCAGCCTATTGCAAGCGTTAGGTTATGCAGGTGATCTAACGATTAACGGTAAAAGACAAAATGTTCTTCTAATTAGGGAAGAAAACAATTCAAAAACATATATAACGATTGATATGACCTCTAAGAATTGGTTTGGAACGCCACACTATTACATAAAGCCAAATGATGTTATTTATGTTAATCCAAATGGGCCAAAAGTTAAATCAGCAGGATATGTAGGTAACTTAGGAACATTCATATCTATAATTTCTGTTTCCTTATCATTAGCATTATCAATTATTCTACTTACAAAATAAAATGCAAAGTCAACCCATTAAAATTAATTTTAAAGAAGAAATATTTAAGTATTTACTTTATTGGAAATGGATTTTATTTTCAATTGTAATTATTCTTTTTAGCTGCTATATCTATCTGAGATATGCTAATGATGTTTATGATACTTCTGCTAAAATTCAAGTTTTGGATAGTTCAAATTCATCATTTAAAATGCAAAATGAAGGAACTTCCATTTTTGGAGTTAGTAAGGTAAATCTTGAAAATCAAATAGAAAATCTTAAATCTTCTAGAATTGTTGGAAATGTGGTTGACAGTTTAAATTTAACTACAGAAATTTATAGTGTAGGTAGACTCAAGTCGGATGAATTATGGACTAATGCTCCTTTTGATGTGCTGTGGGCTTTAGAAAAAGACTCTATAATGAATAGTTCAGGTGCTTTTGAAATAGAAACTACAAAAAATGGATATAAATTTAATGATGGTGAAAAGATATACAAGTTTGATCAAACTAATTTTGACTTTATTGTTCCTTTCAAATTAAAATTAAAAAGTAAAATTTCATTAAACAAAATTGAAGGACGTGTATATTCTATTTATTTAAAAAATAAAAAAAGTGTATGCAAGGCAATTTCACAAAAGTTAGCTATAGATTATGTAGGTAATCAAAGTGATATTTTAAGAATTAGTCTTACAGGTTATAATCCTAATAAAATTACAGACATTGTAAATTCTATGATTACTGTTTTTAACAATGATGGTGTTAAGGACAGAAAGTTTGTACATCAAAAAACAGTAGATTTTGTAGATAAAAGATTTGATTATCTCTATAACGAGTTAGACTCTATAGAACAGTCTAAAGCAAATTATAAACGAAATAATGAATTAGTAAACGTAGATAATGATGCCAATATTTTGATGCAAAGTGCTTATCGATCTAAATCTGATTTAGATAAAGCAAATACTCAAATTGTTTTATCAAAATTAATGATGTTATCTATTAACAAATCGAAAGAAATGGAACTTTTACCTCCAAATATTGGGTTGGAAGATCAAGAAATAAACGATATAGTAAACAAGTATAATCAAGAAATATTTAAATACAAAAGGTTGCTTCAAACAGGAGCTGGAGAATCTAATCCTCTTGTAAAAGAAACAGTAAGTCAGGTATATCAACTAAAAAATAATATTAAATCATCTATCATTGGTTATCAAAAAGGATTGGAAATAAATAGAAGTGACTTAATTAAAATTAATTCAGAAGAAAAAAGTAAATATGGCAGTGTTCCTAATAAGGAAAAAAATATTAGGTCTATAGAAAGACAGCAAACGATAAAAGAAAATTTATATGTTTTATTGTTGCAAAAACGAGAAGAAGCTCTTGTAAATCTTGCTATAACCAATCCATCTATTAAAGTTGTTGAGGAAGCTAGTTTCTCAACTACACCTATATTTCCTGATAGAAAATCTTATTATGGTATTGCCCTTTTGATTGGTATTATTATTCCATTTATACTTATTTATGCCAAAAATTTATTTTACGACAAAATAAAAACAAAAGAAGATATTGAAGAGGAAGTTAAAGATGTAGTAGTTGTATCCGAAATTCCAAAAATAGAAGATGAGCAAAAAAAAGTAAGGTCTTTAGATCGATCCATGTTATCGGAATCATTCCGAATATTGGCTTCTAATATCAAATATGTATCCTCGTTAAAAGATGAAGGGAATGTTATTTATGTTACGTCTTCTATTAAAGGTGAAGGCAAAACTTTTGTTTCAACAAATTTAGCCATTACACTTTCCTCTTATGGAAAAAAAGTTGTTCTAGTAGGAGCTGATTTAAGAAACCCGCAATTACATAACTCTCTTGATTTAAAAAAAGTGCTCGTTAGAGGTGTCACTAATTATTTACATGACACTGCTTTAACTGTAGACGATATTATAACAAAAAATATTGAAGAAGATAGTAATCTTGATGTTATTATTTCTGGTATTATTCCACAAAATCCCGCAGAGTTATTGTCTAATGGACGATTTGAGATGCTATTGAAGGAGTTAAAGACCCAATACGAATATATAATTGTTGATACGGCTCCAACGGTATTAGTAACCGATACTAGTTTGATATTAGAATTAGCCGATATCATACTTTATGTTACTCGTGCCGATTTTACAGAAAAAAAATTACTTAAATTCATTTCAAATTTTAAGAAATTGAATACTATAAAAACAATGGGAATCATATTAAATAATATTGAACTTAATAATAGATATGGTTATAAATATAATTACGGCTACAATTATGGCTATGATAACCAAGATTACAATATAAAGAATAGAAATGTTTTCAAGAAGATTAGAGGTATCTTTTTTAAATCAGTAGAGAAGAAGAAATAATTATTATATTTTATAATACAAATAAGTAAAAATAGATCTATTCAATTAAAGTTACTTCTTCATCAAGTTCTTTAATTGCTTCATAGTATACTGTGTTTTCTTTTATAATTCTACCCGGATTTCCAACTACAATTGAACCATTTGTAATATCATTTAATACAATGGTTCCAGCACCAATAACACACCATTTACCAATTTTTACTCCAGGTAATATAATAACTCCGGCACCTATTTGTGTTCCTTCTCCAATCGATACACTTCCTAATAAAGTTGCGCTAGGGCAAATATGTACAAAATCCTCAATAATACAATCATGTTCAATAATAGTTGCCGTATTTATGATCACATGTTTTCCAATTATAGCATTACTATTTATTATAGCATTTTGCATCACTACAGTACCATCACCTATTTTTGAAGAAGGTGAAATGGAAGCTTTTTTATGAATGCATGAAAAGAAAGAATGATTTTTTATTCTTTTACTTATGTTTTTTCGATTGAAATTATCTCCAACTGCAATAATTATTGATAATCTCATTTCATTTTTTTCAATAAAATCACTCTTAACAATTGGGATAGCATTGTTTAAATTTGATTTTGGATTATCATCAATAAATGCTTCTACCTTACAATTATTAAATTGTAGTAACTCTGCAATTACTCTTCCGTGACCGCCTGCACCAAAAATAAAATGTTCTCTGTAAATCATAACTACAAGCTTTTTTCCATGAATTTATATTCATCTAAAATAGACTTACAAATTATTTTTCTTTCAAATCTTGTCTCTATCATAGTTCGAGCATTTGATTTTAAATAGTCATAAAGTGTTTTGTCTTCACAAAGTCTAAGTAGTGCTAATTCTAAGGAAACACAATTTTTTTTGGGGATTAAAACACCATTCTTTTCATGTGTAATAATTTCATTGCATCCATTAATGTCAGTAGCAATTACAGGTAATCCCATAGAACCTGCTTGCATGATTACATTAGGAAAACCTTCTCTATAACTCGGAAAAACCAATACATTACTTATAAATAAATAAGGTCTAATGTCTTTTTGAAAACCAACTGAAATTATGTTTTTGTTTTTAACTAAAATTTGTAATGTAGATTTATGTAATGGATCTAATTCGGGCTCTTGATCTCCAACTATTATTAATTTTAGTTCCTTTTTTTGAAGTGAAATTTTATCGAAAGCTTCCACAAGTTCATTAATTCCTTTGTCGGTTACAATTCTTCCAACAAAAACAAAAGTGAAATCATTTTCTGAAATCCCTAAAGTCGATTTTAGCTTTGTTTGTTCATCAAAACTAACTTCTGATGCTGAAAAATAATTAATGTCTACTCCATTAGAACTTCCATTTCCAATTACTTTTAACTTATTTTTAGCGATATATTTTTTTTCGATTATATGATTATATAGTCCAGTAGAATTTGTAAAAACAAAGGTTGAAAATCGGTAAGTTAATTTTTCAATACATTCTAACATCTTTTTTTTACTTCCTTTCTCTTCCATAAGAGGTAATCCTCCAACGGTATGTAAACGAATAGGAATATTGGTAATTTTTGATGCTAACATAGCAATTATGCCAGCCTTAGGCGTATGAGAATGGATGATTAAAGGCTTTTCTTTTTTCAAAAACAAAACCAATTTAAATAAAGAAATAAGGTCTTTAATTGGCGTTATTTTTCTTGTCATTTCAATGTGCTTATAACGAACACCTTCATTTTTAGCACATCGTTTTAGATACTCTTTTTCAGAAGAAATTGCAATCACTTCATAATGATTGTTCATGAATGCCAACTGACCATCTAGTATCTTATCTAAGGATAATGGTACTGTTGTAATTCTGATTAACTTCTTTTTTGTTTCTGACATGAATTGCCTATTTATGTTTAATTCCTAGAAAAAATATAGAATAAATTTTATTTTAGGGAATTATACAAACAAATTTAAGCTCATTTGGTCTTGTATATTATAGGCAAATCAATTCTTCACATTAATTTAAAGGAAAAGCCAATTGCTTAAAGATTACTTCATATTAAGTTAAAATAAAGTATCATTATTTAAATGTTAAAAAGAAATAATTCTACAAAGGATTGATGGAATTTTTAATCTGAAGTATTGTTTATTTCTTCGTTATTTTGAGATGAAAAATGCCAAAATAAAAAAATAATTAAACCAGGCAGAAACATATTTCTCATTCGTATCATTATGCCAAGATTGCCTAAGGATTGAGAAAAAGCAAAGGTTCCTATTAATAAAAAATACACCATTCCCTGAATAACAAAGGGTGCCTTTCTAAAGGTGGTAAGTGGTTTATTTCTAAAAACACTAATGGTTAAAACTAGTAGAATCATATTTTCAATAGCAGCTAATAAAGAAGGAATACTATTGATATCGAAAAAGAAAGGGCGAAATAAAAAAGTAAAAACTTTTATAGGAAATGGATAAGAAGATACATCAATAGCGGAACTAGTATATGATTTACTTAATAGCGAAGCTTTAGTTAGTGCAAAATTATTAAAGTTATCCAAAGTAGCTTCTTCAATTTTTGAAAATTTCAATACTAAGGGAAATATAGAAACCGCAATACCAATCATAATCGAAGTAAATAAAACTCTTTGAAATATAGATTTGTTATTATTTGCGATGAAGGCAAATCCAAAAGAAATTATCATAAATAATGTAATATGTGGTCTAACAACATAAGATAAACTCAATGCCAATATGATAAACAAAATTCTTTTGGTAGGATTCATAACTCCATATATAAAAATTCCGATACAAAAAAACAATAGGGTGTCTTTTCCAACAGCACAACTCCAAAAATGTAAATTAGGCAGAAAAAATAAAACGGGAAATAAATTATAACCTTTAAATTTAGGATTGGTTGTAATGGTATCTATCGCGGTAACATAAAAATAGGCTAACCCAATAAATCCAATGACACTATACATTATAGTTCCTGTAAAATAGGATAAATCAAGAATATTTGAAGGAATATAGTTTAAGGCATACATGAAGTAGGTTCCTTGCTCTTCTTTAAAAGAGTGTAGAAAAGTATCGAAAGTCATTAATTTTGCTTGTCTCCAATACCCTATAGAGTCTCCAAAAACAAAGAAATAATAATATATTCCAAAAAGTAAATGATAAAAATAGAGTTGTTTAAGTGTAGTGAGATTACTTTGAGATAATTTTCTTTTAAAACTAATTACAAACAAATAACCTAATAAAACAAATACTGTCGCAAAAAGGAAATCCATAACTTATTGTATTATTTTGGATTTTATATAATTCATGCACTTTTTTTCAAAGATAAGATAATAAAGATATCCAAAAAAGCTAGATAAAAGTAAGACTATAACTAATGCTAAAATAGTATTAGTTATGGAATTAATTTTTGGATATAGTCGCAAGATTAACATTTGAAGAGGATTGTGGATTAGATAAATCGAGTACGACGCATTCCCGATAAACATTAATATTGAGTTGTTATTTATTTTTGGTTTGTAATTATTTATGACCAAATAAAGTACGATAAAAGCAATGCCAGAAAACAAATAATTAAAATAAAAAGGAGTGTTTTGGTTTGTAATATATTTGATTCCTATGATAATTGTTAAAAAAAGTAGTCCAAAAGTTATGGTTTTTTTACTGATTTTAATTTTACGAATAATTAATAATGATAATAAATATCCCAAGATGAATTCTATATTATAAGTAGATTTTACTACGTTAAAAACGGGATTAGAATTAATTGACAAAGTTGCTAATGAAGTATAATTAAACGTCAGAATAATTATTATCCAAAACAATATAAAGTAATTCCATACTTTTTTTGAATAGAACGAAATGCTAAATACTACATAAAAAAATAGTTCAAAAGTAAGTGTCCATGCAACAGACAAAGCAGGATTACCATCTGGAAATAAGGTTAGTGAAGTTAATAAACTTATTTCTCTACTTCCATTAGAAAAACCAGGAAAATAGACATACAAGAAATACATTAAAATCCCAATCGGTAGGTACGGGATATAAATTCTTATGATTCTATTTTTAATATATTTTTTAAAGGATTCGGGTTCGCTATATTTGTAATAAACAGAATAAGAGATAATAAATCCAGATAATATAAAAAAGAAATCAACTCCAAATTTTCCAAATGTTCCTATTCCTTGAAGAAAAGAGTTATTAGTATTATGATAATATTTTAGAGAACCAACAGCGTGGTGAACAACTACCATAAGTGCAGCAATTCCTCTGAATATCTGTAATGAGTTTAGGTATCTGTTTTTACTTTCTGTCATTATTAAAAAGTAAAATTAATTTTTTGAAGTTACGTTCCAAATTGTATTCTCGTTCAACTTTTTTCCTGCTGTTTTCTCCAAACTCTTTTCTTAAATTGACATCATGAATTAATAAACTTAATTTATCTATCCATTCGTTATTATTTTCTACTAAAAAGCCATTTACTCCATTGTTAATTACTTCTTTATTCATGCCAACAGAAGAAGCTACAACGGGCAATCCACAGCCCATGTATTGTATTAATTTATAGGCGCATTTCCCCAATTCCCAAGGTGTGTTTTCTAATGGCATTATTCCAATATCAAAATTTGATATCATAGCAACTTCATCAGCTTCAGACCAATTAAAATAGTGAGTAGAACCTTTGAATTTTAATTTTTCAGTTGCTCCAATAATATGCAATTCGATTGGGAACTTGCTTTTTAGCTCTTCAAATACATTACTTAAGCTTTGCATATATTTAAAAGTAGACGGAGAACCAATCCAACCTATAATTATAGGGTCATTTTTTTTTAAAAATGTTTTAGAATGGTATCTATTGATATCAATAACTGTTGGAAATAAGACAACTTTTCTTGCCCCCGATTGTTCCGCTTTATCTGCTAGATAATGATTACCCGCTAAAACACAATCGCTATACTTCATGACATTACTAATCTTATTTTTAAGAAAAAATCGAATGATCTTATTCTTGCTTAAATCATAATTATGAAAAATAGCGTCATCATAATCTACAATGTATTTTACTTTTAACAGAAATAATATTTTTTCAAACCAACTAAAAAAATAAGGAAAAAGCTCTTTCTCAATAATGACTTTGTCATATTTAACGATACTGAAAAGAACAAAAAATCGTTTTAAATAATAGAAAAGCAATTTTAAATTAGATATCTTTTTTTTTGCGTATAAATTATTTAAGTAATCTTCATCAAAAAAAGGTTTAACAGTTATAACTAATCCTTCCTTTTCTAAAAGAGGAAAATAGTGATAGCTTCTCAAGCGGCTACTTGCACCATTTCTACTGTATTTTGTGAGGTATAGAATTTTCATCAAAATTTATCTAAAGCTTTTATATAACTAGCAGCACTAATTTCTATTGAAAAATGATCACGACCAAACTTTTGAATTTCGGTTTTATCTAAAGCATCCGCATTTCTAATAAATTGTAATGCTTTTTCAATTGAGTCTGAAGCGTCGTGCTTATACAAATAGCAAAAATGTTTGTCTTTTAAAATAGCTTCTGTATCTCCAATTCCTAATGAAGCAATAGTTGGAATTCCAATTAATAAATATTCGCCCAGTTTTATTGGAGCTACACCTTTCATACTTGGTTTTGGTTCTCTGATAGCAAAAGCAATATCGCCCATTGTTAAGTATTTTGGCACCTCTTCAAAAGGCAATGATTTAATTATAATATGATTTTTTAAAGCTAATGGAATTCTTTTTTCTGCAAAATCTATATTCCCTGTAAAAATTAAAAAAATAGCGTTATGATTTATTTCTAAATATCGTTTAAAAATTTTAATCATAATTTCCCAACCATATTGCGGACCAAGAGAACCACTATATATAAAAACTTTGGTGTCTTTTTTTATATTAATTTCTTTTCTAAGTTTTTTGGCATCGGGTTCGTTAGGTTTAAAAAAGTTCGTGTCTCTGCCATTAACTACTACAAAAAACTTATCCTTATAACTTTTACCGATTGAATTTAAATGAAAATTAATTGCTTTTTGACTTCTTGTAATCACTACATCCGCTTTACAAAGCATGGCCTTTTCTTCTTTTTTGTAGAAATAGTATAAAATACTGTTCTTTTTTAATCTTCCAAAATCAATACGCTCTTCTATTGGTAGGCCATCTGCATCAAAAAGAATTTTATAATTACCAGCTTTCAAACGATTTACCATAATTGATGGCATCGTACTTCTAGGCATTACGATAGCTATTTTATAGGTTTTTATATATTCCCGTATAAATGAAGTTCCTTTTATAATAGTGAAAAGACTGCCTAGTAATGAATTAGGTTTTCTGTGTATTTTTTTATAGGTATACTTTATTCCTAATTCGTTTGCTTTATTTTGGGTAATAGCTATTCTTTCTTTTGTTCCCCAAGTAAATTGAATTACATGAAAACAATAGTTATTCTCTTTTTGAATCTCATTAAATATTGGCATAAACAAGCCTTCCATATAACTGGTTTGTGGCCCATCCCAAGTAATAAAAAGTATATTTTTCATTGTTTATTTATTTAAAATTTATTTGCAATGCTATGTAAAGTGGTGTATTTGTATTTCAATTTTAAAAAATACTTTTCAAAATAGTTATACGAAATATGCGCTACAAATATGATTGCTAAAATCACTAAAACATAAATTACCGATTTTTTGATCAGTATATTTGTAATCATAATGTAATTAAATACATAGGACATTAAATAAATTACTAACGGATTGTATACATACAAACCAAAAGAAATTTTTCCTAAATAATCAAATAGCTTATTCTCTAAAGAAATAATTTTTTTAGGATTGTCTATTTGATTAAATATGATGATTAAAGTAAATAGTGAAATTATTTCATGATCAATTATTGAGGTAATATGAAATTTATTTGCTCCTACAATAATAAAAAATAGCCAAGCTATAATTTCAACCCACTTACTTTTGAGTCTTTGAACTAGATTGTAATTTTTAAAGAATAAATAGGCACCTAAACCACCAATAACAAGGCATCCAAAACGAGTATAATTTACAAAAACAAGTATGTTGTAATGCGCATGAAATAATCTAAGCATTAGTTTTAGAAGTACAAAAGCTATTGGAAATAGAATTAAAAAGTACATTAAATTTTTAGACTTTTTTACTATCCAAGGCCAAAAGGCATAAAACTGTTCTTCTACTCCAAGTGACCAATAATGTCCAACCATAAAAGTCATTATTTTATCGCCAACAATAGTATTTACTATCCCTACAAACGAATTCTTTAGATTTGGAATCATAAAGAAATAAAATAATATTGGCCATTGAATATTTGAAATACCATTTAAGAAAACAACAATAATTAGATAAACATAATACAACGGCCAAATGCGTAAAATTCTTCTCATGTAGAATTTTTTTACATCTATAGTATTCGTTTTTTCTAATTCTTTAAGCAATAGAAACGTTATCAAAAAGCCACTTAACGTAAAAAAAATAGTTACTCCATAAGTTGCCAAGTCTAATAAAGCAGCATTTGGAATACCATAATATTCTAATCGATTGTTAATATGCGTGATTACAACAGCCATTGCGGCAATTGCTCTTATGCCGTTTAAACCTGGTAAGTATATGCTGTCTTTTGCAATCATATTATTCTTTTATGGGATTACTAGAATAACTTCTGATTGTCGTAAATCTATTTTTTAACTTTAAAAATCGTTTTTCAAAATAAAAATAGGAAATGTGAGAAACCAAAATGACCGCAAAAAAAGTCAAAGCAATAAATGAAATCGATTTTAACAATCCTTTTGAATCATTATTCAGCATTAATAAAGAAAGAAAATAAATCACTAATGGATTGTAAATATATAATCCGAAAGAAATCTTACCTAAATAATCAAAATATTTATTCTCTAAAGGAAGTAAAGGTTTTGGATTATTTATTTGATTAAAAATGAGTATCACCACCATTATAGAAATAACCTCATTATTAACTATGGAGAAAATTCTAATTTGATTTGTTAAAAAAAGAATAATTATGAGCCAAGCTATAAATTCGATAATTTTCTTGTTTGCCATTTTAAGTATATGACTGTTTTCAAAATACAAACAGGCACCAATTCCGCCAATTCCTAGACAACAAAATCGCGTATGCAATAAAATGGATTGCCAAACTATAGGTGCATTGAGTAACGACATAGCTATTTTTAAGCCAAAATACCCTAGGCAAAAAATGATAATCGTTTGTTTTATTTTTGAGGAATATTTTAGTAACCATGGCCAAAAAGCGTAAAATTGTTCTTCAACTCCTAACGACCAATAATGAATTAATAACGGAATTGTAATAATTGAATTTCCGGCAAGATGAAGGGCAAAAGGTATATTCGGAAATATAAGTATGTAATACCAAATTGTATTGGGCACCGAAAACTTCATAACCAACACCACCAAAAAGAGATAAAGGAAATAGAGTGGCCAAATTCTCAAAATCCGTCTTATATAAAACTTTTTGACATCAATTTTAGCATGTAACTCAATTTCTTTCAGTAAAAGATACGTAATCAAAAAACCACTGAGTGTAAAAAAAATGGTAACCGAATATCCTCCAAAATGCCCAAAATAATTAGATTTAAAAAATCTATTTTCTACCAATATTTCGGATGCATGCGCAAGAATCACCGACAATGCAGCTATTGCTCTTAAACCATTTAATCCTGGTAAAAATAATTTAGACTTCACGTAATGGTATTTTTTGTACTAAGTTGTGTGTATAAATCTTCAACGTTTTTTACATAGCGTTCTTCTGTATAGTTTTGTAGGGCTTTAGCATATCCATTTTCACCCAATTGTTTTCTTAAATCAGCGTCATCAGATAAAACATGAAGCTTTTCACAAATTGCATTTACATCAAATTTATTTACCAAAAACCCAGTGTCATTATCATCTACTATATAAGACATTCCTCCAACATTTGTAGCAACTATGGGTAATTTATGCAACATTGCTTCAACCAAAACAAGTCCAAATGCTTCATAGGCAGACACCAAACAAAAAATATCAAAGACAGAGTAAAATTTCCCTATTTCATTTTGATATCCTGCAAATACCACACGATTTTCTATTCCAAGTTTGACCACTAATTGTTCATAATTACTTCTTTCGGGACCATCACCCACAAGTACAAGCTTTACTTTGTTGTTTTTGTGAGCTATTATTGAAAATGCCTGTATTAAATCTGAAAATCTTTTATGAGCGTCAGAGTTCATTCTACCAACTGAACCAATTACAATTTCATCTTCTAGAATTTGATATTTTAGTTTAATTTGTTTACTATTTTCATTGCTCTCAATAATAGGAATTACTACGCCATTGTTTATTAATATAACTTTATCTTTAGGTAAATTAATTTTGTTTTCGAGGTAATTGGTTGCCGCGGGAGAAACACCTATCACTTTATGGGCAGTTAAACAAAGCATTTTCATTAATAAATTTCCTTTCCAACGTCTGTTTTGCGGATCCGATGTTTCTTCTAAAATAATTATGGGAACTCGCTTGTAAAATCCGTTAATAGCTGCCATGGTAACTCCTTCAAATACGGCACCATGAATAATGTGAGGTTTAAATTCGTTTATTACTTTTTGTACTTTTCTGTGTTGTTTTATATCTAAAAACGAATTTAAATCACCAATTTCTATGATTTCTACATCATATTTTTTAAACTCTTTTGGAAAATCACCCACGGCATTGGTGCAAATAATTTTAAGTTCGAATTTGGTTTTATCTAATAATTTTGCCAATGACAAACGCCTGCGTTCAACACCACCTGAACCCATTGTATCAATTATATTTAAAACTCTAATCATGATTTTTTAGATAAAGATTTTCTAGATTTTCGACATACTGTTGAACCGAAAAACGATTTTCAACGGATGCCTTGCCTTGTTGTGCTACTTTTTCGATTTCAGAAAACGGTGATTTAATGATGGTATTTAATAGCCCCACTAATTCCCTTTCGTCATTAGGATTAAATAGCCAACCATTTTCATTATGAGTTATAAATTCGGGGATTCCGCCAACATTTGAACACAAACTTGCTATACCAAGCTGCATAGCTTCTACAACTGCAATACCAAAACCTTCTGAAAGAGACGGAAGTACAAATAAATGTGATTTTAAAAGATAGTCTTCAGGATTATTGACAAATCCAGTTAGTGTTACTCTTTCTTGTAAATTCAAACGTTGTATTAATGATTCAAGATTTTTTCTTTCGGATCCTTCTCCTACTAAAACTAATTTAGTCCTTGCATTCTCAATTTTAGAGAAAGCATTAATTAGCAAGGATTGATTCTTAACTTTTTCAAAACGACCAACCGATACAATTGTAAATTCATTGGCGAGTTGTTTTTGGGTTGCTTTAGCTTTTGTAACTGGATTATAAATCACGATTCCTTTTTTAGCATTGATTTCTTGGGTTGTCACTAAGAAATCCTTTACGGCATTGGAGACACAAATAACTTTATAGGTGAATTTATAGATACATTTAAAAATAATTTTGGCTTTATTAGAATGATTTGGATATCCTATTTCTTCTCCGATTATTCTTTTAACTCCAGCCAATTTTGCTGCGATAATCCCGTGAAAATTTGCTTCTGCAGCTGCGGTATGTACTATATCTGGTTTTGTTTTTTTAAACCACTTATACAAAATCCAAATGTTTTTTAAATTTGATATTTTTGGGTTTTTATTAAATATAACTACTTCAAATCCTTTTTCTCTAATCAGCTTTTCTGCATTGCCTCCATGACCAATAGCAGCAAAAACATATTCGTTTTGCAGTAATTGTTTATCTGATTCAGCAAAAGCAATATATTGTTGTTCTTGTCCACCAAAATCTAATAAAGTTGTCAAACGGATTACTTTCATTTTTATAGAATGGTATAACGAATTATAAATTTTAAATACAATCTAATGTATTTATGACCGGCTTTAGTTTCTATTATTTTCTTCCCTAGTGAAACTGGTATTAGATACAAAAGTTTTAACAAAAAGTAACGATATTCAATAGAACTAAGTAACTCCTTCGCTTTAGTATAAGATTGTTTATCAAAATAATAAGGATACAGATTAAAATAAACATAAAGACTAATAAACTTATTGAAATCCTTGTTTTGGTTTGATTTGATTACATCTTTATAAATCGAATTAATATGACCAACTAACGTATGGTCTAAGTCAATTTTTTTTTGGGTAGCTTGGTTGGTATCTTCATCAGAATAAAAAACTAACGTATTGGTAATGTAATAGGAATTGCCACCACTTAATAGTACTCTGAACCAAAGGTCATGATCTTCTCCTTTTTTTAGATTTATATTAAATCCTTCATTTTCATCAAAGAAACTTTTTTCAATTACGGAAGATGACGAAGTGAAATAGGTATTTCTAATGGCTTTTTTGAAGTAATTTTCAAATTTAAAATAACTTGGAATGGTATGTTTATTTTCAAAAAAGCTTACATCTCTCGAATAATGACTGCCTACAATTTTAACTTCTTTTTCGGCTGTTATAACCCAGTTTACACTTTCTAGATATTGAGGATGCCAAGCATCATCGGCATCTAACAATGCAATGTATTTATATTTTGCTTTTTCTATTCCATGATTTCGTGCGGCAGAAACTCCTTGATTATCCTGATGAAAAACCCTTATCAAATCACCATATTTTTTTGAGATTAATTCGATTCCATTATCGGTAGAACCATCATCGACTAGGATGACTTCATAGTCTGGAAATGTTTGATTCAAAATGGAATCAATACACCGAACGATGTAAGCTGATTTATTATAATATGGAATAACTATTGAAAACATTTACACTTTTATTTCCATTCTACATTTTCTTTAATAACCTTGGCAGGAATTCCAGCGGCTAAGCAATTGGCAGGTATATTATTTGTAACTACAGAACCAGCTGCAATAATGGCTCCGTCACCAATAGTAACACCTTTTAAAATAGTAACATTAGTGCCTATCCAAACACGATTTCCAATCACAATGGGTTGTGTCATCAAATGTTCTTTTCCTATAATAGCATGCGCATCACTATCCCAAATAGATACATTTTCAGAAATAGCAACATCATTACCAATAGTTATAGAAGTATAGCAACGTATTTTAGCATATCGATTGATATAACCTCCGCCTAGGTTTAACTGTGCGTTTTCGAAAACCATCACATCACAACCACTGTGAATAAAAAAGGTGTTTTCTACATTTATTGCTGAGTTTTCATAAAGTTCAATATTTCCAATGAACGGATCTTTTTTAGTAATGAATCGATTGATTACTAAATGGCCATTTTTTATATTAATCCGAGCTGATTTATGAAAAGCATAACCACAATTTCCGAATAATAAAATTCGACTCCATTGGTTTCTATTTCCTTTTGTAAAAACATTAACAATGAAGTTAGTATATTTTAGCAAATGAATATTCGAAGCGTATATTTTCCTTAATTTTTCTACCATTTTAGGTGTTAAATTTTAATTTCTTTATTAAATTAAATAGTAACTCTTTTTCAAAAAAGAATAAGGATAAAAAATAAACAGAAGCACCAATGATAACTTTTACAATCAATCCATTTAGAATAGAAAAATCGGAATAATTAGAAATGATCAGTAAAAACAAAGCCATTAGTAAGCTTGCTAATAAAATTCCTTTTATAGTTTTGAAAACTTCCAGTAGTGAAGTATTTATTTGTTTTATGGCAATTTGATACATCGGAATTAATAAAAGAGCACTTGCAATTAAATAACTGTAAGCAACTCCAATTAACCCATAGTTTACACCAATAACAAAAGCGATAACAAGTACAATATTGGTTAAAATAGAAACTTTAAATGCAATATTTACTTTGCCTAATGAGTTGTATATTAATCCGTTTAACGATACTATTGATTGAATGGCACCCAATCCGCTTAAAATGGAAAGTACGGGAATCATTGCCGACCATTGGCTGCCAAAGAATAAAAGCACAAATTCTCTAGACACTATCGAAAGCCCTATCATTAATGGAAATGTAATAAGTGCTATATGTTGAATAATGGATAAATAATATTTTTTTAATACTTGAATGTCATCTTGTTTTTTTGAAAATGCCGGAAACATCACTTTTGTTATAATAGTTGAGACATTTCGGAGTGGCAATAACATTAAAGAATAAGCTCTTGTATAAATTCCTAAATCAGTACTTCCTAACACTTTTGCAATAATAAAATTGTCAAAATTGCGTGACCAATAATTCACACTTGCTTCTCCCAAAAAGTTTAATCCATAATGCGATAACTCTTTTACTTTTTTCCATTCAAAAATGAATAAAGGAACCCATTTGGAAACAAACCAATACAATATTGAGTTTAATATAACCGTTAGTAAAGTCATCATTACTAATGACCAAACACCATAACCTTGGTAGGCCATAATGAACGCAAGTGCATAACCAATAAGCATTGCAATCCAATTTATGATTACTTTTTTCTTGAAATGCATTTCTTTAATTAAGATATTGGCCTGAACCGAAGCGAATGAAGAAACGATAAACGATAAGCAAATTACTCGAATTAAAAGCGTCAATTCGGGTTGATTATAAAACAAGCTAATTAATGGTGCACATACATAGAAAATGAGATACATTAAAAATCCAATGCCCACATTAAGCCAAAACACTGAAGAGTAATGGGCATCGGTAATTTCTTTCTTTTGAATTAATGCAGCACTAAACCCTAAGTCAATAAATAAAGCTGCAAAATTCGAAAAAATGGTTACCATACTTACAATTCCGAAAATAGATGGAGTTAATATTCGAGCCAGAAAAATGCTAAAAACTAAAAAAATTACTTGAGACAGAATTTGGTCGACAAAAGTCCATTTCAAACTATTTTTTACTTTGCTTTTTAGATTCATTTTAATTTAAAATTTGAGACCAATTTTTAATAATGTGATCATTACTAAAATAATTTTTTATGAATGGCTTATTTTTAGAAGCTATTTCTTTTTCTTCACTGAAGTTATCTATGATGGAATCAAGTTTTTCAGAAAGTTCAAGAAAATCAAAAATTTCATGGTAGTTTAATTTTGCTTTTCTATAGGTTTTGTAGGGCAACCAAGAACCTGTAATAACACTATTTGAGGCATATAATAATTCTAACATTGTTCCACTTAAAGCATCAGAAATAGGCGTATGAATAAAAATATCGGAAGCTAATCTAGAAATAGCCAGTTCTTCATTAACAAAGAATTTTTCTAAAATGACATAGGAACAATTTAGCTTCTTTAAAGCATCATTTAGTTCTTTTTTATAAATCGTTTTTTCATCTTCAGTAATAGCATAGTTAAGATTGATTATTAAATGAATCTTACTTTTATTTTTTAAATGCGCTAAAGAGTTAATTATTTTCAAGTGGTTGTTAGCTCGGCTTCCGCTGTGCCCAATTAAAACATTTATTTTATCATCTGAATAGCTAAAGTTTGATTTGAAAACGTTAATCGCTTCATTATTATTATAATTCAAATCCATTAAATCATAAATCTTTTCGTAGGTTGGAAACAAGGCAATTTGGATTTTGTCGGTTAGATTTCTTCCAAACTTTGAAAGTATGATTTCTTTTAATTCTTGTGATTGACAAGTTATAACGTTGGCTCTGTTTAGTGCTTTTTTTACAAAATAGAAATTTAAAATATCATGGGTACGCAACAAGTCAGAACCCCAAAATGAACAAACAATTTTTTTATCTTTTGGAACTAAAAACAATTCTCTTAAATAACTATACTGCATGAAGTGAAAATGAAAGGTGTCATAATTTTTAAAATTATGGTTTCGATCAAAAAAACTCTTAGCCATAATTTGCTTATAACAAAAATGTAGCGCCTTCCCCATTTTACTTTCTACTAATAATATAAAGAAAAAAGTTTGATAAAAATGTTTAGAAAACATACAATATAGTGAAGCACTTACTATAGAAATAAGCGAATTATTGAAAAAGACATTTTTATTATCATACATCCAGGTGTCGTGCTCTGAATCTTTTGTAATCTCATTATAAAAAGGAACAGTTATAGTATAGGATGGATCATGCTTTTTTAATGCAGAATATAAAAAAGAAAGGAAATTATTTTGACCTAAACCTAAAACGAGTATTTTTTTGTTCATCTTATATTAAATACTTTTTATTGAAATAGTGTTTTATATACTAGAGAAATATAATGAAAAGCTACCAATGTGTTTTGTATTATGTTATTTTATTTAGGAACTATTCCTTTAAAAATCTGATGCTTGAAGTTTTATTTTCTGAACTAATACTTAAAAAGTAAACACCTGTTCTTAGTGAAGCAACATTTATAGATAAATTACTTGGATTTACGATTGTTTGTAGTAATTGTCCAATTGAGTTATAGATACGTATTGAGTTAACAGAAACAGAATTTTCAGAATATACATTTAAAGTTTCTTTTACCGGATTTGGATAAACTTTAATTCCAGCCGATTCAATTGTTTGATTTCCTAAGTTTTCAAAAATTGTTATTTCATTATTGGTTGAGGTTGGCACTAAATAATCAAAATAAATTGAAGCAGTGTTAGAAACACTATTTCCAATAGATAGTGATGGTAACGTTTTTATTTTAAAAAGTACAAAACCATCGCTATTATTAACTCCAAAGGATAAATTAATATTCTTAAATATAAATTCAACTGTATTGGTATTGGTAATCTTTGTCTCAAATAAATGGCTACCATCTATAGGAATTAGCGAATTAATATCAAATTTAGAAGTGTCAATTATGTCTTTTATTACAATATTTTGTGCGATAGCGGTACCTGTATTTTGAAAACGAATACCGTAATGTAAATAGTCACCAATTCGCGAGGTAGAAACACTAGTACCTTCAATACAAACTTTATCATTTGTACTAGTTTCATTAACCACTTTTTGATTTAATGTTATGGAATTGTCGTTAGGGAACTCATCTGTATTTGAACTTGAAACTAGAGCAGTAAATGGCAATAACTGACCAACGTTTACAGAGGGCGTATCGTTAGTAGCATTCACGTTAAATGTCACTAATATTGCTCTTGATTCAAGTGGTTTAAGATTTGAAAAACTCCAACTTACATTGTTTACGCTTTGATTTGTAATAACCGGGTTAGAATTTAAAAAATCCAAAACGGCGTCATTAAAATTTAAATTCACAGTTCCAGATTGTGTAATTGTTCCTTTATTTTTATAGACTATTTTATAATTTGCGTCTTGTCCAGGATTAACATTGTTTAATGGTAGATATGCTATTTCTAAATCGGCATGATTACCATTTGATAAAACACAAAAATTTTGAAATAGAGGACTGGTTTGAAAAGGAAATTCAACGGAAACTGTTGATGGTGAAATCGAAAAATAATTAGGGTTTTCTAGAAATGGAGTAATCGTGTAAGTGCCTTCTTTTACTGATTTAGAATAATTGCCAGAAGTATTTGAAATTAGATTTTCCGTAATTGAACCATCTGAGAAAGACATTTTCAAATTAGGAAACAAGCTGTCTAATGCATCACATCCGTTTGTGTTTGAGTCAAATTTTGCGTTGCCTTCAACTGTATAAGAAAGGCCACCAGGTGCGAAAGAGCAATAACTATTGACATGACAATTAGTGTAATTATTGTTGTTTATCTCATCTTGAATAAATTCTAATTGAAATTCATCAGCGCATATATAATTGAGGTTTGGGTTATTAGAAAACTGTAAAATTCCTTCAAAGCTGCCGTTTTTTATAAAAATACTGGTGAGTTGATTGCTGTAGCAAAATAAACTTTGAAGATTAAAAGCATTGCTTAGATTTAAAGTTGTAATCTGATTGTTATTGCAATAAACGGATTGAAGATTGGCTAAACTGGTCAAATTTAAATTTACAATTTGGTTGTTGGCACAATTTAAAACCAAAAGTGAACTTAGTTCGTTTGTATTAAATGCATTAAGTAAATTAGAATTACAGTACAGATATTTAAGACTAGACAACCCGCTTAAATCGAAATTAACGAGTTGATTATTGTTGCAGCTTAAAGTAATAAGTTGATTTAAACCAGTCAACACTAGGGAAGAAATTTGGTTATTATCACTATTTAATTCTTCTAATTGAGTTGAACTAGATAAATCCAAAAAAAGAATTTGATTATTCTGGCAACTTAATTTTTTTAAACTAACCAAACCGTTTAAATTAACTAATATAAGTTGATTGTTACTACAATTTAAATCGTTTAAATTGGATACATTTAATAGAGTAAGACTTGAAATTAAATTACTACTACAGTTTAATACTTTAAAGTTAATTAAATTACTTAATGTAAGTGACACTAATACATTTGAATTACAATTTAATGTTTCAAGACTAATAAGATTGTTGGTGTTAATAGCGTTAAGCAGATTGTTATTACAATCGAGTAATGTAAGACTAATTAAATCAGATAAGTCAAAATCAGTTATTTGATTGTTACTACAATTTAATTCTTCTAAATTCAGTAAGTTGTTAAAATTTAGGGTAACGATTTGATTGTAACTACAATTTAAGTTGGTAAGATTTGTAATATCGCTAACATTTAAATTAATAAGTTGGTTGAATTGACAATTTAAATTTCGCAATTCGGTTAACCCATTTACGTTTAAATTAGCTAATTGATTGTTACTACAGTTAAGTAAAGTTAAATTGTTAAGATTGGACACATTCAATCCTGAAAGAAGATTGTTTTCACAATTTAATGATATTAAATTAGTAAAAAAGCTTATCCCATTTAATGATGAAATAGTAGCATTACTTATATCTAAAGCACTAACTAATAAAGCTTCACTTTCTTCAATTTGATTATTTGAATTGGCATCTATGGCAAAATAATCACCATTTAGGTTTTGCGCAATAAAGTTGCCAGCATTAGACTCGAGTAATTTAGATTTAAAAGTATCATCATTAAAACTAATTACTTGTGAATGAGAAACGCCTATAAAAAAAGAAAAAATGAATATAAAATATAGTTTTTTCATACTAAAATTAAAAGCTATAAAGTTATAAATCATATAATCACAATTATTTTTATAGTGTTATGTTTAAGTTATTTTTTTACATTTTTATGATGTTTAATTTACAATTATTAAATATTATATAAAAAAAAAGACCGCCAATTGGCGGTCTTTTAACTTGATTAATAAAGATTAGTTTTTGATTAATTTTTTAACCATTACTTCTTTATTAGAAGAATCTACTAATCTTACAATGTAAATACCATTGCTTAAATTTGAGATATTCTCACTAATTGTATTTCTACCTTCTTCCAAGTTTATTGATTTAGAATTCAATACCATGATACCATTGATAGAATAGATTGACATTTGAATATTACCATCTTTTGAAGCATCGATATCAATATTGAATTCAGATGTTGCAGGGTTTGGATAAACAGATGCATTGCTGAATGAAATTGTTTCTTCAATAGCTGAATCAGCTTTAGAGTTACAAGGAGCATTGGTTATAGTAAGTGTTTTGTTAGTAGCACTAGCACCAAATCCGTTTACAGCAGATATTACCACTGTTTTTGGAGTAACTGTTGACAAGTTAGGATATACTACTGTGAAAATCAAATCACTTGTAGTTAATACATTAGTTGTATTAGTTGTATTACTTGCAGATGTTACTACTGATCCTGTAGGAGCAGTAATCACATAAGAACTTGCTAATGGAGATCTTGTAATTGTATAGTTGTATGAAGTACCACAAACTACATTACTAATTGTTCCAGTTACAGTTGTAACAGCAGCTGGTACTGTATTAACTATTCTTAACAATTTAGCTGTAGAACTTGTTGCAGGAACTGCAGTAGCATTTGAAGTAACTGAAGAACCAACCGCATTAACCGCTTTAACTCCAAAATCTAATCTTACAGTCCCTGGAGTAACACCCGCTAAATCTACAGTAATAATTCTTGAATTTCCACCAGTTAATTGAGTTACACCACCTGGCAATTCCCATGAGTAAGAAGTTGCTAATGCAGAAGCAGCAGCAGTCAAAGTTAATGGAGTAGTAGTACCAAGATATAAACCAGCATTAAGTAATGCAGTTGCACTAATTGCAGGGTTAGTCAATGCTAATGTTGTTGGAGCAGCAGGAACCGTAGCTGTTACTTTTAACAATTTAGCCGTAGATGAAGTTGCAGGAATAACAGTTGCAGCAGAATTATTTGTAATTGAAGAACCAATACCGTTTACTGCTTTACAACCTAAATACAATGAAGTTACACCAGAAACACCTGCAAAATTGATAGTGATTTGATTTGTGTTTCCACCACCTACTTGATTAACACCCGCAGGTAATTCCCAAGTGTAAGAAGATGCAGTTGCAGATGGAGTAGCCGTCAATGTTAATGGAGTTGTAGTTCCTAAAAATGTTGTAACAACTGTTACTCCTAAAGTAGTACTTACTGCATCGTTAGTTAATTTCAAAGCAGAAGGCGCAGCAGGTAATGCCGCTACGAATTTCTTCAATTTTGAAGTTTTTGGAGCAAATCCACTTGCAGTATAAGTTGTAGTACCTTGTGTACTAGGAGGAGTAATTAATGTCTCTGTTGCTGTATACGTTGTGTTAAATAAACCTGGAATTCCAGTTAAGTTTGCAACTACATCAGCATTAGTAGCATTTGGTGTTACCGAATATCCAACACCGTTAAGTGATCTAACTCCGAAATATAATGCCGTTGTAGCAGGATTTGTTACACCAGCAAAGTTAACTAAAATAGAATTTAAGTTACTTCTAACTACAGTTCCGTATTGTAAGAAAGGTGCCGTTGTAGAAGGATATAGTCCACCACCTTGGTATCTTTGAGCACATGTAGAAACGGTAACAGTAGTAGAAACACCATTTACGTTAATCGTGTACGTATTGTTAGTAACTGTCCAAAATCTTGTTCCTGTAGGTAGTGTACCTGTTGATGGACTAAAGAATGGTTGTGAAGTATAGTTTACAGTGGTAGTTACTGGAGCAGCAGTTCCTGCAGGAATACTAATAGTAACACCAGTTGGTAATTCCCACTCATAGATGTTGATACCAGGTACTGCTGTTGCAGTTAATGTTAATGGAGTAGTAGAACCCATATATTTCGCATACGATGTAAGTGCAGTTGCAGGAGTAGTAGAAGCTGTATCAAACATATTTATGGCTAATGGAGCAGTAGGTAAAGCTTTAGTTAAAGCTAAAGTTTTTGCAGCAGTTCTACAACCAGAAGCGTTTTGAGCTTGTAATTGGATTGATCCTACGTTACCAGCACCAAATGGTACGTTAGCAAAGTTTACAACAATAGAATTTGTACCTTGTCCTGAAACAATATTAACTCCCAAAGGCAATGTCCAAACATAAGATAATGTAGTATCAACAAAAGGAGTAACTGAATACGTGAATTCAGAAGTAGTTCCAACATAACTTCCTATTGCAGTAACAGAAGTTGATCCAACAGGACCTACACCAGTAATAGTGCTAATTACCTCAGTTGGTAAAGCATTTACGGTAACAGTTAACAATACTCTTGTGCTTTCTCCTAATGGATTTGCAACAGTAGCACTTCCTGGATTAAGTTGAGAAACCCAGTAATTTTTAACACCAACAATAGTGGTTGCAGGGGTTGGAGCAGTAGTTGCAGCAATACCACCAGTAACAACAGTATACCATCTTAAAGAAGTACCAGAACCAGTAATAGTTGCTGTTAATGGAGTAGCAACAGCACCTCTACAATAGCTAAGGTTTGTTACTAATGGAGTTGTACCAGCCACAGGAGCAATTACTAAACCAGTAAATGCGCTGTCAGTAAAGTTAGCTCCAGATAAAGCTGCACTTCCAGTAGCTGGTCTGTAATCTAAACCTAAGTATGAATTTGTAGTAGCGTTATAAGGTGAAGCCAATATCCCAGCGCTAGTTGCTTGAGTAGTGTTTCCATTTGTAGAGAAAAATGAGTTTAATGAAGTAGGGTTAATTCCTCCTGTGAAGGTAGTTCCAACTGCACCTGCCATAATATTATTTGCGAATTTTAAAGTACCACCGTTAGCATTACCAACCGCAAGAGTACCATCAATAAACACGATACTTGATTTGAAATCCATAAAGATTGAATTGAAAACTTTCAATTGTGTAGCTCTTCTTAAACGCAACGCTCTTTCATGTCCTACTGCTAATGTCGTAGTTGGAGATAAAGTAGCACGGAAAGATGGTCCTACTGAAGTAATATTGGTAAATATTGCAGAAGTACTATCATAACCAGAAGCTGAAGCAGTTCCTGTAGCATTATTATCAGACTCAAAACTTTCAGAAGTAGAAACTGATGGGTTATCAGCGATAGATGGATCTCTTACGATTAAACCAAATTGTACTATACCTTTGTAACCGTTATCCGTATCAAAATCGTCATCTAAATTTCTGTAAGAAACTAAGTGCTTACAATTTACTGAACCACCAAACCACTCAAAAGCATCGTCATTAGTGTAAGATACTTGTACATAATCAATAGTAGTACCATTTCCTACAGCACCCATTGTTAAACCGTTGATCTCATTATTAGGAGAGAAAACATATCCACCAAATTCAATTCGAACATATTTTAATGTACCTGAATCATCATTATTGATTGCAGTTGTTCCACCACCATATTCAGTGTTAAGATTAGCTGTAATACCTTCAATGTTATTAACACCATTAGTACCGGCAGCTGAACCAGCTGGTACGTTGGCGTTGAATCCAGCTCTACCTAAAAGGATAATTCCACCCCAATCACCTGGCTGTCTTCCTTGAGCAACTGTTTTTCCAGAAGTAAATACAATAGGACTAGCAGCAGTACCAATAGCATTTAATTTAGAACCTTTGGTAACAATTAATGCTGTCCCGTTTACAGAAGAAAGTCCTTTAACAACTACACCAGGTTGGATTGTTAAGGTTGCATTGTTTCTTACATAAATTAAACCTGTTAATTTGTAAGTTCTTCCAGCCAACCACGTTGTGTTTGCTGTAATGTCAGCAGTAACATTTACTACAGTTGCAGCATCTAGGTACGGCTCGTTGATAGGATCATAATTGGTCCATGAATCCGTCCACATAGGAGTTGAAGGTGCAAATGCACCACGATAAGTAGTTGACTCAATAAATTGAGCATTTGCAAAGTTGACAAATAAGGCCAAAAGAGCAATTAAATAATTTTTTTTCATTTTTTTAAAATGTTATTTTGTTAGACATGGCAAACTTAGATTCGGGAGAATAATTGAGTGTAAAAAATGAATTAAATAAAGATGATTATTAAGTAAAAAAATAGTTTGCAAAACAACCCTTATTGTAAAAAAATAATTTTCTATTTGTTAAGTTAGTATTAATCCTTTAGTTAGCAGCATAAATTTTCAATCAAATGTTAACTAATGTTTACTAAAGTTACTTGCCTTCTAAAAATTTTTTATACCAATTACCGGATTTCTTTATTGTTCTTTTTTGTGTAGTATAATCAACATGTATTAGACCAAAGCGTTGTTTGTATCCTTCAGTCCATTCAAAATTATCTGTTAAAGACCATATAAAATAACCTTTAACTTTATCTGTTTTTTCTTTTGAGTATAAAACTTGTTGTAGGTAACTTTCTATAAAATTGACGCGTTTTTCATCGTTAATTATATCTGATTTAACTTCATCTAAAAAGGATGCTCCATTTTCAGTAATTATAATTTTTTTGACACCATTATATTCACTAAATTTTAAAATCATCATATAAATTGACTTTGGATGTATTTCCCAATTCATCAATGTGGTATCAACATTTCTTTTGTTTGCGGGAATTAGTTTTGCATTTACATAAGGAGTATAAGAATGATGTTCTACCACTTCTCTTGTATAATTTTGAAGACCTATAAAGTCAAATTCAACTTTTATTAAGTCTTCATCACCTTTAATGAAGTATTTATCAATATGCTTAAGAAATGGTAAGGTTGCTATAGGATAGCCTAATCCCAAAGAAGGTTCTATAAAGGCTTTATTAAGCAAAGTGTCAATTCTTTCTGCAGCTTTAATATCTTTTTCACTGTAGGTTTTTGGAGTAATATAGGTGCAAGAAAAAGTAGTTCCTACCTGTGATGTGGGATCAATTTCTTTGATGGTTTTAAAGCCAATAGATTGACAAAGTAAGGAGTGATGCATTGCGGGTAAAAAGTTTTTTATTCCCTTTTTTCCTGGGGCATGTATTCCTAAAAAATATCCAGCACCAACAAAAACAGAAGGCTCATTTAAAACAACCCAATACTTAACTTTGTTTTTAAAAGCATTCACACACACTTTTGTATATTCTTCAAACCAGTCTAATACATTTCTATTAGTCCATCCTCCTTTTTTTTCTAGTTCAAGTGGTAAATCCCAATGATATAAGGTTACAAATGGTTCAATGTTATTTTCTAAACAGGCGTCTAATACATCATTATAAAAATTGATACCTTCTTGATTAATCTCTCCTATACCATTTGGGAGAATTCTTGACCATGAAATTGAAAATCTAAAATAAGGTATTGATAATGCTTTAACTAGTTTAATGTCTTCTTTATAATTTTCATAAAAGTTGGTAGCAATATTAGGAGAATCATTATTTAGAATGGCTTTCTTCCTGCTAGAAAATTCATCCCAGATAGATGCCCCTTTTCCAAATTTATCATGATTTCCCTCAGTTTGAAATGCAGACGACGCTACACCCCATAAAAAGTCATCACCAAAATTAGCTTTAGTATAATTGAAATTTATATCGATATTTTGTTCTTGACTTTTCATTTTAACGAATTGTCAATTTGAAATTCATCAATTAAAACTTTATGGTTTTTAATAATTGTATCAATAATATCTTTAACATTATCCTTATAATCTACTTCTACTACACTAGAATTGTTTACCCATTCAACTATGGGTTCGATCATTTTTTTACTAAATTTTTTTAATACGGTAACTCCCATTTCTTCTAACATAGCAGCATTACAATGTTGCTCATATTGTTTTTTCATTGGAATTACTAGTAGTTTCTTTTTAAGGAATAAAGCTTCACTTGTAGTGCCAAAACCAGCATTTGTCAATATACCTTCGGCAGAAGCCATGCTTTTCAGAAAAAGATCAGAGTTGATAGGGTTTATTGATATGTTGTGAACTTTGTATTTTTTGGTACTATGTTTTGAAAAAACTTGCCACTCAACATGGTCGATTTTTTTCAACCTTTTGATAATTTGTATATCATCAAAAGAGGGTAAGTAAACGGTATAATGGCCATTATTTGTAGGGGTAATAGCTCTTACTTCTTTTCGAATTATTGGGGTAAAAACAGTAGAATCTAGACTTTTAAAATGTAGACCATAATTATAATTTGTAGGAGCGTAATTTTGTAAAATTAGTCTTCCCAAGACATCGTCATTTTCAGGTTTAGGGGCTAAATGATGTAGGGTTGCAACTTGATTACTTAGACCAACACATGCTTTTTTGGCTTTAATTGCAGCCCATACAGAAATGGGTTCAAAATCACTAATTATTAAATCATATTCTTTGATATTTAGTGCTTTAATGTCTTTTAATAGTTTTCTTGAATTTAATTTTAAAAAAGTTTCCCAAAAATTAATTCCTCCTTTTTTTCCAAAAATAAATGAAAGCCCTTTAAACTTATATTTTACTTCAAAAGGGAGTTCAATATCTGATTGAATACCACTAACGAGTATGTCTAAATCACCTTTTTTTTGTAAATAGGGAATAATTTCTATAGCTCTTGTGATATGGCCATTTCCAGTTCCTTGTACAGCATATAGAATTTTCATAAATCTGATCTCATAAATCTTAATTAGTAAAAGTTAAAGAATATGATGTTATATATTTTTTATTATCAATTATTCTATGACTTCGGGCTAAATCCACCTCTTATCTTAAAGTAACTATTTAAAAATTATAGGTCATTGAAAAAGAAAATGTAGGTCCAAATTTTGTACGCCAATAAAGATTATCGTACTTGGGATTATAGCCATCTTCATATAGGTAGTCTCCAGTAAAAACATAATTCCCAAATGTTTCAAAAGTTCCATATCGACTTGCTTTACTGTAATCATTCTGATAGAAAATTTGATCTTGAGCCAAAATATTTTGAATGTTAAGTTTCAGTTCTATTTTGTTTTTCATTAAGTTTTTTGCTACTTGAAAATCAATTATTGTCCTTCCTTTTTCCCATAAAGCTGGATTAAATTCATTTCCTGCAATTGCAATTCTATTTCCAACTCTATTTAAATTAGAGGAAAAGACCCAGCCATTCTCTTTGTTCAAATATTGCAAACCTACGTTTATCACAAAAGGAGATTGACCTTGTAGCGGAATGCTCGAATCGGTATTGATAGAACTAATACTCGAAACATCCACCACTGATTTAATTATCGCAGTATTAGCAAATAATGTGATATCATCAAAAACGGTAGTATTTTCGTTTGTGAAAATAGAACTCAATAAGGTTCTAAATTCTAATTCTATACCGCTATTTATGGCACTGTCTGCGTTTCTATAGGTTACAGTTTTATTGTTGATTTCCTGCTTAAGCTCTATAGGATTCGTGAAATTTTTTCTAAAATAGGAAACTGAAAATAGCTGTCCTTTTCCGGGATAAAATTCATAACGTATGTCAAAATTTTTAACTTTAGCTATTTTCAAAGTATCATTTCCTTGAGTAAAAAATTGAGTGGTAAAATCATAAAATCCAAAAGGTGCTAATTCTCTATATTCAGGTCTGTTTAACGTTTTTGAATAGCTAACACGTAAATTTTGTTTACTGGTTAAAGCATAGACTATATTTACAGAAGGAAGTATATCATTTTGAGGCTTATTTAAAGATAGATACTCCGTTTCACCTTTTCGAGCATCCAAAGTTTGAACGAAACTTTCATATCGAACGCCCCAGATGACTCTGAATTTTTTATAGCGATTATCTAGCATAATATAGCCTGCATTTAATCTAGAGGTTGCAGAATACGAATCTGTAAATTTTGTAAAATCAAACAGAGTAAAACCGTTTAATCCGGATGGAAGTTGCCCCATATTGGCAACATTAAAAATAGTAGCATTAGGCAATTCTAATAGTTGTGTATCAAAACTTCCTCCTTGTGTCAGCGTATTATATTGTAATTGACGAGCAAAAAAGTCTCTTTCTCTGTATTGTGTAAAACCACCAATTTTTAATTCATTATTTAATTTTTCACCAATTAAAAATTTTCTTGAAATATCTATTTTACCTCCAGTGATAAATTCTTTATTTTCAGAAAAAAACATTCCTCCACCGTAATCAGGACCACCATTATTATTTGCAATTAGTGCAATAGGCGTCGTTTGCGCCGGATCTGTACTAGTAGGGTCCGCTATAGTATACATATTTCTACGCAAATTGGGAATGTCTCTATTAATGTCGCTATAAAAGCCAGTCCAGTTCAGTTTAATTTTTGGTTTAGAAAAATAATGTTCTCCATTTAATTGTCCAGAATAAATTCTATTGCTTGTAAACCATCTCACATCTGAAACAGTTTCTCTAACATCTGGAACATCATTTTGACCATTTCGTTCTACTACTAAATCAGTTGAATTTATACTGAAAATGTTTTTAAAAGAAAGGGAATGATTATCATTAAATTTCAACGAAAAATTTGCTAATGCAGCGGTTAATACTTGCTCACTGTAGTTTCTGTCATTATATTGTTTGGTCAAAATTGCCGGTAAATCTTGTCCAGGATTGTCATAATCATTCCTTAATACGGTAGTAAAATTATTCGATTTGTTATTGGAAACCGAAAACATTATCCCTAGTGTTTTATCTTTAATATCAAAATGATGACCTATAGAATATTGAAAGCTATAATTTGGGCCAAAAGTGCTATCATTGATGTTCCAATCTGATTTAAAAGATTTGGCTACATCTACTCTTTCTTGAAAAGACAAATTGCTAAATACCTCAGTACTAGGAATAGTTGATGGTAAAGCTCGTGGGCCATTATCAAACCCTAACCAATCAGTTCCACTGCCTTTATAAGTTCTTTGATTTTCACCTGTTGTTATGGTATTGTATCCCGTACCAATAGTTACGGATTGAAAATCTTTATCAGGAACCGATTTTGTATTTATCTGAACAACACCTCCGGCAAAATCACCAGGTAAATCTGGTGAAGCTGTTTTGGTTATTATTAAATTATCCAACATATTAGATGGAAAAATATCAAAAGAGAATGCTTTTCTATCTGATTCCGAACTCGGCAATGGCGCTCCATTTAAAAAAGCGGCATTATAACGATCATTCAAACCTCTAATAATTACAAATCGATTATCTTGAATACTTGCCCCGCTAATTCTTTTTAAAACATCAGAAGTATTTTTATCAGGAGTTCTCTTAATGGTTTCGGCAGAAATACCATCAGATACATTGGCGCTATTTTTTTGAGCTATTAATAAAGATTTAACCGATTCTGTTTTTGCTTTTGTTCTGGTAATTACGACTTCATCCAATACATTTTTTTGTGAATTTAAAGACGCATTTATGTTGGTTGTTTCATTTGCTATTACGTTTACATCAGAAACAGCTTTTGTTTGGTAGCCAACAAATCGAAATTCTATTTCATAAAGACCAACAGGAATATTTCTAAAGATAAATTTTCCTTCGGAGTCACTGGTTATGCTTTTTTTTAACTCTTTGATGCTAATATTAACACCCGGAAGAGATGAACCATTTGATTCATCAAGAACACTTCCTGAAATTATGCCGGATTGAGAGTAAATAGTTTGTGATATAATAAATAACAATAGAGAGTAAAATAATTTCATGCTTTAGATTTTTGCTTCATGCAAACTAAAGGCGCAATTGTCAAATTATTGTTAATATAAAATTATTTAATACAAGCATATCATTATAAAAACATTAATAAATCATTACTTACAAAACCAAAAGCATAATGAATGTTTTGAAATTGTTAATAATTAATTTGCTGGTGTTTAACGACTACTAATTTGAATAGATTTGCAAAAAAATATATATTTTATGAGAAAATATTTGTCATTAATTTTGATAATTCTTGTTGCTAGTAGTTCTTTTTCACAAGAAAGTATTGATTCAGCAAGTATAAAAAAACCAAAAATAAATAGATGGTCTATAGATTTTTCTTTTGGAAGTAGTCGGGGAATTAGACCTTACAATGAGGGTTATTTTTCTACTGAAAATGAAAAGTTTTTAGGGGAATTTAATTTAAATTCTATCAATATTGGAGCAAGGTATTATATTAATAAATACGTAACATTTAAATCTGATTTAGCTTTTGATCGATTTTTACCTACGAACGATAAAAGTTTAGATTTTGATGTGGCTCAATATAGATTGTCTATTCAGACCATGTTTAACATTAATATGTTATTTGGTTTAGATGAATTTTCAAAATTCAAATTACAACCTCATTTAGGGTTAAATATTGCTTCTTTGAAAACTATTAAATCATCCCAAAATCAGGTCATTGGTTCGCCTGATCATATCATCGGAATGATTATAGGTATTACTCCTTCCTACAACATAACAAGTAAAACTAATTTATTTTTAGATTTAAGTTTAATAAACAATTTTAGACAACATCATACTTGGGATGGAAATGTGTCAGATGAAACGAATAATTTAACAGGTCAGATGAGTAACATTTCATTAGGAATTAGCTATAAATTAGGAAAACCAATTACTAATGATGAAAAAGAAGCACTAAAAAAACTGGAAGAAGCCAAAAATAACGAATTAGAAAAAAGACTTACTGATGTTGAAACTAAACTGATTGATACTGATAATGATGGAGTACCAGATCTTATTGATCAAGAGAAAAGTTCATTAGAAGGAGCCTTGGTAGACAGTAAAGGTGTTATGATTGACAAAAACAAAAATAATATTCCTGATGAAGTAGAAAAGTATTTAGATAAAACGAATGGAAAAACGAATGGGAGTGGTTTAAATAATTCAGAAGATTCAAGTAATGAAATGTTCAAAAAAGCAATAGATGAAGGTTATATCTGTGTGTTTTTCGAAACAGGTAAAGCAGTGTATTCTAATTCTTCTAAAGATGCTATTAATTACATACAAACTTTCTTAATAACAAATCCTGAGGCTAAAATCGATTTGATTGGGTACACTGACGATATTGGAACAAGCGAGTACAACCAAAAATTAGGTTTAGATAGAGCTAATAATGTAAAAGATACTTTAGTTAAATTAGGAATTGAACCTTATAGATTAAAGGCAATATCTGCTGGGGAAGATCAAACTTATAATCCAAGTACACAAGAGACAAGAAGTTTTGTTAGAAAAGTTATTTTTAGAATAAAATAATGGGATTAACTATATAGTAAATATATTTTATGAAAACCTGAAATTTTAATTTCAGGTTTTTTTATTTGTATTAGTGATCAACTTCAATTACATTTAAGCTACGTTTTTCTATTTATTAATTGGTAATGAGATTTGATATAAAGAGGAGGACTGCCAGTGGCAGTCAGGCCTGCCTGCCGGAAGGCAGGTACGCGAGCTTTAGCTCGCTAAGTATCGCTTGGGATTAACTTCGTTGATCCTTTTTGGTAGAACCTAACACAAAAAAACCTCCAAGAACGCTTCGCGTCCTTTTGTTTTTTTTTCTAAAACACTTACAAGAGCAAACTCTTTACGCGTTTTAAAAATAAAAACCGATTAGTTTCCTAATCGGTTTTTTTGTGGGTAATGAGATTTGATATAAAGAGGAGGACTGCCAGTGGCAGTCAGGCCTGCCTGCCGGAAGGCAGGTACGCGAGCTTTAGTTCGCTAAGTATCGCTTGGGATTAACTTCGTTGATCCTTTTTGGGAGAACCTAACACAAAAAAACCTCCAAGAACGCTTCGCGTCCTTTTGTTTTTTATTTCTAAAACACTTACAAGAGCAAACTCTTTACGCATTTTAAAAATAAAAACCGATTAGGAAACTAATCGGTTTTATTGTGGGTAATGAGATTTGATATAAAGAGGAGGACTGCCAGTGGCAGTCAGGTACGCGAGCTTTAGCTCGCTAAGTATCGCTTGGGATTAACTTCGTTGATCCTTTTTGGTAGAACCTAACACAAAAAAACCTCCAAGAACGCTTCGCGTCCTTTTGTTTTTTATTTCTAAAACACTTACAAGAGTAAACTCTTGACGCGTTTTAAAAATAAAAACCGATTAGTTTCCTAATCGGTTTTATTGTGGGTAATGAGGGATTCGAACCCCCGACCCTCTCGGTGTAAACGAGATGCTCTGAACCAACTGAGCTAATCACCCGTGTTGCGCTTTAATGCGAGTGCAAATATAGGACTCTTTTTTATATCTGCAAACTTAAATTGAAAAAAATCACAAAATTTCTGCTACTACAAACGTACTCCCACCAAGATAAATGAAGTCATTATGGTTGGCATTTTTTTTAGCGGTTAGATAAGCTTTTGATACTGAAATATATGTTTCTCCGCAAAGAGAATAAGTCATTGCTTTTTCTTTTAAAATTACAGGATCTAATCCTCGAGGAATATTTGGCTTACAGAAATAATAAATGGCATTTTTGGGAAATATAGGTAGAATTTCGTCTAGATTTTTGTCATTTACTAATCCTAAAACTATATGTAATTGATCATAAATTTCATTTTTTATTTGGTTCATAACAATTTTTAACCCGTGAGCATTATGTGCCGTATCACAAATAATTTTTGGATTTGAACCCAGTTGTTGCCATCTTCCTTGAAGCCCTGTATTTTTAATTACATTCAAAAATCCTTTTATAATAGCTTCTTCAGGAACGATTAGCAACTTTTTAGTATTGACTACTTTTAGGGTTTGCAATACCGTTTTTTTATTTTGAACCTGATAATCGCCCAGCAAAGCCGAAGGATAAGTTTCTTGAATCAAATCGGAGGCAAAATAGATTTCAGAGTGCATCTCTTTTGCTTTAGTTAAAAAAACAGATTCTGTTTCAGTCGTATATTCTCCAATAATTATAGGGATATTGGATTTAATAATTCCGGCTTTTTCATACGCTATTGCTTCTAAAGTATCTCCTAAAAATTGTGTATGATCTAATCCGATATTTGTGATAACCGATACTATTGGAGTAATTATATTAGTCGAATCTAATCTTCCTCCCATTCCCACTTCAATAATATTGATATCTGTTTTTTGTTTCACAAAATACTCAAATGCCAAACCAACACTCATTTCAAAAAAACTTAATTCATGTGTTTCAAAAAACGCTTTGTTTTTGTTTATAAAATTACAAACGTATTGCTCCGGTATCGGTTTCCCGTTAATGACAATTCGTTCTCGATAATCTTTTAAATGGGGTGATGTATACAAGCCAACGTTATAACCTGCTTCTTGTAAAACCGAAGCTAAAAGATGCGATGTTGATCCTTTACCATTGGTTCCTGCCACGTGTATACATTTTAAATTTTTCTCTGGGTTACCTAAATGATTGGATAATAAAACGGTATTGGTTATATCTTTTCTGTAGGCAGTTGCACCTTGTGTTTGATACATGGGCAATTGGTTAAACATCCATTTTAACGTTTCCGGATAGTTCATAATTTTAGGAAAATTTTTGAGCAGCTATATACTTTAGTAAACTTTTTTTCGTTTATATTGTCATGCGTATTCTAGAAGTACAAAATTGAAATTATTTTCAGAATTAATAGAAAAAAATTAAATAAATATGATTAGTACATTTTTGCAGTTACAAGCCGATACTTTAGCTCAAGCGATTCCGACTATAGAAAAAGCCAATGATGCTTTAACCAATGAAGTTTCTGTGTTAGAATTTATTTTTAAAGGTGGTTTGTTCTTAATACCCATTGCTATTTTATTGTTCTATACTCTTTATGTAATTTTTGAACGCTATTTATACATACATAAAGCAGCAAAAATGGACAAACATTTAATGAAAGATATACGAAATCATTTAATTAATGCCAATATCGAAATGGCGGTTAATTCGGCTGAAAGGAGTGGAAATGCACAAGGCACAATAATTAAAGAAGGTGTGTTAACAATTGGAAGACATATTAATGAAATAGAATCTAATATGGAGCGTGCTGCCAATATCGAAATTGGCTATATGGAAAAAAAATTAGGACAACTTGGACTGATTGCGGGTATTGCTCCAACACTTGGTTTTATTGGTACGATTTCGGGAGTAATTAAAATATTTTATAGTATATCTGTGACAGAAGATATTAGTATTGGAAATATTTCTGGCGGATTGTATGAAAAAATGATTAGTAGTGGTGCCGGATTGATAGTAGGAATTATAGCTTATAGTGCTTACCACCTATTCAACGGGAAAATAGATGCATTCTCATTAGATATACAAAAACAAGTATTAGAATTTGTAAATATCATTCAAAGACCAAATCATGGCAATAAAGCGAAATAAAAGATTTCATGCAGAAGTCGCTACCTCTTCATTAAGCGACATTATGTTTTTCTTGTTGTTGTTTTTCTTAATCATTTCGACTTTGGCAAATCCAAATGTAATTCGAATGACATTGCCAAAATCTAAAACCAATGAAAAAACAAACAAGCAATTAATTACTTTGTCTATTACAGATGAAAAACGTTTTTTTGTGGATAAAGAAGAAGTAGACTTTGGACAGTTAGAAGATAAATTGTTATCCAAAATGGATCCTGCAAAACAACAAACCGTAGTCATTAGAATTCCAGCGACATTGCAAGTACAAGATTTAGTAGATGTATTGCAAATAGGAGTCAAAAACAAACTTAAGTTTGTGATAGCTACAAGTCCAAATTAAATTAATATAAAATCTTTATAAAATGAAACTGAAAGCGTTCGTGTTGATGACATTTATTACAATAGCAACTTTTGCACAAGAGACCGAATTTAAGTTTTCTAAAGCAGGATTAACTGACTTTATTGTAACAAATTATGACGGCTCTGCAAAAGACAACTATAAAAGAGCTTTAGCATGGGTAAATGAAAATAGCAAGAAAGGATATACTATAACATCATCTTCCGAAAATGAAAGTTTGACGATTCAAGGAAACAAAGAGAATTTTCTTTGTAGCAAGGCCGGAGGGACAAATGTTTGTACTACAGGAATATTTACCATTGAAATCACATTTAAAGACGGAAAATTTAAATTTGACGCACTTAGTTTAAGCGAAAAACCGAATAATGCCACTACAATTACGGCTCATAATCTGGATGATTTTTCAGAGTATTATGATAAAGACGGGAGTTTAAAAAAATACAAAGATGATGTGCCAGCAGCTTACGAGTCACTTTTCAATGATTTGAATAAAAGTTTGATTGCTTTTATGGATAAAAAGAAGAAAGCTGAAAACTGGTAATAGAATCAATAGTAAAATCCCAATTTAAATTGGGATTTTTTATTTAATAATTTCGAGTGTATTCTTGTTTTGCTTTCAGAATTTCTGATTTGGTACCATCATTAATTTTGAACTTTGTCCTCAAACTTACCTGCTTTTCTATTTGCTGAATGAAAACCATAAAATGCAAATGAGGACCGTTCGCCCAACCCGTATTGCCACTATAACCAATTACATCTTTTTCTTTAATTTGATCTCCTTCTTGAACTAGAGCACCCTCTTTTTTGAGATGAACGTATTGTGAAAAAGTACCATCGTTGTGATAAATTAAAATATAATTATTGAATGAAGCGCAACTTTTGTCTGCACAACTTTGATCATTGTTTTCAACCACTTTTACTACAACTCCATCCCGAGCTGCCGTTATTTCAGTGCCTATTGGCATAGTAAAGTCTAATGAGTTCTCATTTTGATGCGAAAAAGTTCCGTTATAACCTTGATCAATCATAAAAGATTTTCCTTTCTGAAAAGGTAGTGAATAATTGTAATCTAATGGTTGAGTTATTGTAGCATCGCCATAATTTGCCTGTGATTTTGTGTTAAATCCACCACCGCCATTTGGTTTTATGGCTTGAATTTTAGAAATGAAAAAACCTTTTGTTTTAGCTGGAACAACAAATATCTTATTATTTCCATTTGAGGAAGACATGTTGGTTAATTCGAGATTAATTTTTATTGAAACAGGACAAAATTCATCATTATCAACCAACAGGTTGAAGCTATTGTCAATTTTTTCGTTGTAGAGTTTGATTTTAAGTTGTGCAAAACTTGACACACAAAGTGACATCAAAAAACCTGTCAATAAAAACTTCATATTAGTTTAAGCTGAACGTGTAGATTATTTTCCCAACTTGCTTTTCAGGTGCATTACCGTCTGCTTGCCATTTGGTATTCTGAGCAGCAATTTTTGCTTGATCTAACAAACATTTTGCGGTATTGGTCGTGCCTTGTACTCCAGCCGTTACACTAATTGTATTTCCATTTCTATCAACCGTAACCTGAACAGCAACTCTACCTTGCTCTTGGCAAGTATATTCAGGTTGAGGTTTATTTAATGCTTTTCGGTTTCCTAAGGAATATCCCGAACCACCTCCGCTACCGCTACCATTTCCGGGTCCGGTACCACTGCCATTTCCAGTCCCGTTTCCGGTTCCATTTCCACCACCTGTTCCGTTTCCGCTTCCGTTTCCATAATAGCCACTTGAGTTAAGATTTCCGTTCGCATTTCCTTTATTTCCGCTTTTAGAATCATTTCCATCGCCACCTTTATTGCCCAAAATACTGGATAAAGCATCGTTGGCATTTTTAGAAACTTTTGGTTTTTCAACTACGGGTTTTATATCTTTTTTAGGTATAACAGGAGTAGGTGTTTTTTTTATCTCTTTTTTAGGAATTATGGCATTAACGTCTTCTGAATTATCATCTGAAATTATGTCGTCCTCAGGAGAAGTAGTTGTAGGAGTAACTTTGGCTTGGTCTTTTACGTTTAACACTTCGCTTTTAAAGTTGTCTCCCATACCAAAATCACTATCGCCAAAATTCATTTCGATACCGCCACCGCCACCGCCGCCCATAATTTTCATATCGGCCGGAGGCCAAAAACGCAATATGAAAAGTAGAAGCAATAACAATGCATATACAATTGTTGTTATGGCTAACGATTTTTTGTCATCATTTGATAATTCTAAGCTCATAATGATATATACGTTTGTTAATAATAATAAAACGTTTAAAAATACAATTTATTGTGCAAGTTTGAGTCTTATTTTTACTGCACTAATTGTTTAAGTGCTATTTCAAAAGCGGTTGCACTAATGTTCTTTTTATCAGAATTTAAATTATTAGCTTTTTCCAGAGCTTTTTTTATAGTTTCAGAAATATCATAAAAAATAGCTTCGTCGGTCATTTGAACCTTTTTCTCCATAAAATAGGCAAAAACTCTCGCCATTCCACAGTTAGAAATAAAATCGGGTATCAAACTTACTTTGCTATCTGTTTCTTCCATAATGCTACCAAAGAATATTTCTTTATCGGCAAAAGGCACATTTGCACCACAAGAAATCACTTCTAGACCATGTTGAATTAAGTTATCTATTTGCTCTTTAGTTACCAATCTTGAAGCCGCGCATGGGGCAAAAATATCGGCTCCTAAAGTCCATATTTTTTTATTGATTTCTTCAAATGGAATCATATTTTGAGCTACTAATTTGTTGCCGTCTTTGTTCAAGAATAACCTTTTGATTTCTTCAAAAGTGAATCCTTCTTCATTAATAATTCCACCATCACGATCAATAATACCAACTATGTTCGCACCCATTTCCGCAAGATAAAAAGCTGCCGCTGAACCAACATTTCCAAATCCTTGAACGATGGCTTTTTTTCCGATAACATCGCCTCCATAAATATGATAATAATGGCGCACTGCTTCAGCTACACCATATCCAGTAATCATATCGGCAACCGTATATTTGCGCAATACATCAGGTGAAAATTTTGGGTTTTCAATTACTTTGATTACGCCTTGACGCAATTGCCCAATTCTATTGATTTTATCAGCTTCGGTTGGTTTGAAATGCCCATTGAATACACCTTCTTGTGGATGCCAAACCCCACACTCTTCTGTAAACGGAATTACCTCATGAATTTCGTCTACATTTAAATCGCCGCCGGTTCCGTAATAACTTTTTAATAAAGGAGAAACCGCTTTATACCAACGTTGTAAAACTCCTTTTTTTCTTGGATCATTGGGGTCAAAATTGATGCCCGATTTAGCACCTCCAATAGCAGGTCCAGAAACCGAAAATTTCACTTCCATAGTTTTGGCTAACGAAAGTACTTCATTCATATCCAATCCTTTTCTCATTCGGGTTCCACCTCCAGCAGCACCTCCACGCAGACTATTGATGACTGTCCAACCTTCGGCATCTGTTTCTGAGTCTTTCCAATTGAATACTATTTCGGGTTGTTTATTTTCGAATTTTTTTAATAATTCCTTCATTCTGATAAGTATATATCGCTTTGTTTAATTAGATTAGAATTCGTTTCTAGTGATAGTGGTGCAAATATATCATTTTGACATTAAAGATTGTAGTTTTCGAAATGCTCTTTGAGAACATAATGCAACCTTACTTATATTTGTTCATCTGAAAGACATTAAACAATAATAAAATGAAAAAATTATTCTACACTTTGTATTTATTTTTATTACTGTTTTGTTTGAATAGTTGTACTAATGATAACGCTATTTCCTATGAAGATACAGGTCAAATGATTGGACAAGATGCCGCTTTATGTGCCTGTTGTGGAAATTGGATTATAAAAATAGAAGGTAGAGCTGAAAATTTTCAAGCTGTTGAAATTCCGGAAAGTTTGGGACTTGATTTGATTGATGCTGTTTTTCCAATTCCAATAAAATTAAATTGGTCTTTTGACCCCAACTCTTCTTGCGGTCATATTATTATTGAAGATATAGCTCGGAACAATTAAGGAAAACATCATTCTTTAATTTGATTTACTGAAATATTTTGCAATCGCCCAGATAAAAAATACTAAAGCAGATACTAAAAAGATATAATGAATAGTAGTATTCCTCTCCATAGAACTAGATGCAATAGATAAAATCCCAGCGATTATATACAAATAAACGGGTTTCAAATTCTTGATTTTTTCCATTTTGAAAATAAATTTTAATTTAATTATATTTGATTTTCGGTAAACATCTATGAAAACAAAAATAGCATTTTCCCTTTTATTGCTGGTATATTCCCTCAGATTGTTTTCTCAGGTAGAAAATAGAGCCACTTTATTTTACTCTTATTATTCACCATCTTCATCGGATGGATTAAATAGTATTGAGCAATCTAACTTCGATTTTCTATATCATTTAAAAAGCAAGACTTTAGCCAAAAAAATCCGCTGGGATAATTCCTTTTCACTCAAAACAGTTCTTTTGGATGAAATAACGAGTCAAAATCTTTATGACGTTTCCTATGTAAGCTCTTTTGTTTATACTAAAAACGCTAAAAATTTTATTATCGGAAATGCCAGAATTAATTTCAGAAACGAAATAGGAGCAACATTATCAAATGATGCGCTTTATACTGCTTTTTCATTTGGTTATATGAGACAATCTCAAACCCATAAATCGATTCGATGGGCTGCTGGGATTAATTATAATAATGATTTTGGAAAAAATGTGATATTGCCTTTTTTTATATTTAATTATGAAACTCAAAAGCTTAAATTTAACGCAACGCTTCCTAACTCTGTTTTGCTATTAATTAGAAATAATCCTAAATTTTACTATGGATTAAATGTTACTTTAAATTCATCTATTTTTGAGGTAGAGGATGATTCCTATCAGAGATTACAACTGTTAAATGCTAACTTTTTTGCTTTTACTCAAATAAAACTAGGCAAAAAGTTATGGATAGAAGTAAAGCCAGGTGTTACCTTGCGTAGAGATGTTAATTTTTTACAGCATGATTTCGAACCCATTAATAGTAGTTCAGAAAATAGTTTAAATCCTAATTTTGTTTTTACTTCTGGACTGCTATATAGAATGAATTAGCTATAAATTACACCACTTGAATGATCGTTTTTTGCACCAGTAACACTGGAGAGAACATTCATTTCATTTCTAAGTTTTAAAACACCAAGCAATCCAAAAATCAATGCTTCTTTGAACTCAATAGTTTTTTTGTCGGGAATGATTATTTCAAGTTGCGGTAAATGAAACAGCATTCGTTCCATCAAAAAATCATTATAAGTACCGCCACCAGTTGCTAAAAGTTTTCCGTGCTTCATTGGCAATGCTAAAGAAATTTGCAAAGCGATATGTTCGGTAAACGTATGCATTTTGTCTTGGATTGGTATATTGTATTTTTCAATCAAGGGCAAAACAATGGTTTTAACAAACTCAACTCCCAACGATTTTGGAAACGGTTTTGAATAATATTCCAATGCGTTTAAATCAGCCAATAAATCTAAATTTAGTTTTCCATTTTTTGAAATTTTGCCTCTGTCATCATATTCCAAGTCAAGTTGATTGGCATAAAAATTCAAAACCGTATTCACCGGTGAAATATCAAAAGCAATACGTTTCCCTTCATGCTCAAACGAAACATTAGAAAAACCACCTAAATTCAAACAAAAATCATATTCTGAAAAAAGTATCCGGTCTCCAATTGGAACCAAAGGTGCGCCTTGTCCGCCTAATTGAACATCTTGAACCCGAAAATCACAAACAACAGTTTTGCCTATAATGGTAGCAATTTGAGGAAGGTTGCCAATTTGAAGTGTCAATCCGTTTTGAGGTTGGTGCAAAATTGTATGTCCGTGACTACAAATAGCATCAAGGTTTTGTAATTGATGTTTTTCAATGAATGACTTGATAATAGTACCTAAAAGTAGGGTGTAATCCTGATTCAATTGCTTCAATTTGGTATCCGAAAAATCAACAGCAATTTTAAGTTTGTTCAACCAATCTTTGTCATAGGATTGTGTTTCAGTTTCAAGAATTTCGAATTGCCAATTCCCTTCTAGGATACTGAAATGTATATGTGCTAAATCAACGCCATCTAATGAAGTCCCCGACATTACACCAATTACATTATAGGATTCTTTAAACATTATCTAAATTTACGAAATCGTTTGAAATTTTGAGTTTTATATACTATTTTTGCTCACCAAAAATAAAGAAACAACCAACATAATCGTAACTATTTATGGATTTTAATTTAACCGAAGAGCATTTAATGATACAACAAGCCGCTAGAGATTTTGCTCAAGCCGAATTGTTGCCTGGCGTAATTGAAAGAGACGAACATTCAAAATTCCCTACCGAGCAAGTCAAAATGATGGCCGAACTAGGTTTTATGGGAATGATGGTTGATCCTAAATATGGTGGTTCAGGTTTAGACAGTGTTTCTTATGTTTTGGCCATGACCGAAATTGCCAAAGTAGATGCTTCGGCTGCGGTTATCATGTCAGTTAACAATTCATTAGTTTGTGCTGGTATGGAAAAATATTGTTCTGAGGAACAAAAAATGAAATATTTAGTGCCATTAGCAAAAGGTGAAGTGATTGGAGCTTTTTGCTTATCAGAGCCAGAAGCCGGAAGTGATGCTACTTCGCAAAAAACAACCGCAATAGATAAAGGTGATCATTACCTTTTAAACGGAACCAAAAACTGGATTACCAATGGTGCAACGGCTTCTACTTATTTAGTAATTGCGCAAACCGATGTCGAGAAAAAGCACAAAGGAATCAATGCTTTTATTGTTGAAAAAGGTTGGGCTGGTTTTGAAATTGGACCTAAAGAAAAGAAAATGGGAATTAGAGGAAGCGACACGCATTCGCTGATGTTTACCGATGTGATAGTTCCAAAAGAAAATAGAATAGGAGAAGATGGTTTTGGGTTTTCATTTGCCATGAATGTATTAAACGGTGGAAGAATTGGAATTGCATCTCAAGCATTAGGTATTGCAACGGGTGCCTACGAATTAGCATTGAAATATTCACACGAAAGAAAAGCTTTTGGAAAAGAAATTTTCAATCATCAAGCCATTGCTTTCAAATTGGCCGATATGTATGTAAAAATAACAGCGGCTAAATTGTTAGTCATGAAAGCCGCTTGTGAAAAGGATGAAGGAAAAGACATTGCACATTCTGGAGCTATGGCAAAATTATATGCTTCTGAAATTGCTTTAGAAGTAGCCAATGAGGCAGTACAAATTCACGGAGGAAACGGTTATGTTGCCGAATACCATGTAGAACGTATGATGCGTGACTCAAAAATCACACAGATTTATGAAGGAACTTCTGAAATACAAAGAATTGTAATCTCTAGAGGTTTGGTTTCTTAAAACATAAAGCAACGAAATCGAAAACCCTTTTCAATGAAGATTGAAAAGGGTTTTTAATTTGTATTTTTTCTATATTTACCCAAAAGACGAAAACCATGTATGAAGAACTAAAGTATTGGTATCTTAAAGATCATAAACTCTTTAGAACTTTAAGCATGGCACAAATTAAACAGTTGTGCATTATTACTGGCTTCAAAAAAGGGAATAAGGGAGACGTGATTTATTTTTCTTCTTCGGATGTACCTCGGATTTTTTTTCTAAAAAAAGGCAATATCAAAATTGTCTCTATTGATGAAGAGGGTAATGAATCTGTTAAAGATATCATTCAAAAAGGTGATTTATTTGGTGAGTTGGAACTCGATAGTGACAAAAATTCTAATGAATATGCTAAAGCTTTAACGGATGAAGTTATTATATGTAGTTTTTTGCTTTCTGATTTTGAAAATTTATTACTTCAAAATCCTAGTTTAGCATTGTCTTATACAAAATTTGTTGGCATGAAGATGAAACGCATCAAAAATAATTATGCTAATTTGATTTCTAAAGATGCAAAAACACGATTAGTTAGTTTTATAAAAGAGTGGGCTGAACGAGAAGGAAAGCAAATTGAAAACAGAATAGTTATAGAAAATTATCTCACTCAAACGGATATAGCTCAAATTATTTGCACTTCAAGACAAACAGCAACTTCTTTGCTAAACGAATTAGAAGAAAAGGGTGTGATGTATTACGGCAGAAAAGAAATCATTATTGAGGATATTTCGAAGTTTTAGTTTTATTTTGTTTTAAATGTAAACTATCTGACACTTTTCTTTTTTTACTTAATATACTTTTGTTTTGTTAAACTTGATAAACTAAAATTAAATATAATGAAAAACCAAATTGTAATTCTATTCCTTGCAGTAATATCTGCAACATCATTTGCCCAAACTGCAGCAAAAAGAACCAAAGAGTTTAATCTAGAAAATAAAGTAGCCATTCAAGGTTATGATCCTGTGGCTTATTTTACACAAAAGAAAGCCGTAAAAGGAAAGTCAGCATTCACTTCAACCTATGAAGGAGTTATTTATAATTTTTCATCACAAGCCAACAAAGATGCTTTTCTTAAAAATCCAATTAGTTACGAACCACAATATGGTGGATGGTGTGCTTATGCCATGGGAGCCAATGGCGAGAAAGTAGAAGTTGACCCAGAAACTTTTAAAATCGTAGATGGAAAATTGAACTTGTATTACAATGCATACTTCAATAATACCTTGAAATCATGGAATAAAGACGAAGTGAACTTAAAGAAAAAAGCAGACGCTAACTGGAAAAAATTTATCAACTAATCATAAATTTTAAAAAAATGAAAAACCCTATTTTTATTTGGATTGTTAAACTAACTGCGGTTATAATTCTAGTACAAACCTTATTTTTTAAATTCACTGGCGCTGAAGAAAGTGTCTATATTTTTCAAACCCTAGGCATTGAGCCATTGGGTAGAATTGGTTCTGGAATAGTAGAGCTAATTGCTTCAATATTGATATTAATACCAAGAACTACTTTAATTGGAGCGCTTCTAGGATTAGGAACTATGGCAGGAGCTTTATTTTCTCATCTCTTTGTGTTAGGAATTGTGGTAAAAGATGATGGCGGAACATTATTTAGTTTAGCAATTATTACTTTAATTTGTTGCTTGATTTTAGTTTATAATCAAAAACATAAAATCCCCGATTTATTACGTTTAAAATTTTAATTTAATGCTATGATAATTATCTCTATCCAAAAAACATTAAATGAGTTAAGCCAACTAATAAGTCAGCTTTCTACAGAAGAATATTGTCGCCCATGCGAAGGATTGAGTAATGCTACTATTGGTGAACATTCTCGTCATATTATAGAAATGTTTCAATGTCTGAATAATCAGTACGAATCGGGTATTGTCAATTACGATAATCGTAAAAGAGATTTTAAGATTCAAACCGATACGGCTGCCGCAAATTCTGCCATCAATACAATACTTGATCAACTTGAAAAACCAAACAAAACTCTTCAATTACAACAAATAATTGACGGAGAAGAACTATTGATTGCTTCTAATTATCATCGTGAATTGTTATATAATCTTGAACATTGTATTCACCATCAGGCATTAATTAAAGTGGCAATCATTCAATTTAATACTATTTCAGTTGATGAAGATTTTGGAGTGGCTCGTTCTACCATCGAATACAGAAAACAATGTGCACAGTAAGTTTTGTCAATGCCAATGGCAAAATAATTATCACTTCCAATAGAGATGAAAAAATCATTCGGCCTAATGCTATTGAACCAAAAAATTATTTGATTAATAATAAAAAAATCCTCTTTCCAAAAGATAAAAAAGCGGGAGGAACTTGGTATGCCGCCGATGAATATTCTAATGTTATGGTATTACTCAATGGAGCCGAAGAAAAACATATTGTAAAGGATAATTATAGAAAAAGTCGTGGACTAATTTTATTGGAATTGATAAGCAGTTTGTCGCCCATCGAATTATGGAAAGAAATAGATTTAAACGATATAGAGCCATTTACCATTGTCTTATTTGAGAATCAAAAACTTTATCAATTACGTTGGAATCAAATTGAAAAAGAAATAACATCACTAGACGCAACAAAATCCTATATTTGGTCTTCAGCCACATTATATTCAGAAGAAATTAGAAAAAAAAGAGCCCAATGGTTTTATACTTTTCTTGATATTAAACCTGAAGTTAATGAAGAAGAGTTGTTTAACTTTCATCGTTATACCGAAGAAGAAAATAAAGAACACGGTTTGGTCATTAATCGAAATGATGTTTTAAAAACGCTGAGCATCACACAAACCATAATAGAGCAAAACCGATTGGAAATGAAGTATTTCGATTTGCTCAACAAACAAGAATATAACAACACTTTTTTTGTGATTTAAAACACGAACTCTTGAAACTATTTTTTCACAAACTTTTTCATTGGGAATATTGGCCATTTCAAATTGTCTATATTCCAATTTACTTTTTATGGGCCTATTATGCGCTGAAAGTAAGAACGATTTTCTTTTTCAATGCAGCAAACCCAACCATAAAAAACGGTGGATTTGTAATGGATAGTAAAAAAGAAATTTATGATTTAATGCCACAACAGTTTTATCCGAAAACCAAATTCGTAACAGAAAAATTACCTTTTAAAGAAGTTGAAGTCTTACTTGAAAATTCTAAAATCAACTTTCCTTTTATCGTAAAACCCGACATTGGTTTACGAGGTTCGGCAGTAAAAAAAGTGACCAATTTAGCCGAATTAGAATCGTATCATAACAAAGCCAATTTTGATTATTTGATTCAAGATTTGATTCCGTTTGAAAATGAAGTGGGTATTTTTTATGTCCGCTTTCCGCATGAAAAGCATGGGCAACTTACGGGAATTGTTGCCAAAGAGTTTTTAATTGTTGAAGGTGATGGTTGCTCAACTATTGAGGAATTATTAAAAGCCAATCCACGTTACGAATTTCAACTAAAAGCACTCGAAAAAGAATATGGCAATCAGCTTAAAACCATCTTAGATAAAGGCAAAAAAAGAAATTTAGTTCCATATGGCAATCATGCCCGAGGTGCCAAATTTCTAGATTATAGTCATTTAATTTCTCCTCAATTGACCAAGGTTATTGACGAAATATGTCTGCAAATTGACGAGTTTTATTTTGGCAGAATGGACTTAATGTACAATACTTGGGAAGAGTTAGAGCAAGGTAAAAACTTTATGATAGTAGAATTAAACGGTGCTGCTAGTGAACCAACCCATATTTATGACCCAAAACATTCGTTGTTTTTTGCTTGGAAGGAATTGGCGCGGCATATCCGTTATATGTTCAAAATTAGTGTGGCAAATCACAAACGGGGATTTCCGTATTTGACACATAAAGAAGGTATGGAGCAGTATCGATTGCATTTGGAACAAAGTAATAAGATTGTTAATTTTTAATGCAAAACATCAAGAACATATTCGTTGGTTTTCTAGTTAGTTTTATTGGTTCTATTCCTTTGGGATATTTGAATGTGGTTGGCTTTGATATTTATGCTCAAAAAGGATTGATTTCAACCGTATTTTATTTGCTGGGTGTAGTTATTGTTGAATTTTTTGTAATTTTTTTCACCTTGATTTTTGCTAAAAAATTAGCTGAGAATAAAAGATTAACGAAATACATCGAAGGTTTTTCAGTCTTGTTTATGATTGTTTTGTCAGCGGTCTTTTATTTTAGCGCCAATTCTGTAAGTAGTAATAGAACTGTATTCTCGAATGTATCTCAAAATTATTTCTTTGTCGGATTATTTTTTAGTGGTCTTAATTTTGTTCAAATTCCGTTTTGGACGGGCTGGAATTTATATTTGTTAAATGGTAGCTATATTGAAGTTTCTAAATCTAGAAAATACTTTTATGTTTTGGGAACTATTGCTGGAACCTTTAGTGGAATGTTAATGCTAATCCTTTCCCTTAACTATTTTGCTTCTAATGTTGATTTTCTTTCGAAATACTTGATGAAGTTTATTATTCCAACAGTCTTCTTAGGATTAGGGATTTTTCAAGGATACAAATTTTATAGAAAGTACTTTCATTAATTTCATTACGTCACTTTTAGTATCTTTGTATCATTAAAAAAAATAATGAAAAACATCATCATTACCGGAACCTCTCGTGGCATTGGCTACGAATTGGCTTTACAGTTTGCAAATGCAGGGCATCATGTTTTAGCTATTTCGCGTAAAACGGCAAAAGGGTTACAAGCAAACCAAAATATTACCTGTCTTTCTGTTGATTTATCCAAAGAAAACGAACTAGTTGCCATTGAAAATTTTATTTCACAAACATGGAAACGAGTAGATATTATCATTCATAACGCAGGAAGTTTGATCAATAAACCCTTTGCTCAAACAAGTCAAATTGACTTTGAAAATGTATACAAAGTAAACGTATTTGGAGTAGCGAATCTTACTCGAATTTGTTTGCCCTATATGCAAAAAGGAAGTCATGTAGTTTCTATAAGTTCGATGGGTGGCATTCAAGGGAGTATGAAATTCGCGGGTCTTTCGGCCTATAGTTCCAGTAAAGGTGCCGTAATCACATTGTCTGAATTGTTAGCCGAAGAATACAAAGAGCAAGAAATCGCTTTCAATGTATTGGCACTTGGAGCTGTAAATACCGAAATGTTACAAGAAGCTTTTCCAGGATATGATGCTCCAATTTCTGCGGCTGCAATGGCTGATTATATTTTCAATTTTGCCTTAACAGGAAACCAATATCACAACGGAAAAATAATTCAGGTTTCATCATCAACGCCGTAATTCATTGAGCGAAGTTTTATCAAAATACTTGCCTGAGCATTCTGTTCATTCTTGTTTTGAATTAATCAAGGAGAATAATGTGCATCTTAAAATCGTCAACGAACGACAAACCCGTCATGGCGATTATCGCAGAGCAGTAGGAGGAAAGCATGAAATTACAGTGAATGCTAATCTCAATAAATATCGTTTTTTGATTACTCTAGTTCATGAGATAGCCCATTTGGTTGCTTATGAAAAATTCGGTCGCTTCATAAAACCCCATGGTAACGAATGGAAACTTACTTTTCAACGATTGATGGTTCCTTATATACGCCCAGAGATTTTTCCGCATTCGGTATTGCCCTTAGTGGCGAATCATTTTCGAAATCCATCGGCTAGTAGTGATACTGATGCTCGTTTGGCTTTTGCCCTAAAACAGTTTGACGAACGAAAACCCGATGTTCATTTCATTCACGAAGTACCAAGTGGAAGTTTATTCCGAATAAAAAACGGTAGAATTTTTCAAAAGAAAGGATTGCGGGTTAAGCGCTACGAATGCCTCGAAGTAAAAACGGGAAGATTGTATTTGTTTAATGCCAACGCTGAGGTGGAAATTTTACCAGGTTAATTATTTTGTCATTTCGTCTCGTCTTTTGGGACGGGAGAGAAATCTCATCACAATGATTATTTCCTATTTTATTATAAATATATTTGCATCACTAATAAATATATTCTCTTATTAGTAAAAAAAGATACTGAACTAAATTCAGCAAAAATGAATAAAAATTATTATGCCATTTTAATGGCTGGTGGAGTTGGTTCAAGATTTTGGCCAGTGAGCACTTCAGATTTTCCGAAGCAGTTTCACGATATGTTAGGATCTGGTGATACTTTGATACAAAAAACATTCAGTAGATTATCAAAATTAATTCCAACGGAAAACATTTTGATTTTAACCAACGAACGGTATAATGATTTGGTTTTAGAACAATTGCCAATGGTAAAACAAGAGCAAGTCCTTTTAGAACCTGCTATGCGAAATACAGCACCTTGCATTTTATATGCATCGTTAAAGATTCAAAAGCAAAATCCAGATGCTGTTATGGTCGTGGCGCCAAGCGATCACTGGATTGAAGATGAAGCTGAGTTTTCTAGAAATTTACAACAGTGCTTTGATTTTTGTCAAAAAGAAAATGCCTTGATGACCTTAGGTATCCAGCCCACGTTTCCAAACACTGGATTTGGTTATATCGAATTTGATAAGCTAGCTATAAATCCGATAAAAAAAGTAAATCAGTTCAGAGAAAAACCCGATTATGAAACCGCTAAAGCTTTTTTAGAAGCTGGGAATTTCCTTTGGAATGGGGGGATTTTTATTTGGAGTGTGCAATCAATAACGGAAGCATTTGAGAAGTTTCAACCGCAAATGAATGCCTTATTTCAAAAAGGGATAGAAACTTATAATACTTCTAATGAAAAACAATTCATTGAAGATAATTATGCTAATGCAGAAAATGTTTCGATTGATTATGCGGTGATGGAAAAAGCAACTAATGTTTATGTTTTACCAGCCACTTTTGATTGGAATGATTTAGGCACTTGGGGACAACTGCATGAGAAATTAGAAAAAGACGAAAACAACAATGGAATTATCAATGCTAAAGTGGTCATGGAAAATGCTTCAAATAATATTGTGCGTTCCGATGCTAATAAAATAATTGTTATTGATGGTTTACACGATTATATAATCGTTGATAAAGAAGGCGTTTTGTTAATTTATCCCAAAAGTAAAGAACAAGATATCAAACGAATTACCGCATTGGCAAATGAATTATAAAATAAAAAGGAGCAATTGCTCCTTTTTTATAACTCTTTATTCTGCGCTTTCCTAATTTTTTTGAATAGTTCTGATGAGTAAACAAAATCGACTACAGCTTCATTATCGGTTTTAAAAATCTCTTTTTTACTACCTTCCCAAGCCAATATTCCTTCTTTTAAAAAAACAATTTTTTCGCCAATTTCCATTACGGAGTTCATGTCATGGGTATTGACTACGGTTGTAATATTATATTCTACCGTGATTTCATGTATCAAATTATCAATAATCGTTGCTGTTTTTGGATCTAAACCTGAGTTGGGTTCGTCGCAAAAAAGGTATTTGGGATTATTTACAATAGCACGGGCAATAGCCACTCGTTTTTGCATCCCACCGGAAAGTTCTGATGGTTTTTTTAAATTAGCGTTTTGTAAATTAACCCTATTAATTACAAAATTGGCGCGTTCTCTTATTTCTTCTTCAGATTTTTCTGAAAACATTTTTAAAGGGAAACCCACATTTTCTTCAACGGTCATACTGTCAAATAAGGCACTTCCTTGAAAAACCATTCCGATTTCGGTACGCAATTCTCTTTTTTCAGCATCGGTGAGCTTGGTGTAAATTCTACCATCAAAAGCGATGGTTCCTTTTTCTGGTGTATGAATTCCGAGTAAACTTTTTAATAAAACAGTCTTTCCGGAACCACTTTGGCCAATAATAAGATTGGTTTTGCCGGTTTCAAAAGTAGTTGAGATTCCTTTTAAAACTTTGGCATCGCCAAATGATTTTTCCACATTTTTTACTTCTATCATCAGGTTAAAAGTAATTGCGTTAATATATAATTCATTAAAATGATTGTCACGGATGTCCAAACAAAGGATACAGTACTCGCTTTTCCAACTTCGAGTGCACCGCCTTTCATATAATAACCATGGAAGGAAGGAATTGTTGCTAATATCAAAGCAAACATAAAAGTTTTGATAAAGGCATAAGTGATATGAAATGGAATAAATTCCATTTGAAGACCACTAATAAAATCAGTGCTGTTTCCAAAACCTCCATAAACACTGGCGATAAAACCACCAGATATTCCCAAAAACATCGCAATTCCAATCACAAATGGATAGAGTAGTAGTGCAACTATTTTTGGAAAAACTAAATAATTCAAAGAATTTACTCCCATAACTTCTAAGGCATCAATTTGCTCAGTAACGCGCATAGTTCCGATACTAGAAGTAATAAATGATCCCATTTTACCTGCCATAATTATAGAAATAAAAGTAGGGGCAAATTCTAATATAATTGATTGTCTTGTTGCAAAACCGATAAGGTATTTTGGAATTAACGGATTGGTTAGGTTCAATGCAGTTTGAATAGCCACAACGCCTCCAACGAAAAATGAAATAAAAGCTACAATACCAAGTGAATCAATAATTAAGTCATCGATTTCCTTAAAGATTAAGGTTCTCATAACTGACCACTTTGTGGGCTTTCTGAAAATTTCAGCCAGCATCAAAAAATATTTTCCTATTTGTGATAAATAGCGGATAAGCATCATAGCATAAAAATATTGGTAAAAATAGTTATAAGTTGTGAGTTATGCGTTTTTACTTTAGAACAATTTTTCTTTCATCTTTTTCCAACGATAGTTTCGTATAAATTGGGCTTGTTCTGCAGTGACCAAAAGTGGTTTTTTTGCCGATTTGGCTTTCCAAAAGCCTTTGATGTAATCTAAAAATAAAAAGGGTCTCTTTTTCAACAACGCTAATTTTGCTGAAGCAATTGTTGTAATTATAAAACCGTAGCCCAAAGTGTAAAAAGCTTCACCTTGCTTGTATCGCGAGGTTTTGTTATAATTAGCTCCTGTTGGCTTTAAGTGTTTTACTTTAAGTGTTTTATCGGTAACTACTTTCCAATGGTAAAATTTACTCAATAATTCATCTACAGTATCCCAGCCCATTGCTGGTTTTAATCCTCCAATTTGCTGAAAACATTCTTTTCGATACGCTTTAAAAGCACCGCGAATATGGTCTTTATCGGTTAGATTTTCTAAGATCCATTCCTCATTTTTTTTGATGTAAGCAAAACCACCAACCATTCCGATTTTCTCATCGGATTTGAAATGAGAAATTATGGTTTCAAAATAATTGGCTGGGAAAATCAAATCGGCATCCGCTTTTACAATGAAATCATAGTTTTCATCTAAAGAATTTAATCCTTTTTGAAAGGCTTGAATTACTTTACTTCCCGGAAGATGTATGGCATCTGAAGTTTTATTTATCAAAGATATCCAAGAATATTTTACTGAGAATTCTTTAACGATTAGAGCTGTTCTATCAGTAGAATTATCATTCACCACCACAATTTTTGAGGGTAAAACGGTTTGCTCGACCAACGATTGTAAAGTTAGGGCAATAAATTTTTCTTCGTTGTAAGCGGGAATAATAACATAATATTTCATTGGCTAATCACTATTTACTGATAACTTTTTACTCTTTCAGCATAAACCATATAATATCGTGGAGTGAAATACCTTAATAAAGGGCGAAGCCCAAATTTCTTTACTGGATGTGTAAACTTTACAGAGTCAATAATTTCCCAGCCATTTTTTTCTAAAAGCCAGTCCAATTGCCAATCTTCAAATTCGTGATAATGTCTGTCCCATTGGTCCGTTTTACTACGGTAGGCAGGAGAAAACCATAATCGTAATGGAATTGAAATGAGTAGTTTATCACATGTAACGTTTTCTAAAATAGTGTACGGGTTTAATAAATGCTCAAAAATCTCAAAACCTGTAAAGACATCATACGTTTCTTTTTGCAATGCAGTTTGGTTTTTGTCTAAATCTTCTCCATTAGTATTGATAACCGAATAACCATTAGCTTCCATAATTTTAGAAAAAGGATTGGGTACTCCAAGATCAAAAATGGTTTCCGATGTTTTGATGTGTTTTTGTAAAAAAGCTAATGTTATATTGAAACGTTTGCTAGGATAGGTCTTCTCGTACATGTAATAAGTTTGTGGTTTTTTATTCGTAATCTTATCAAGGCAAAATTAACTATAAACCTTAAACCAAAAACTATAAACAGTTAAAAATTACATTTGGTATACGATTGCATTAACATTCATTCCAGCTCCAACGGAAGCAAAAATAATAACATCGCCTTTGTTTAGACTTTGATGTTCAATTTGACCTCTAACAAGTGAGTCGTATAAAGTTGGTACAGTTGCTACACTTGAATTTCCTAATTTATGTATGCTCATTGGCATAATGCCATCAGGTGGTGTCTGTCCATATAATTTATAAAAACGACTAATAATGGCTTCATCCATTTTTTCGTTTGCCTGGTGAATCAATATTTTTTTAAGATTGGAAATAGATACGCCACTTTTATCTAAACAATCTTTCATGGCTTGCGGAACTTTATTTAAAGCAAATTCGTAAATCTTTCTGCCATGCATTTTGATATAGCGAACATCTGGGTCAGTATTTTGATTGTTAGATTTCCCAAAAAATAAATAATTGGCTTCTTCATAAGAAAAAGTGGCTGATTCATGTGCTAATATTCCACCATCATCATCGGTAGCTTCTATGATTGTTGCACCTGCGCCATCAGAATAAATCATCGAATCTCTATCGTGAGGATCTACTACTCTTGACAATGTTTCGGCTCCAATAACCAAACATTTTTTTGCCATTCCAGCGTTAATAAATGCACTTGCTTGAATGACACTTTCTACCCAACCCGGGCAACCAAAAAGCATGTCATACGCTACGCATTTTGGATTTTTTATCTTTAAATTATATTTTACTTTTGAGGCTAAACTTGGTAGCATATCTCCTTGAATGGCGTCTTTTTTTACATCACCAAAGTTATGCGCAAAAATAATATAGTCTAATGTTTCAGGATCGATTTTTGCCGCTTCAATCGCTCTTTTTGCTGCAATACAAGCAATGTCTGAAGTTTGCAAATCATCAGTGACGTACCGACGTTCCAAAATTCCAGTGATTTCAAGAAATTTTTCGGCGACTATATCATTCGGATGCGGAAATGGGGTGCCGTCATCGTTCAAAAAAACATGTTGTGCAAAATCGTTATTGGATACTATTTCAGTTGGGATATAACTTCCGGATCCTGTTATTTTTATATTCATTATTTTAAATATTTCGTTGCGAAATTATAAATAAAAGCTATTGAATGTTATTAAAATATAAAGAAACAAGATTAAATTATGAATATTTTTAATATTGAATACTTATATTACGAAAATCACATTTATTTGTCTTTTTCTTGTGCGATTTTAATTTGCATTACAGTTGCAATATTCAATGCTTGTGTTTTTATTTGCTCCGCTTTTTCGCCTCTAAAATTTTCATCTACGGAAACATTGAAATGATTCAACCAAATTTTAAATAGTTCAGGAGTCAACAATTCTTTTTTATTGATATCCAAATGAATTTGAGTTAAATTATTGGTATATCCGCCAGTTCCAAGAATGGCCTGCGACCAAAACGTTACCAAAATAGGTAAGTGTTCTTCTATTTTTATCTTAACTACATCGGTAAAAATATAACTTATAGAGTCGTCTGAAAGCAATTTTTTGTAAAACTCATCTACCAGTAAATATAAGTCGTCTTGGTTTTGAATGTCATTCATCTTTTTGGTCTTTAGGTCATAAAGTCAAAAGTCGAATGCCAAGTGCTTTAGACTTTAAGACATTCGACTTTAAGATGTTACGACTTTTAATTTTACATATAGGCCTCAATCGGAGCACAACTACAAACCAAATTTCTATCGCCATACGCTTCATCTACACGACGTACTGTTGGCCAAAATTTATTTTCATGAATATAGTCTAATGGAAATGCTGCTTTTTCTCTAGTGTAAGGAAAAGTCCAACTATCGCTAGTAATCATGGCTAAAGTATGCGGAGCATTTCTTAAAATATTATTGACATCCTCTTTTGTTGAAACTTCAATTTCTTTTCTAATGGCAATCATAGCATCACAAAAACGATCTAGTTCCCCTAAATCTTCAGATTCTGTTGGTTCTATCATCAAGGTTCCCGCTACTGGGAAAGAAACTGTTGGCGCATGAAAGCCATAATCCATTAATCTTTTGGCGATGTCTGTTACTTTTATACCATTTTCTTCAAAAGCTCTACAATCTAAAATCATTTCATGCGCAGCACGTCCCATTTCTCCAATATATAAAATAGGATAATGTTCTTCTAAACGGACTTTCATATAATTGGCATTTAAAATGGCAAACTCGGTTGCGTTTTTTAATCCTTCTGCGCCAAGCATAGTGATATACCCATAAGAAATCAAACAAACCAAAGCAGAACCATAAGGTGCCGCTGATATAGCAGTTATTGCTTGTTCGCCTCCAACTTTTATTATTGGATTTGTTGGTAAAAAAGGAACTAATTTTTCGTTAACACAAATGGGTCCAACGCCAGGGCCGCCTCCGCCGTGTGGGATAGCAAAAGTTTTATGTAAGTTTAGGTGGCATACATCAGCACCAATGGTTGCTGGATTGGTTAAGCCAACCTGTGCATTCATATTGGCGCCGTCCATATAGACTAGACCACCGTTATCGTGAATTATTTTAGTTATTTCACAAATGGCACTCTCAAAAACGCCATGTGTAGAGGGATAGGTTACCATTAATGCAGATAAGTTGTCTGCGTGTTGAATTGCTTTTGCTCTTAAATCTTCTACATCGATGTTACCGTTTTCCATAGTTTTGGTTACGATAATTTCCATTCCCGCCATGGCAGCTGAAGCTGGATTAGTTCCGTGTGCGGATGAAGGAATCAAACATACATTTCTATGATTATCGCCACGCGATAAATGATAAGCACGAATTGCCATTAAGCCGGCATATTCGCCTTGAGCTCCAGAGTTTGGTTGTAATGTTGTTCCAGCAAAACCAGTAACAATGTTTAATTGATGCTCTAATTTTTTTAGCATTATTTGATATCCTTCCGCTTGTTCAATTGGGGCAAATGGATGAATGCTGTTCCAGTTGGCCATTGATAATGGTAGCATTTCAGCAGCAGCATTCAATTTCATGGTGCACGAACCTAATGAAATCATCGAATGATTTAAAGATAAATCTTTGCGTTCTAATTTTTTGATATAACGCATCAACTGAGATTCAGAATGATGGTTGTTAAATACTTCGTGTTGTAAAAATAATGAAGTTCTTTCTAGAGATTTTGGAAAATGACTAGAAGAATTGAATTCAGAAATAGTAAAATTTTCTTTACCAGTAGCTTCTGCAAAAATGGCAATGATTTGATTTAGGTCTCTTTTGGATGTAGTTTCGTTTAAAGAAATTGAAATTGTATCTTCATTCACATAAAAGAAATTCACTTCGTTTTTCTCTGCAATGTCTTTTACTCTTTGAGCATCTGCTTTAACCGAAATGGTATCAAAAAAAGCGGTATTGGTTTGATATACTCCCAATTTATTCAAAGCATCTGCTAAAGTTGCAGCAGAAGCATGTACTTTATTAGCAATATATTGCAATCCTTTTGGACCATGAAATACAGCATACATTCCGGCCATAACAGCTAGTAAAACTTGAGCGGTACAAATATTTGAAGTAGCTTTTTCACGTTTGATATGCTGCTCACGAGTTTGCAAAGCCATACGTAAGGCGCGATTGCCATTGGTATCGATAGTTACTCCGATGATTCTTCCTGGCATTGAACGTTTGTATTCTTCTTTGGTAGCAAAAAAGGCAGCATGTGGTCCGCCATATCCCATCGGAATTCCGAATCGTTGCGTGGTTCCTACAACTACATCAGCACCCATTTCACCGGGTGGCGTTAATTTTACTAATGATAAGATATCTGCAGCAACAGCCACTTTTATTTCACTCTCTTTTGCTTTTGAAATAAATCCGGCATAGTCGTAAACCTGCCCAAATTTTCCTGGATATTGAAGAATAGCTCCAAAGAAATCAGACGAAAAATCAAAAGTTTCGTGATTGCCGATTACCAATTCAACACCAATTGGAGTGCAACGTGTTTGTAAAACCGATATGGTTTGGGGTAAAATTTCTTCGGAAACGAAGAATTTATTAACGTTATTTTTCTTTTGATCACGTGAGCGTACATCAAATAACAATGCCATAGCTTCTGCAGCAGCCGTAGATTCATCTAATAAGGAAGCATTGGCAATTTCCATACCCGTTAGTTCTATAACCGTAGTTTGAAAATTTAAAATAGCTTCTAATCTTCCTTGAGCAATTTCGGCTTGATAAGGAGTATATGCGGTATACCAACCTGGATTTTCGAAGATGTTTCTCTGAATTACAGCCGGAACAATTGTTGGATGATAGCCCAAACCAATATACGATTTAAACACTTTATTTTTTTTACCTAATTCTTGAATATGATTTAGATATTCATATTCGGTCATAGGTGTCTCTAAATTCAAATTACTTTTCAAACGAATATCATTGGGAATAGTTTCATAAATCAACTGTTCAAAAGTTTCAACTCCGATCGTTTTAAACATGTGATTAAGGTCGTTTTCTCGTGGGCCAATATGGCGTAATGCAAATGCGTCTGTTCTCATTAAATGGTTTGTTCTAAGTGTGTTTAGTTGTGCTTATTCCGTTAAAGAACGGTATTGTTTTTAACGTCAACAAAAGTAATTAATACTGTTTTATTTTAATGCTAAACAAAGTCTAATATTTTGACAATTTTTCAACTAATTGTACTTCTTATTAACAGTTTGTTTATTTTTATACGATGAGATTTTTAATCCAACTTTTCGATTTTTACATCAAATCTTCCATACACGTTGGGCTAGCGGTTTTTAGTTTAGTTTATCTAACTGCTTTTTCCAGTGATTTGCGTATGCCTAATGAATATCTGGGTTGTATTTTTTTTGGAACTATATTGGGATATAATTTTTTAAAATATTTTCGTGTTTTTTACAGTAGAGATTTTCATCGCAACAGGTATAATAGTATTTTAATAATAAGCATTTTGGCTGCCATTGGGTTTTTCTTTTTCTTTTTAGGGTTAAACAGAAGTATACAAATTCATTTGCTTATTTCGGGAATTGCTGTTTTGATTTATCCTTTGTTGCGAAAATTTGGCTGGTTGAAATTGTTTTTAGTGAGTATCGTTGTAACGTATGTCACAGTTTATATTCCTTTTCAATCAATAAATGGGTTGCCATTAGATTTTTATATTTGTTTGATTCAACGCTTTTTGATTGTAATTAGTTTACTAATTCCGTTTGAAATTTTAGATAGTAAAACAGATGCTGAATCGATGAATACCTTACCTCAGTTGTTTGGAATTAATCGCGCAAAAATCTTTGGAATACTACTATTATTTCCGTTTATGGTTTTAGAATTTTTAAAACCGAATCCAAGTTATAGTGTAATTCCGATAACTATTATTACAGGATTGTTTATTCAGTTTACAACATTGAATAGAAATCAATATTACACTTCGTTTTGGGTGGAAAGTTTACCCGTTTTTTGGTTGGGTTTATTAATTTTATTTCAATAAAAAAACCGAATAATTATTCGGTTTTTTGACTCATTAATCGATCTTAATATGACCCCAATTTTCTCCGCTTTTTATTCGGCTGATTTGCATCTCGCTAACACCAAATTGCTTTGCAATCATTTTTAATCGTGTTTTCCGATCTGGTTTAGCCAATATTTTTTTAATTAACATAACTTTTGTCACAGTTAGTTTTCTTCCGTCAGATTTAATATTGTGTTCTAATAAATTCTTTCTGGCCTGAATTACAAATGGACTTTGATTACTAAATTCAATCATTTCTTGTCTCGTAGCCCATTTTAAATTTCTGTAATCATCATTGTCTCGTTTTCGGTCTAAATGCAGAACATAGGTTTGATCTTCTGATTCTTTTGGAATGAAAAAAGTTGCAATAAGTTTTGAATAAAATAAATGTTTGTATTTTGTTTTGCCATTTATTATAGTTTTATAACTTACAATGTTATAGCCGTCTGCTTTACCAGGTTTTAAAAGTCGACCAAATTTAATGTCATTGGTAAAGCTAATCAATCTTCCTTTGTTAGAAATTGCATATCGCAATTTTCGTTCCTCTTCAAAAATAATTTCCCTAAACTCTTCGTTTGGTAAGAGCCTAATTGGAATCATAGGATTAAGTTTCATTTTATTGTGGTATTAAATAGAAAGCACTAAACTACAATATTTTTTTAAAGTAAACCTGCTCTTTTTAATAATGCTTCCGGTTTTGGTTCTTGTCCACGGAAACGTTTGTATAACTCCATTGGCAATTCTGTTCCGCCTTTAGATAAAATATTGTCTTTGAATTTTAGTGCAGTTTCTTTATCAAAAATTCCTTTTTCTTGAAAGTAAGCAAAAGCATCGGCGTCTAACACTTCAGCCCATTTATAGCTATAATAACCTGAGGAATAACCACCTTGGAAAATATGTGAAAATGAAGTGCTCATACAATTTTCTTCGACATCAGGGTATAATGAAGTGTTATTCATGACTGTTTTTTCAAAAGCTTTTACATTCTGAATTTCTTGAGGTTGACTATGATAATTCATATCTAAAATTCCAAAACTTAATTGACGCAAAGTAGCCATTCCCTCTAAAAAACTGGCACTTTCTTTTATTTTGTCAACATATGCTTGCGGAATAATTTCTCCTGTTTCGTAATGCTTTGCAAATAATGCTAAAGCATTGGGCTCGTAACACCAGTTTTCCATCACCTGACTTGGTAATTCTACAAAATCCCAATACACAGAGGTTCCCGATAAACTAGGATAGGTTGTGTTAGCCAACATCCCATGTAAAGCATGACCAAATTCGTGAAATAAAGTCGTAACTTCATTAAATGTTAGGAGTGAAGGTTTGGCTTCCGACTCCTCGGAAGTGACAATTGGTGGTGTAAAATTACATACAATAGAAACGTGAGGTCTTTCGTTTACACCATCTTTTATAAACTGAGGTTTGAATGATGTCATCCAAGCACCGTTGCGTTTTCCTTTTCTAGGAAAAAAATCGGTATAGAAAACAGCCACCAAATTTCCTTCCATATCAATAACTTCAAAAGTTTGAACATCATTATGGTATTTGTCAATATCAAAAACTTCTTTGAAGGTAATGCCAAAAAGCATCTCTGCTATTGTAAAGGCACCATTCAATACATTTTTTAATTGAAAATAAGGCTTTAAAATTTCATCATCAAAATCAAATAATTTTTGTTTCAATTTTTCCGAATAATAGGCGCCATCCCATTTTTCGAGTCGGTCGATTCCGTCAAGCTCTTTTGCAAAAGAACTGAGTTGGGCAAATTCTTTTTCGGCTGCAGGTTTTGCTTTGGCTAATAAATCATTCAAAAAGGAAAGGACTTTTTCGGGTGTTTGGGCCATTCGTTCTTCTAAAACAAAATGCGAATGCGATGGATAGCCCAATAAACGGGCTCTATCGTGTCGCAAAGCCACTATATTTTTTAGATTCTCTTGATTGTCATTCTCGTTTTCCTGAAATGCTTTTTTGCCAGCTGCAACAGCCATTTCTTTTCGTAATTCTCGGTTTTCTATATAAGTTACAAAAGGCAGATAACTCGGAAAATCTAGAGTAAACATCCATCCTTCTAAATCATTAGATTTTGCCAGTGCACGCGCCATTTCTTTGGCGCCATCGGGCAATCCTATAATATCCGCTTCGTTAGTTAAATGCAATTTGTAATTGTTAGTTTCAGCCAAAACATTTTCACCATAAGTCAGTTTTAATTGGGCCAATAGTTTATCTATTCCGCGTAAAATTTCCTTTTTTTCGTCTGGAAGTAAGGCTCCATTTCGTGAAAAGCTTTTGAATTTTTTATCTAATAATGTTGCTTGTTCTGGAGATAATGTCAAAGATTCTTTTTGATCATAAACTGTTTTTACTCGTTTGAATAAGTTTTCGTTTAAGGCAATATCGTTACTAAATTCGGTTAATAAAGGCGAAACTTCTTGAGCAATTTTTTGCATCTCGTCACAGGTTTCAGCCGAATTTAAATTAAAGAAAATAGATGATAATCTATCTAAATTTTCACCTGAAAAATCTAGGGCTTCGATAGTGTTTTCAAAAGTGGGTGCTTCAGGATTGTTGGTAATGGCTTCAATTTCGGCACGAGCTTTTGCTATGTTGGCTTCAAATGCTGGTTTGTAATCTTCGATTTTAATTTTAGAAAATGGAGCGGTATTGTGTTTGGTAGTGAATGTTGAGGTTAAGATTTTCATTGTCATTGCGAGGAACGAAGCAATCTCGTTCTTTTATTTAGTTATATTAATTTAGGTCTCTAGCCCCGATTGCAGTGACATCCTTTTACACCTGTCAGGTTTATAAAACCTGACAGGTGTAAAAGATATAACGGAAAGCGGGAAATTGCTTCTAAAATTATTTCTTCATTTCATCCGATGATTTATTCACCGCATCTTTCAAACTTTCTTTATAGAAAACAATTTTATCGAGCACGCATTTATCGTGACTTCCGATGATTTGAGCAGCAAGAATTCCAGCATTTTTGGCACCATTAAGCGCGACAGTTGCTACGGGAACGCCACCAGGCATTTGCAAAATAGATAAAACCGAATCCCAACCATCGATAGAATTACTCGATTTAACGGGAACGCCAATTACAGGAAGTGGCGACATCGAAGCGACCATTCCAGGTAAATGTGCGGCACCGCCAGCACCTGCAATGATAACCGAAATGCCTCGATTGTGTGCATTTTTGCTGAAATCATATAATTTTTCTGGAGTTCGATGTGCTGAGACAATATCGACTTCGGTTTCGATGTCAAATCCTTTTAAGATATCGATGGCTTCTTGCATTATTGGCAAGTCGCTTTGACTTCCCATTATGATGGCTACTTTGCTCATGATTTTAGTTTAAAAGTTTGTAGTTTTATTCCGTTGCGCTCCATACAATTCGGCTTCGCCTCGGTTGTTGTTTATAGTTGTATTTTTTAATATGAGACTGACCACTATTTACTGACCACTGATCACTCTAATTGTATTTTTAACTTCCTCCGCAATTTTTCTGGCTTCATTCATATCCTCATTTACAATCGTTACATGTCCCATTTTGCGGAAAGGACGCGTTTCTTTTTTGCCGTAGATGTGTGGTGTCACGCCATCAATTGCCATAATTTTTCCGATATTTTCGTAAACAACTGAACCTGAAAAACCTTCAGCGCCGACCAAATTTACCATAATTCCGGCAACTTTGCTAGCGGTATTTCCCAAAGGTAAATCAAGAATAGCACGGAGATGATTTTCAAATTGGGAAGTAAAACTCGCTTCGATACTGTAATGTCCTGAATTATGTGGCCTTGGAGCCACTTCGTTTACTAAAATTTCTTCGTCATGCGTTTGAAACATTTCAACGGCCAACAATCCAACATGATTATATGCTTGTGAAACGTGTAACGCAATTTTGTTTGCTTTTTTTGCAATATTAAAATCGATTCGAGCAGGACAAATCACATACTCTACTTGGTTGGCCTCGGGATGAAATTCCATTTCAACAACCGGGTAGGTTTTTACTTCACCTGAAGCCGAACGTGCTACAATTACGGCCAATTCGTTTTTAAAAGGAACCATTTGTTCGGCTATGCATTCAACGTTGGGAAGGTTTTCAATATCAGTAATTGTGCGAACAATCTTTACGCCATTTCCATCATAGCCAAATTGAGCACATTTCCATACGAAAGGCATTTCAATAAGTTTGTTTTCAATTTCAGTGCGCAGTTTGTTTATGTTGTTGAATCGTTTAAAGGCAGCCGTTGGAATTTGATTTTCGATATAAAAATCTTTTTGAACGCCTTTGTTTTGTATTAATCTTAACGTTTTTGGAGATGGATACACTTTTAATCCTTCTGCTTCCAATGTGTCCAAAGCATCAAGGTTTACATTTTCAATTTCAATGGTTAATACATCTACTTTTTTCCCAAATTGATAAACCGTATCATAATCCATTAAATCACCAATGATGAAATGTGTAGCGCCAAATTGACAAGGCGCATCCTTACTTGGGTCAAGAAAATAGGTCTGAATGTCGAATTTTCGAGTTTCGGCTAAAAGCATTTTGCCTAACTGACCGCCGCCTAAAATTCCCAGTTTAAAATTAGATGAGAAATAGTTCATTTGTGTTGTTGTAGTTGAGGTAGTTTAGCGCAAAGATAATTTTTCTAAAACAATAATTAAAACCAAAATTGTAACAATATTTTAAATTGATAAACTAATTTCAAAATTTGACATATATGAAAACAGTATTCTCTGCAATTTGTATCTTGACATTCATTATTTCTGATGCACAAGAAAGTGTATGGAAAAAACTAGCAACAGAACCTTATCCTGGTAAACAAGACGATATCACTTTTATTGATGAAAATTCGGGTTGGTATGTGAATGGATATGGAAAAATTTATCATACCGAAGATGCAGGTTTAAATTGGATAAAGCAACTAGAACAAAAAGGCACTTTTTTTAGAACCATTGCTTTTGTTGATAAAAACATAGGTTTTGCTGGAACGGTTGGAACCGAATATTTCCCGAATGTGACGGATACTATTCCGTTATATAGAACAAAAGATGGCGGTAAAACATGGAATCCAGTTTCGTATAAAGGCAATTATGTTAAAGGATTGTGCGCTATCGATATTGTAAAAGAACAATTTATTAATCATGGAAACATCGATTATAAAACTCATGTTTTTGCGGTAGGTAGAGTTGGAAGTCCAGCAAATTTTATGGTTTCCCATGATGGCGGAGAAACATGGACATCCAATAGTATGAATGCCGATTGTAAAATGTTGTTCGATATTAAAATGTTGAATAAAAACGAAGGATTTGCTTGTGCGGCGAATAATGAAGACATTACACAATCGAATGCTGTGATTTTAAGAACTTCAGACGGAGGAAAAACGTGGCAAAAAGTGTATCAATCGTCTCGACCTTATGAGACTACATGGAAAGTGTCTTTTCCGACTCCAAAAGTTGGCTATGTGACGATTCAAAGTTATAACCTAGATCCTAATGTAAAACAGCAACGTATTGCCAAAACAATTGATGGTGGAAAAACATGGGAAGAAATAAACTTGGTTGAAGATGCTGGTTCACGCGAATTTGGAATTGGATTTATTGATGAGAATCATGGATTTGTAGGCACAATGAACTCTGGGTTTGAAACAAAAGATGGTGGTAAGACCTGGGAAAAAATTGATTTGGGTCGAGCATGTAATAAGATTAGAATCTATAAAGACAAGAAAGGAAAAGTATACGGTTACGCCATTGGTGTCAACGTGTTTAAGTTGTGATTTTCTTTAAAATATCTTTCACAGCATATCTATACCCTGGAGTTTGATCGCTAAACTCGCGTGATAGAAGCACCCTTAATTCTTCTTTTACCCAAGAATATTTTTTACCTAAAAGGTATAAAAAACGCATAGTGTAAGCAGCGTTAGCCGCTTTTTTGATTTGAATAAGCCAGTCTAAGCCAGTTTCAATGATTTTTTCTTCCTGAATTTTGGAGAGCTTAATTTTTTTGCTCTTGATTAAAAACAAGCAAATTTTTGAAATAGACCGAATAGCAGAATCTGATTTATAAGAAGCTAGTATAGTGCAGAAATTATCTATAAAAGGAACAAAAAGGGTTAATTCTTCTTCACAAATCATTTCTAAAATCCAACAAGCTTTTATATGATTTTTGTCGCTTGTGGCAAACGCAATTTCAACCAATTGAGAAACATATATTGGATTTTCAATACAATAATCTCTAATTAATTCCCTTGGTTTTCTATGAGCGGTACACGTTGCAACTTGATTGTAAAATGCAGTATTCATGAAGTAAAAAAATCAAATTTAGAAAAAAGTACAATTACTTAGTCCTTAATACTTAATAGTTATTTAAATTTGCACCTTATTTTAAATTCAAAGCGACATGATACATCTACACGATAAAACTTTTGAGCCATTTATTTCTTCAGATGAAATTGAATTTGCTATAAAGAACATGGCTAAACAAATGGATGATGATTTTTTTGATGAAGTGCCTGTGTTTATTGGTGTTTTGAATGGTGCATTTATGGTGTTGTCTGATTTGATGAAACAGTACCGTGGCATGTGTGAAGTGAGTTTTGTAAAATTGGCTTCCTATGAAGGAACTTCGACTACCAATGATGTGAAGCAATTGATTGGATTGAATCAGGATTTGGAAGGCAGAACCGTTGTAGTGGTAGAAGATATTGTAGACACAGGTAATACCGTAGAAGAATTGAAAGCCATTTTCAAAGAGAAAAAGGTAAAACATTTAAAAATTGCAACGCTTTTCTTCAAACCAGAAGCGTATAAAAAAGATATTAAAATTGATTATATAGGTATTAGAATTCCAAATAAATTCATTGTTGGTTATGGTTTAGACTATGATGGATTAGGGAGAAATTTGCCAGACGTTTATCAATTGGCACAATAATAATTAAAGATTGAAGATTAACGATTTTTGAACTAAGAACTTTGTACAAAATGACTAAGCATATTAGAATGAAAATCATAAATCAGCAATCAAAAATCAAATAAATTTTTATGATTAACATCGTTCTTTTCGGAAAACCAGGTGCAGGAAAAGGCACACAAGCTGAATTTTTAAAAGGAAAATACAATCTGACACATCTTTCAACCGGAGATATTTTCAGATACAATATTAAAAATAATACCGAGTTAGGCAAATTGGCACAAACCTTTATGGAAAAAGGTGATTTGGTTCCAGATGAAGTTACCATTCAAATGTTGCAAAGCGAAGTAGATAAAAATCCGGATTCTGCAGGGTTTTTATTTGATGGTTTCCCAAGAACAATTGCTCAAGCTAAGGCTTTGGATAGTTTTTTAGAATCTAAGAACCAAAATATTACCGCAACGGTTGCTTTAGAAGCTGACGATACTATTTTAGTGGCCCGATTGTTAGAAAGAGGTAAAACCTCAGGCAGACCTGACGATCAAGATGAAGAAAAAATCAGAAATCGTTACGAAGAATACAATCAAAAAACAGCACCTTTGATGGATTATTATAAATCGCAAGGCAAATTTCACGCAGTTAACGGAATTGGTTCGATAGAAGAAGTAACACAGAGATTGAACAACGTTTTTGATAAATTATAAAAGTTTATAGTTTATGGTTCTTGGTTGGTAGTTAGATTCAACAACAAACCACAAACAACAAACAATAAACAACACAATGGAACTACTTATCATACTTTTTTTAATACTCCTAAATGGTGTGTTTTCCATGTCGGAAATTGCATTAATTTCGGCGCGTAAAAACCGTTTAGAAACTGCTGCTAAAAAAGGTAATACCAATGCCAAAGTTGCATTGGATTTGGCGAATTCACCCAACAAATTTCTTTCGACAGTTCAAATTGGAATTACCTTGATTGGAATTTTAACCGGAATTTATTCTGGTGAAAAAATTACCAATGATGTACAAGAATTTGTTTCAGGTTTTCAGGTGTTTAAACCCTATGCAGAAAGTATTGGCGTGGTCATTGTCGTGGTTGTTTTAACTTTCTTTTCTTTGGTATTAGGTGAATTGTTACCCAAAAGAATCGGCTTAAATCATCCCGAAAGTATTGCCAAAGCAGTAGCACTTCCAATGAAAATTGTTTCACAAATTACCGCTCCATTCATTTGGTTATTGACAATTTCGACAGACGGATTACTAAAGATTTTGAACATCAAACCCACAGCAGACGGAAAAGTTACCGAAGAAGAAATTAAAGCTATTATTAAAGAAGGTACCGAAGGTGGTGAAGTACAAGAGATTGAACAAGATATAGTAGAACGCGTTTTTCATATTGGAGATAGAAAAGTAAATTCATTAATGACTCATAGACAATCTATAGTGTACCTTTCTCTTGAAGATACCCTAGAAGTATTGAAGAATAAAGTCCTTGACGAATTACATTCAGTGTATCCAGTTTGCAATGAGAATATGGATGATGTAGTCGGAGTCGTTTTACTCAAAGATTTGTTTACCAGTTTTGAAAAAGGGCCGTTTGATTTACAATCGATTACGAAAGACCCAGCTTATTTTATAGAACATACATCAGTTTATAAAGCGTTAGAGAATTTTAAAAAATCAAAAGTGCATTATGCATTTGTAACCGATGAATATGGAGTTTTTCAAGGAATTATTACTCTAAATGACATCTTAGAAGCTCTTGTAGGAGACGCCTCTGATTTTGATGAAGATGAATACCAATTGATAGCAAGAGAAGACGGAACATGGCTTGTTGATGGTTTGTATTCTTTACACGATTTCTTGACCTATTTTGATATGGATGAGTTAACCAATGACTATGAAGTAACTACTGTAAGTGGATTAATCATGACAGAACTAGGCAATATTCCAAAAACGGGTGAAAAACTGATTTGGAATAAATTTGTGTTAGAAGTAATTGATATGGATGGTGTGAAGATCGATAAAGTACTGGTGAAAGCATTGAAAGAGTAAACAGTGTTCAGTATTTAGTATTCAGAATTAACGGATTGCTTGATATTGTTCATTGAAAATAAAAATAGTTTGAATTTTAGTGCTAAGTTTTAACTGACCACTAATAACTGATGACTGAACACTAAGAATTATGACAGAAGGCAACTTCGTAGACTACGTAAAAATATATGTTTCTTCCGGAAAAGGAGGAAAAGGTTCTTCGCATCTACACCGAGAAAAATTTATTGAAAAAGGCGGACCTGATGGTGGTGATGGCGGACGTGGCGGACACGTTATTTTAAAAGGGAATAAAAGTCTTTGGACTTTGTTTCACCTCAAATTTGCGCGTCACATCAAAGCAGGACACGGTGGCGATGGCGGAAGCTCTAGAAGTACAGGTCACGATGGTGAAGACAAAACAATTGAAGTGCCACTAGGAACCGTAGTTCGGGATAAAGAAACTGACGAAATCTTATTTGAAATAACGGAGCACGGTGAAGAACGAATTTTGATAAAAGGCGGTAAAGGCGGTTTAGGAAATTGGAACTTTAGAAGTTCAACTAATCAAACGCCACGCTATGCTCAACCCGGAATGCCATCGGAGGAGATGGATGTTATTTTGGAATTAAAAGTATTAGCCGATGTTGGTTTGGTAGGTTTTCCAAATGCAGGTAAATCGACTTTGCTTTCGGTATTAACTTCTGCCAAACCCAAAATTGCCGATTATCCGTTTACAACCTTAAAACCCAATTTAGGAATTGTTGCCTATCGTGAATTTAAGTCTTTTATTATGGCTGATATTCCCGGAATTATTGAAGGTGCAGCCGAAGGTAAAGGATTAGGACATTATTTTTTACGTCATATTGAACGTAATTCAACATTGTTGTTTTTGGTTCCAGCTGATGCTGATGACATTAAAAAAGAATATGAAATTCTATTAGATGAATTGCGTCGGTATAACCCAGAAATGTTAGATAAAGACAAGCTTATCGTCGTTTCTAAATGTGATATGCTTGATGACGAGCTTAAAGCAGAATTAAAATCACAACTAGATGCAGCCTTTAAAGGAACGCCTTATTTATTCATTTCCTCAGTGGCCAATCAAGGATTAACGGAACTCAAAGACAAACTTTGGGAAATGCTCAACATTGACACCGAAGAACCTGAAAATAGTCATGGTTTGTAGAATAGTAAATCCCTCAGCTGAGGGATTTTTTTATAACTATATTCTGAAACTACATTTTTTCTAAATAGAATGTTAAAATTTATGCTAACGATGTAGTTTTTAGAACTGATTGTTATTCAACTAATTCAAAAAAACTATATTCGCATCGCTAATTAAAGATGTTGTTGTAACAATTAAAAAAAACGACAGACTAGTAGCATTCAATCGTATAACTTATCAAATATTATTATGAAGAAAATTGTTTTATCTCTAATCGCTGGGATATTATTGATGCCAATCAATATGAAAGCCGACGAGGGAATGTGGTTCTTAATGTTTATTGAAAGATTAAACCACCGCGACATGCAAAAAATGGGCTTGCAATTAACAGCCGAAGAAATTTACAGCATTAATAATCACAGTTTGAAAGATGCCATAGTGCAATTTAACGGCGGTTGTACTGCTGAGATGATTTCAAAAGATGGTTTGGTTTTAACCAATCACCATTGTGGTTATGATGCTATTGCCGAACTTTCTACAGCACAAAAAAACTTATTAAAAGATGGTTTTTGGGCAGAGAATAGAAAAGCAGAGATAAAACCATCTAGTTTATTTGTGCGTTTCTTCGTGAGAATGGATGATTGCAGTAAAAGAATTTTGGCTAAAGTAAATCCTTCTATGTCAGAAGCCGATAGAGAAAAAGCAATCAATGCAGAAATCGCAGCTATCGAAAAAGAGAACAATCAAGGTGGAAAGTATACGGTTTCAGTACGTTCCTTTTTTCAAGGAAATGAGTTTTACTATTTTGTGTACCAAGATTACAAAGACGTTCGTTTAGTAGGGACACCACCTGAGAGTTTAGGAAAATTTGGTGGCGATACTGATAACTGGGAATGGCCACGTCATACTGCCGATTTTTCTATGTTTAGAGTTTATGCCGATGCAGCCGGAAATCCAGCAGATTATTCAGAAAATAACGTTCCGTTAAATCCAAAACATTATTTACCTGTGAATTTAGGTGGAGTAAAAGAGAATGATTTTGCTATGATTTTAGGTTATCCTGGAAGAACCAACCGTTGGATGCCAGCAGCAGGAATTGAGCAAAATGTAAAATTTGCTTATCCAGCTTGGGTTGAAGGTGCTAAAACCGGAATGGACGGAATGAAAAAATATATGGATCAAAGCGATGCTTTGAATTTAGTTTATGCGTCTAAATATGCTTCAACTGCCAACTATTGGAAAAATCGTCAAGGGATGATTGATGCGTTAACTAAGTTTGGAACTTCAAAAACCAAAGCAGCTCAAGAAGCTAAATTTAATACTTGGGCAAACAAACCAGCCAACAAAGCGAAGTACGGAAATGTAGTGGCGACCATAAATAAATATTACGGAATGACAAACGAAAAGTCAAGACATGATAATTATTTACAACAATTATTCAGAACTAGTGGTTTTGGAACTATCGGAAGAACTTTAGGACGTCAGTTAGAAAGTTATGCAAAAGCAGACGCTACTAAACGGGCTCAAATGGCTCCTGGAATCGAAGAAATGGCAGCAGAAATGTATAAAGAACTTCACTTGCCAGCAGAGAAAGATATTTTGGCAGCTCAATTGAGAATTTATGCTACTAAAGCTACAGGTTATGCCATTGCGCCAATGGTAAAAAAGATTGGGGATGAAAACAATAATGATTTTACAAAATATGTAAA
>CANHWG010000003.1 GCA_947464335.1 Flavobacteriaceae bacterium
ATTACCTAAATACGCCAATATCTCATCATTGATAACTGCTGCTGCTCTAATAGTATACGTTGCCGTATACGAACGCATCGCTTGTGGAATCGTTACAAAACGTGTTGGTAAAGTAACTTCTTGAACCTCGTTGGGCTGTCCCGCTTGAATCTTAGTAATGATAAAACGATACTTAAGATTCGTATAAGGTGACAATGAATATGGTAAAGCCGAAACTGCATTTGAAAACAAAGTTAAGGTTGCTGTAGTTGAGGTCATGTTTATTGTAGGAGCTGAACAACTTTCATTAGTAGCACCACTACAGTTATCATCGATACCGTTATAGCATATCTCAATTACACCTGGATTGATAGCTGCATTGCTATCGTTACAATCTCCTCCACCTGCTGTAGTTGTTGTATATCCTGAACCTGGTGAAGTACATGACGAAATTGAAGCACCTGTAAAATAACTATCTCCATCAGCATCTAAATACCATTGTAAAATAGGATTTACCGTTACTGTAAGATCTTGAGTCACAAAACAAGTATTTGTGGTAACTCTAAAACTGTAAGTTACTACTATTGGTGCATTAGTTGTGTTTACTAAAGTTTCACTGATATTTCCTAATTGTGGTGTTGTAACCGCTGCATTACTAATGCCCGATACTGCTGCTCTTGTCCATGTTATGGTAGAACCAGTAAAAGTTGTCGTTGGTGTGTAAGAAAAGTTATCTCCAGAACAAATACTTGCAGTTGATGCACTAGATAAAGCACTGTTTAATGGCAAAGCTATTGTTACTATTAAATCATCAATTCTCCAGTTTGCAGTATTTGCTGAGGCACTTCCAGATCCATTATGCCCATATAATCTATAGGTAACTGCTGACGAAGTTGCAGTAGGGTTTGATAAAGTTGCCGTTCGTAAAGCCCAAGTACCGTTATTTGATAATGTTCCTGTAGCTAAATCGGCAACATAACTGTCTGCACTTGACCTTAAAGTAAAGGCCTGAGGACCTGTACTAGTTGATCTTGATCCAAAAGAAATATTCGTAAAAGTAATATTTCCTGAACTTGGAGTTACTGTAAATTCAAAATATGCCGAACCACTTGCAGCAGTATTTAATACTCCAATCCTAGCGGCTGCACCTGCATTATTTGTACCAGAAGCTCCACTATAAGTAGTAGAAGAACTTGTACTTGAAATTAGAGGAGTAGTACCATTATTATTTCCTTGTATTAAGTTTGAAACCGAAACTCCAGTCACCGTATTGCTAGAAGGTGATGCCGTTGCAAAATCCCAAGTCACTAAACCAATTTCTCCTACTGTACAAGGATTAGCCGTAATAGAAGCTGTTAATCCAGATGGCTGAACCAAGTTGTAATTAGAAACATCAGCACCGGTAATTGTACTCGAAGAGGTAACTGGCTTTGCTGTTCCCACATTGGCATCGGCAAAATTTGCAATTAAATTTAAACTAACTGCATCTGGAGAAATCACACCGCTTAATGTTCCCGATAATGCTGCTGTTGTAGTTCCATCGTATGACTTATCAGCTACACTAGTTCCAGATATAGTAACATCTTTTTTAATAATGTCTGCTGATAAATTTAAGGTTCCTAGAGTATAATTTGCTAAAGAGCTGCCCGAAAGACTATATCCTGTTACTGAAACCTGTTTACCATTTCCTGCCGTTGCAGTCAAAAAGGCAGCAGTAGGCGATCCCGTTAATAAAACATCTAATTCATCTCCAGAAAGTACTCCAGAAAGAGAAGCGGTTCCTGAAAGTGTGGCAACAGTTGTTCTATCGTATTCTTTGTTATTTGCACTTAATCCAACAATATTTAATGAAATCAGTGTAATATTTGCTGTTAATCCTGTTGGCTGAATTAAAGTATAGTTTGTTGAGCCAGATCCTGAAATCGTATACCCTGAAACGGATACCGGTTTCGCATTTCCAACCGAAGCATTATTAAAAGTTGCCACTGGACTTCCGTCTAAAGTGACAGAAAACGCATCTGCAAACTCAAGTCCAAACAAACTAGCTGTTCCGTTTATTGTTGCACTATCAGTGGTATCGTATTGCTTATTTGCAATAGAGATTCCGGTAATCGTTAAATCTTTTGGAGTAATATTAGCGCTTAAAATAGGTTGCGTTAAAAAGTAGTTTCCTGCTTTTGCCCCAGACAAAGATAAATTTCCAGTTACCGTTTTACCATTGCCTACATTGGCATCGTCAAAATTACCGGTACCAGAAAAACTGACATCATCTGAATTAATAACCCCAACTAAACTACCACCATTAATAATCGCGGTAGCATCAGCATCGTATATTTTATTTACAGCAGAAGCTCCTGAAACTATAAGTTCTTTTTGATTAACAACCAAAACTTGTTGCACTTGAGTTGCTGGATTAAAACTTCCATTTCCTGCCTGTGATGCCGTAATGGTAACAAAACCAGCTCCAACAATTGTGATAGTACTACCAGATATGGTAGCAATATTTGTATCTGAACTCGAGTAAGAAACTGGCAAACCTGAATCTGATGTTGCCGTTAAGGAAAATGGTGTTACACCATAATTTACTGCCGATAAAGCTCCAAAACTAATAGTTTGATCTTGTAACCCAGACGATAAAATAGAAGCGGTTAACCCTGTTGGTTGTGATAAAGTATAATTGCTCGAATCAGCTCCACTAATTGTATAACCAGATACAGTAACGGGTTTATTTGTACCCACTGTCGCATCATTAAAAAGTGCGACAGGCGCTCCGCCTAAAGTTACTGCTGTACCTACACTTTCTATTCCGTTTAATGTAGCTGTACCTGTTAATGTAGTTGTAGTATTGTTATCAAATGTTTTGTCATTTGCTGTTAAACCAGTTATGGTTAGTCCTTTTGCACTTACGGTGTTTGTGGCATCTGTTGCCACATTTACTGTAGTAGCTCCAGTACTTGAAAGTTGTATGTTACCGGTTTTATTTCCAGCTGTTGCATTGGCGGCTAATCTTAAGAAAATAGTAGTACTGCTTAAAGTTCCGACACCACCAACATTTAAAGGGGAAGCATTGGTTCCAATTGTAGTAGAAAAACCAGAAGTAGTAGCCACCTCAAATCCTACTGGAGGAGTGATTGTAATTCCAGTGGATGCTGTCAGCCCTGAAGCAGAAACACTAAAGCTTGTATTTGAGGAAGCAGTTCCGTAGGTAGTACTTAAAGAAGTTGGAGTTCCTGTACTTGTAATTGAAGTATCTGAAGGTGTAACTGATGACCAAGTAGTACCTACTCGTATGCCATCATAACGGGCCAAAGTTGTTGTAGCAAATTGTCTTATTGCTACAGCAGCTAAAGCAGTAGCATCAGTTCCTGTAGTAACTGTTGTCAAATCAGGACTAGGTTCTATCCCTCCTGGTGTTGGGTTTACATATAAAAACACACCATCGTTAGTAGCACCTGAATTAAAAGTATATTTAATTACAATCAAGTATGTAGTATTCAAAGCATAAGAGTATGGAGTATTAACTGCTGTTTCACCACTTTTACTTATCCCAAAACGAACATTATTTGTTGCATTTTTTTGTATAGAGAATCTTCCGAAAAAACCTGAAGCAGAAGCTCCAGAGCTTTGACAAAAATGAAAGCTATAGTCTGTAGTATTAACAGAAGTAGCTGTATTTACCATAAAAGCACAATATACACTTCCAGAATTTGTTGAAGTAAATGCTTTGTTTACATCCTCGCTGTTTCCAGAAGCTGAAGTTGCATTTCCAACACCTGAACCAGCATATCCTGAATAGGATAATCCGGGACTTGCAATAGTCATAGGGCCTGTTCCTGATCCACTATGTGCCAACCATCCGTTAGCAGTTAAGTTAGTACCAACTGTTCCCGAAAAATCATCAACGAGTAATTGCCCCCAACTTACATTACATCCCAACAGGAATGTAAGGATTAAAACACTTAGCAGATTTTTTCTGCCTTTCTTCAATTCGCGAAACACTATCTCTGTGATTTCATGAAGCTTAACGTACTGTTTTACCATGATCTTAATTGTTTAATTTATTCATTTGACAGCTACAAAATTAAATATAAATAAATACTAAAAAATAAAAACCATGTTATCTAATCGTTAATCCATAGGTAGATGTATTTAGCCGATTATATAAGTATTTTGTCGGCACTTATAAACTTAACTATTTTTATTAAAGACAAAATATCTTCATATTCTTACATTAAAATTACAAATTATAGAATTACAAAAAAACGAAAAAGTTTTAGTGATATTAAGTCTGTAATTAAACATATAGTTGTAAATAGAAAAAAAAATCCGCTTTCGCAGATAATTAAATGGAAATCAAATAAACTTATTGATACTGTTTTTCATAATAGGTTTGATAATCTCCTGAAGTAACATTGGCCAGCCATACTTCGTTAGCCAAATACCAATCGATGGTTTTTTCAAGACCTTGCTCAAAAGTTACCGATGGTTTCCAACCCAACTCTTTATTGATTTTTGTAGCGTCAATTGCATATCGCAAATCGTGACCAGGTCGGTCTTTAACGTAAGTGATTAGTTTTTCAGATTCACCTTCTGGCCTTCCTAACTTAGCATCCATTTGGCGGCACAATAACGTAACCAAATCAATATTTTGCCATTCGTTAAAACCTCCAATATTATAGGTCTCGTGATTTTTTCCTTCATGGAAAACTAAATCAATCGCAATGGCGTGATCTAAAACATATAACCAATCGCGTGTATACTTTCCATCACCATAAACTGGCAGTGCTTTATTATTGATAATATTATGTATAAACAATGGCACCAACTTTTCCGGAAAATGATTAGGTCCGTAATTGTTAGAACAATTGGTTATCACATATGGCAATCCATAGGTTTCACCATAGGCACGCACAAAGTGGTCAGAACTGGCTTTAGAAGCTGAATAAGGTGAATTGGGGTCATAAGGAGTAGTTTCTGTAAATAATCCTTCAGCGCCAAGACTTCCGTATACCTCATCGGTAGAAATATGATAAAATCTTTTTCCATTAAAGTTTTCCTTCCAGATGGTTTTAGCGGCATTTAGCAAGTTCATAGTTCCAATGACATTAGTTTTCACAAATGCCAATGGATCGGTAATTGAACGATCTACGTGAGACTCAGCTGCTAAATGCAGTACACCATCAAATTGATGATTTTGAAACAACTCATTAATAAAATCGGCATCAACAATATCACCTTTCACGAAAGTGTAGTTGGATGATTGATCAATATCGGATATATTCTCTAAATTACCTGCATAGGTTAAAGCATCTAGATTATATATATGATAATTAGGGTAATTGGTAACAAATCGTCTTACCACATGAGAACCAATAAACCCTGCTCCGCCGGTTATTAATATCTTTTTCATATTTAAATCTTAAATAGCAATTCTTAAATTTTCACCAATAAGAAGTTAAGTACTATCATTAAGAAAATTAAGTCTATACAATCTTACTTCTAGTGAACACAATACTGAGCACTGAACACTAAAGTCTTCCGTCAGCTTTTTCGTTTAATACTCCTTTTACATCAAATAAAACACCATTTGGTTTTTTCAATTTCGATAAATCGATCGTAGTAAATTCTTGGTGTGCCACTCCCAAAACTATCGCATCAAATGTATCTAACGGTAGTTCATTTGTGGTAATTAACTTGTATTCGTGCTCTACTTCGGAAGGTTTTGCCCAAGGGTCGAAAATAGTAACCTTGATTCCGTAATCAGCCAGTGCGTGAATAACGTCTACAATTTTAGTATTACGAACGTCAGGGCAATTCTCTTTAAAAGTAATTCCCAACATCAGCAATTTAGCACCATTGATAGCAACACCTTTTTTAATCATTAGTTTTACTACTTGGGATGAAACATATTCTCCCATGCTGTCATTTAATCGTCTTCCTGCTAAAATAATTTCGGGATGATATCCTTTTTCTTGTGCTTTTTGAGCCAAGTAATAAGGGTCAACTCCGATGCAGTGTCCACCAACCAATCCTGGTTTGAAGGGTAAGAAATTCCATTTGGTTCCAGCTGCTTCTAGGACAGCGTGGGTATCAATCTCTAATAAATTAAAAATTTTAGCTAATTCATTAACAAACGCAATATTTATATCACGTTGTGAATTCTCAATTACTTTTGCTGCTTCAGCCACCTTTATTGAGGGTGCCAAATGGGTTCCTGCTATAATAACAGATTTGTACAACTCATTTACTTTCTGCCCTATTTCAGGAGTAGAACCTGACGTTACTTTTAATATTTTCTCAACGGTATGCTCTTTATCACCGGGATTAATTCGTTCAGGAGAATAGCCTGCAAAGAAATCTTCATTGAATTTTAAACCGCTTACTCTTTCTAAAACAGGTATACATTCTTCTTCGGTTACACCAGGATAAACGGTAGATTCATAAATAACAATATCTCCTTTTTTCAAAACCTTACCAACCGTTTCACTAGACTTATAAAGCGGCGTTAAGTCGGGACGATTATTTTTATCCACAGGAGTTGGAACCGTTACCACATAATAATTACAATCTTTTATATCTTCTAAAGAACTACTACAGTATAAACCATTTGTGTTTCCGGTAGAATTTACGAGTACGTTTTTTAATGTAGTTTCATCAATCTCTAAAGTGGCATCTATACCTGAGTTGAGTTCTTGAATTCGGATCTGATTAATGTCAAAACCTACTACAGGATACTTTGTAGCAAATAAACGTGCCAAAGGCAATCCTACATATCCTAAACCAATTACTGCTATTTTAATATTCATAAGATTTATTTTGAAATGGAAGCAAATATACTTTTTTAATTATTCACCAATAGATTGATATACAAAACCAATTGACTTAAGCTTTTCTCCGTCTAAAATATTTCTACCATCAAAAACAAAAGCAGGTTTTAACATATTATCATAAATTTTTTGCCAATCGTAATCAATAAACTCATCCCATTCTGTCAATACTGCAATGGCATGAGCATTTTTACAGGCATCATAAGGATTATCATAAGAGCTGATGTGATTTTCGTTATCAACAGGATTTCTTGTTTCAAGATAATTCAAATCGGAAATAACTTGTATTTGGCTCACTTTTGGGTCAAATAATGCAATTTTAGCTTGTTCATTTATTAAATCATCTGCTACATAAATTGCGGCCGATTCACGAGTATCATTGGTATCTTTTTTAAATGCCCATCCTAAAAAAGTTATTTTTTTTCCAGAAACCGTGTTGTAAAGTGTTTGTACAATATTTTTAGAAAATCGACGTTTTTGATGATCGTTCATTATGATTACTTGTTCCCAATAGTCAGCGACTTCGTTCAAGCCAAATGCTTTAGAAATATAAACTAAATTCAAAATGTCTTTTTGAAAGCATGAACCTCCAAAACCAACTGATGCTTTGAGAAATTTTGAACCAATTCTACTATCCATTCCGATTGCTTTGGCCACTTCATTAACATTAGCTTCGGTCTTTTCACATAACTCTGAAATAGCGTTTATTGAGGAAACCCGTTGCGCTAAAAAAGCGTTGGCTACCAATTTAGACAATTCGGAAGACCATACATTAGTCGTCAAAATACGATCTTTAGGAACCCAATTAGAATATACATCAACTAACGATTGTATAGCATTCTTACCTTCGGTTGTCATCTCTCCACCAATTAATACACGATCTGGATTTAATAAATCTTGTACTGCTGTACCTTCTGCCAAGAATTCGGGATTGGAAAGAATTTGAAATTTAACACCTTTACCAGTATTATCTAAAATGCTTTTTAACGCTTCGGCTGTTCTAACTGGTAATGTTGATTTTTCAACTATAATTTTATTGTTTTTGGCAACTTTAGCAATTTGTCGGGCACAAAGTTCAATATGTTTCAAATCAGCAGCCATTCCTTTACCGGTACCATACGTTTTCGTTGGAGTATTTACCGAAATAAATATCAAATCAGCCTCATCAATAGCATTATCCACATCGGTTGAAAAAAATAAATTTTTTCCACGAACACGACCAACTATATCATTCAATCCTGGCTCATAAATTGGAATATTGTTTACGTCTTTATCGTTCCAAGCAGCTATTCTTGCTTCGTTTAAATCGACAACTGTAACTTTAATGTCAGGACATTTTTGTGCTATGACTGCCATTGTTGGTCCACCAACATAACCTGCTCCAATACAACAAATGTTTTTAATTTTCATTCTAAATATACTATTTTAAATTATCCCAATACCAATTTACAGCTTCTTTCAATCCTTGTTGGAAAGAAAAATTGGGAGTATAGTTTAATAATTTTTTTGCTTTTTCGATACTAGCCAAAGAATGGGGAATATCTCCAGCTCTATTGGGACCATGAATGACCTCTACATTTGCAATTGCTGCATCATAATCTGAGAGATATTCTTTTAAAGAAGTTACCATTTCGTTTAGTGTAGTTCTATCTCCAAAAGCGGTATTGTAAACTGTGTTGAGGGCTTCTTTATTTTGAGTTAACATTGCTAATTCATTCATCTGAATTACATTATCAATGTAAGTGAAATCTCTTGAAAAATTTCCATCACCATTGATAACTGGACTTTCATGTTTCATCAACTGCATTACAAATTTTGGAATCACTGCTGCATAGGCACCGTTAGGATTTTGTTTTCTTCCAAAAACATTAAAATAACGTAGGCCTATAGTTTCTAAACCATAGGTTTTACTAAATATATCGGCATACAATTCGTTGACATATTTTGTAATGGCATACGGAGAGAGCGGCTTGCCGATTGTATCCTCTATTTTGGGTAAACTTTCGGAATCGCCATATGTTGAAGAACTAGCAGCGTATATAAATCTTTTTACGTTAGCCTCTTTGGAGGCAACCAACATATTTAAAAACCCTGAAACATTTACTTCATTCGTTGTTATCGGGTCATTTATTGAACGTGGAACCGAACCCAAAGCTGCTTGATGCAAAACATAGTCAACATTAATTACCGCTTCTTTACATTTCTCTAAATTTCGAATATCTCCTTCTATAAGTTTGAAATGATCATTCTTTTCAAAAAGAGTTAAATTATGTCTAAAACCAGTAGAGAAGTTATCAAGGCATATCACAAAGTATCCTTTAGATAAAAAATACTCGCAAAGATTGGTTCCAATAAAACCTGCTCCGCCTGTAATTAATATTGCTGTTTTATTATTTATCATTTACCTAATTTTTTTAACAAACGATATTTCCATTTGGCAAAAAACTCAGTTGGTTCCTCGTCTTCATAATATCCGCTTCCGTAACCATAGCCATAACTATATCCGTATCCGTATCCGTAACCATAACCAACACCATACTTGGCTTTATTTTCGTAACCATTAAATATGATACTTACATTGTTAAGTTCACCTCTTTTGGTTCTATTATTAAGCAACACCAACATTTCTTTCTTAGTGAAATTCTGGCGAACAACATATAATGTTACATCGCAAAATTGAGATAATTCTAATGCATCTGAAACAAGTCCTACTGGTGGTGTATCAAGAACAATATAATCATAACTTTTCTTTAACTCGTCAATCATTTCTTTCATCGAATCTCCTAATATCAATTCTGATGGATTTGGCGGAATTGGTCCTGAAGTAATTACATCAAGAAAAGGAATCTGCGATTTCTGAATTACTTCTTCCAGTGTGTTGTCACCAATCAAATAATTTACAGCTCCCAAATCATTCTGAATATTAAAATCGTCAAAGATTTTGGGTTTTCTCAAATCTAGACCAATAATAATAGTTTTCTTTTCACTCAAAGCAAAAACAGTAGCTATATTTAAAGAACAAAATGTTTTTCCTTCACCACTGACCGAAGAGGTAAGCATAACTGTTTTTGCGCCCCCTAATTTTTGTTTTTTAAATAAAAACTGTAAAGAGGAACGTATAGCTCTAAATGATTCCGAAAGTGCTGATTTTGGCCTTTCAAAAACTGACAAATTACTTTCTGAATATTTTACTCCAACAATACCAATTAGTGGTAGTTGTGTTTGAGCGGAAATATCTTCAATATTTTGAACAGAGTTACTGATAAAGAAAATAAAGAAAACTAATATCAAAGGAATAATTAGACCCATAAAAAAGGCCAAGACATAGTTAACACTTGTTTTTGGACCCATTAAACCTCCTCCAACATCTTTAGCAGGATCTATAAAAACAATATCAGATAGATTAGCGGCTTTAACTATAGACGCTTCACTTCTTTTTTGTAAAAAAGTATTATAGATATTATCGCTCAAATTGTACTTTCTTGAAATATTTAACCATTCTTGTTTATTCTGAGGAAGTTTACTTATTTCGTTTTCGATTTTTGCAATTTTTTGTTTGGAATTTATTAAATCTGACTGCAAAACATTTCTATAGGAACTGATATTTTCAATCAACACTTTTTTGACCGATGACATTTCATTATCAATTCTTTCATAATAAACTCCACCCTTAACGGAATAGGCCAATTCTGATCTTTGTATAGAAAGTAAAATTAATTTAGATACATTAGAATTAATATTTATCTCTTCAATACCCGCAACGGTTGGAGCAGGTAATTTAGAATAATCTACACTATTTTTAAGATAATCACTAAGCGTTTTAAGATATGATATTTTTCTTTCAACCTTATACTTTTCTTCGTCATAATCTTGCAATTGTTCTTTGTAGCTTATACCACCTTCTTCAATATCGATAATATTATTATTTCTCCCAAATTCTTTTAATTCATTACCAGAATCTTTTAAATCACCTTCCATTTCTTTTAACTTCTCATCAATAAATTCAATGGTATTATCGGCAAACTTATTTTTACTATCTAATTGTCTTTTTATCAATACTCCTACCGTAGTGTTTAATAAATCGACCAATCGATTTTTATTATTTCCTTGCATTCCTAATTTCAAAATAGAACCTGCTTTTTCATCTATTACTACATTAATTCCCATACAAGCTGAAACAGTAGTGTCAAAATTATTACAACGAATTAAAATTTCTTCATTAGAATTGTCTCCGCTATAAGGAACTGCTATTAATTTCAAATGTAGAAAGGGTAAATTAATATCTTCTCCAAGTTTATAAACTCCTTTAAATTCTTTATTTTTAAGTTTTATAAATTCTTTTTTACCATCAATATATCTAATAATTTCAACTGTATCCGAAGGTAATGTTGCCGTTAGTTGAAACGAATCACTAGAAATCATTTTTATTTTAACAAACTCATCTAATAATTGAAACTGATTTTTATCAATTATGACTTTAAAGGGTAATTCACCATATACATCTTTTAAGAAATATTTGGTTTGCTTCATATAATCAACATAAAACTGTAATTTATCTACTACTAATTCGTTATGAGATCTAGATTTAAGTGTAGTAGAAATCATTTGAACTTTATCCGAAGTACCACCCCAATTAAATACTAAACTGGTGTTAGAAGTAAAAAAAGGATTGTTCTCTTCTTGAATAGCTATTGTAGTTTCAATACTATAAATCTTTTGCTTACGAACATTAACTTGGTGGGCTATAGAAAAAGCAATAATAAGCCCAATAACAAACCACTTCCAATAACTTAACGTTTTAATTAAAAAACCTTTAAAATCGAAGCTGTTATTTTTATCAAAAAAAGTAAAATCTTTTACGTCTAACATGAAGATTGCAATTTAATTTCTTAACAACAAATAGGTGGTTGTTACTAAAGAAAGTAATGTTATTACTGTGGTTAAAGATTCAATTCCTGTTTTACCAGTACCCCAGGCCTTTTGTTTCAGTGGCTTTACATAAATATAATCATTGGGTTGTAAATAAAAACAAGGTGAACTTGTAGCATTACTATCTGTTAAATCAATACTAAACGTTTCACTTCCTTGAGGATATCTTCTTATTACTTTTACGTCTTTTCTATCACCTGTAATTGTTATATCACCAGAATTTGCTATTGCTTCCATAATATTAACCTTATCCTGATATAACACTTTTGTTCCAGAAATTTCAACTTCTCCATTAATAGTGTATCTAAAACCACTTAACTTTACAACAACAAAAATTTCAGCTTCTTTTTTGAAGTATTTTTCATTCAGTAATTTCTCAATTTTAATTATTACCTCTTCAATAGTGTAACCCAAAACATTTATTTCACCCAAAATGGGCAATCTAATATTTCCATGATCATCTACAGAATATCCTGTGAAATAATTTACAGCATCACTTGCTGCTAAAGCGTTCTGACCGCTACTTGTATTAAATAATTCGACTAACTTTGAGTCAATAGCTTTTATGGTAATCATCAAAATGTCGTTTGTTTGAAGACGATATGGTTTTTGTTGTACCTGTTCTATAATCTCATTTTTGGAATCGCCATTCTTTTGCAAATAGATTAAATCCTTAGTGGGTATGCAGGAAGTAAATAAAATACTAAATAGGAAAAGTAAATATATTTTTTGTTGGTTCATTATTTTATATAAAAATTAGCAAACAAAGATAGTTTTTCAATTCTAATTACAAAAATGTAGTTTACTATTATTTTATTATATGTTTTTTAAAGTGTTTTCAAACGGAACTCGATTTACTATACTTCGTCCTAAAGTCACTTCATCTGCATATTCTAATTCATCGCCAACAGCAATTCCTCTCGCAATAGTTGAAGTTTTAATATTGATTTCTTTTAACTGTTTGAATATATAAAAATTGGTAGTGTCTCCTTCCATAGTCGAACTTAGTGCAAAAATCAACTCTTCTATTTCGCCTAATTTTACTTTTTCAATCAACGTAGCTATATTTAATTGACTTGGTCCGACACCTTCAATTGGCGAAATTTTACCTCCTAACACATGATATATTCCTTTAAATTGATTCGTGTTTTCAATTGCCATAACATCACGAACATCTTCTACAACGCAAATCAATTTATGATTTCTATTCGGATTATTGCAAATCTCACAAAGATCCATATCAGAAATATTATGACAACTTTTACAAAATTTTATTTCCTCTCGCATAATGGTTAATGCTTGAGATAAATAGTGAGTTTGTTCTGATGGTTGTTTTAATAAATGCAACACCAATCGCAAAGCGGTTCGCTTTCCAATTCCGGGTAATTGTGCCATTTCATTTACAGCTTTCTCGAGTAATTTAGAAGAAAATTCCATGAGGCAAAAGTAGGGAATTTGAAAATTAGAAAATTTGAAAATTTGAAAATGTTTTATGAAGCTTAATGAAAAGATGCATTTTTGAAAATGCTATTGAAATAACAAATTTTGACTTTATGAACTAAATCATTTCCAAATTTTCAAATTTTCAAATTACCTCATTAATTTTTGTATTTTGGCCCACTGTAAAACCAAACTTATGACGCCAATTACTATACTTATTATAATCGTTATTTATTTCGGACTATTGATTTTAATCTCGAATATCGTAACCAAAAAAAGTACAGATAATGATACTTTTTTTAAGGCCAACAAAAACTCAAAATGGTATTTAGTAGCTTTCGGAATGATTGGTACTGCCTTATCGGGAGTTACTTTTATTTCGGTTCCTGGTGAAGTTGGAAATCCGGATATACAGTTTAAATATTTTCAGTTTATAATAGGAAATGCGCTTGGATTTTTGATTATTGCCAACGTATTGCTACCACTGTATTATCGCATGAATTTGACTTCGATTTACAGTTATATTGAACAACGATTAGGTATCGTAAGTTATAAAACAGCGGCCTCTATTTTCTTAATCAGTAGAACAATTGGTTCTGCTTTTCGTTTGTATTTGGTAGTGATTGTTTTGCAACGTTATGTTTTTGATGCATTTAATGTTCCGTTTGCACTGACCGTTTTAATTTCTCTTGGGCTTATCTTTGCCTATACCTATCGTGGTGGTTTAAAAACCATAATTATTACCGATACTTTACAGACTTTCTTTTTAGTGTCTTCGGTATTTTTAACGATTTTCTTTATTTGTCAAAGTTTAGATTTGTCAACGATTCAAGCGTTTGAAACGGTAAAAAACAGTAACTATTCTAAAATCTTCTTCTTTGAAGATTATCTCAAAGGAACCTATTTTTGGAAACAAATTTTGGGTGGAATCTTTGTAACGATTGCTATGGTCGGTTTAGATCAAGACTTGATGCAAAAGAATTTGAGCTGTGCAACCATTGGCGAAGCACAAAAAAACATGTATACCTTTACTGGAATTTTTGTTTTGATAAATATCTTCTTCTTGAGTGTTGGAGCATTATTATATTTATTTGCCGAAAAAAATGGAATAGAGATTCCGATGGTAGATGGTGTGGCAAGAACCGATTTATTGTTTCCCGAAATCGCATTCAATCATTTAACAATCGTTCCGGCTGTGATTTTTTTATTAGGATTGACTGCTGCAACATTTGCCACAACTGATTCGGCATTAACCGCATTAACGACTTCTTTTTGTGTTGATTTCCTTGGGATGGATAAAACTGAAAATCAAAATAAACCCAATATTGTTAGAACAAGACATTGGGTTCATATCGGTTTTTCGCTCTTAATGTTTTTGGTAATCATAATTTTTTATGCCGTAAACGATGCTTCGGTAGTAAAAATGATTTTTAAAGTGGCTTCTTATACCTATGGTCCACTTTTAGGATTGTATGCTTTTGGATTGTTTATGAAAACCAAAACGGTTCACGACAAATTAGTTCCATTTATTTGTCTTTTGTCACCTGCGATTTGTTTTTTAATCAGTAGCTATTCTGTAGAACTTTTTGGTGATTATACTTTTGACAATGAGTTGATTATCGTAAATGGTTTGATTACGTTTATCGGGTTACTCTTGATTAGTAAACCCGCGACTGAAAATACCCGATATTAAAAAGGATTCCTAAATAGCCCTGACCTGCAGGCAGGCAGGCAGGCAGGTTGTAGCGGTATCTTTTAGACCTGGCAGGTTTTGAAAACCTGACAGGTCTAAAAATATAGCGAAAAGCAGGAACATGGACAACAAGTTTGCCCAAACCGTTCGCTCCTAGTATTGATTCGTAGCCAATAAAACCAACGTACAAGCTGCTTCAACTTTAATTCCGTTGCTTTCTAGTAATTGGTAAAATTGTGGGTTTTCGGTTCCTGGATTAAAGATGACTCTTTTCGGTTTGGTTTCGATGATGTAATTATAATAATCTCGTTGTCGTAACGGATTTAAATACAGAGTAACGGTATCAATATTTTTTAAAGGAATATTTTTGGTGCGTATAGCAATGCCTGCTACTTCACCCATATTAGAGCCAATCGCTATGACCGAGTGTCCTTTTTCTACCAACATAGTAATGGCTTTATAGGCATATCGATCTGGTTTTGTACTGGCGCCTAACACTACCGTTTTTTTATTTTTCATATATTTTACTTCTTGGGTTCAAAGATAATAGTAACTTTATAATCAGAAAGGTTTATTTAACTTCTATTTAATAATCAAAGTAAAAGTCAGGGGTTATCTTTGCAAAAAAAACTATGGAACTTTTTATTTTTCTACTTGCGGCACTTTTTTCAGTCCTTAATCCAATTGGAACGGTTCCGATATTTGTAGGTTTGACGCAAGATTATACCCAAAAAGAGCGATCCAAAGTATCTTTACTCACGGCTTTGAATGTGTTTATCATCTTAATAATATCTTTTTTTGTTGGTCAATATGTTTTAGAATTTTTCGGAATAACCATTACGGCACTCCGAATAGCTGGAGGTATAATCATTGCCAGTTCTGGTTTTTCTTTGCTCAACGGAAAATTTAGCAAAAACAGAGGTATTGATAAAAAGGTAGAGGAAGACATTCAAATGAGAAATTCTATTGCACTAACGCCTTTAGCAATGCCTATGCTTGCCGGACCTGGCTCTATTTCTTTATTAATAGCATTTTATCAGGAACATAACTCAACTAATGAAATTATTATTTCTACTCTGGCCATAATGACAGTAGCTGTTCTTATTTTCTTAATTTTGCGCAGTGCTCATTATTTGGCAAAAATTCTGGGGCAATCGGGAATTGTGGCAATTTCTAGAATTATTGGATTTCTAACCATAGCTATCGGAATACAGTATATTATCAGTTCTGTTTTGAGTATAATAAGAGGAATATAATTTTGAAAGAATAAGAGAAAAAAATTCTAAATATAAAATCCCAAATTCCAGCTGCTTATTATTGGAATTTGGGATTTTTCTTTTTTTAAGAATTAATTTTTAGGAAGAAAAATTTCAGCCATCATACAACGAGCACTTCCACCCCCACAAGCTTCGATGGTATCTAAACTAGAATGTATGATTTCTACATGTGCTTCTAATTGAGAAATTTGCTTTTTAGTCAAACTTTTATACGCTGACTCACTCATCACAAGATATCGTTTGTCATTTTTACCTTTAACTTCTAACATATTTCCAGCAAAATTATTGACTTGCTCTTCGGTAATTAAAATGATTTCTTTATCATCGCCTTTAAGACTATCCAATACCATTTTGCGCTCTTTTTTATCATCAATACAATCGGCACAAATCACTGCAAAAGTATCTCCAAGACACATCATTACATTAGTATGATAAATGAGTTTTCGTTCCCCATTTACGGTTTGAAACGCTTCGAAAATGACAGGCGTAAATTCGAAATCTTCGCAAAACTCAATCATCAATTCTTCTTCGGCTCTTGGCGAAAGTGCACAATATGCTTTACCATTTTCTCTATCTAACAACAAGCTTCCTGTTCCTTCTAGAAAAACATTATCGTCTTCGGCTTGGGTATAATCCATGATTTCTTTAATGACAAAACCCTCATCTTCTAAAACATCTAAGATATCTTCTCGTCGTTCGGCACGTCGATTTTCAGCAAACATCGGATATAAAACTACATCACCACTTTCGTGAAATGAAATCCAGTTGTTCGGAAAAATACTATCGGGTGTATTGGGCTCTAAAGTGTCTTCTACAACAATTACATTCACCCCAACTTTTCGCAATTTGGATACAAAAGCATCAAACTCTTGTTGCGCTTTGGCATTTACGGTTTCTGTAGATAAACCGTCAAGTACTTTTTGGTAATAATTATTGATAGCGGTTTGCTCATTCATTCTGAAAGCAACAGGACGAATCATGAGTATGGAATTGGTAGTTTGTTTCATTTAATGTTGTATACTATTTAATTGGACCTTTCGAGTTTGGACCTTCAAAGGTAACAAAACCCGTTCAATAAAAAAGCACTCCTTCGAGTGCTTTTTAGTCAAAACTTACAAGAGAATATTTAACCCAATTCTAAAGTTTCTGCCTCGTGTGGAATACCCAATGTTTTCTACAAATTCTTCATTAAATAAATTGGTGGCGGCTCCAAAAATGGTCATTCGATTTTTAATTAATTCATATTTAATTGAAGCATTAACCAGTTGATAAGAATTCAATTGAGTTGTGATTACCCCAAAAGATGCTCCGTCAAAAAAAACATCGTTTCGAGCATTAAAATATTGATAATCTAGATTTAAAAATGTTCTCGAAGTTGGTTGATAACCAATACTTGCATTGGCTTTGTGTTTTGGAATTAACCTATCTAATGCTTTATCAACTTGCGTGAAGGTATAATTTCCGTTGAGTTGCCATTTTGAAGTTAGTGCAATATTCAAGGATGTTTCTAGACCTTTTGCTTTCGATTCTCCATTCACATTAACATAAAAAGCATCATAAGTAACTGGGTCAAAATAAAAATCGATGGCATTGGTTTGATCACGATAAAAAGCTACAGCATTCAGTTTCACTTTTCTTTTTACCCATTCGGTTTCAAAACCAGCTTCTACTGTAGTATTTTTTTCTGGAGTTAAATTGGCATTTCCATATTCTGAATACAATTGATACAAACTTGGTGTAACAAAAGCCGTACTATAAGAAGCTATAACTTTTAGCGGAAAAGAAGTTTTAAAATGGTAAGACGGATTAATATTATACACCAAATTATTTCCATAAGCACTATGATTATTTAATCGTGCTCCAGCATTAATATTCAATCCAAAATTTGAATTGTACACCAATGTGGTATAGCCATCAATAATATTAAACTTCGTATTTTCATTTTCAATTGTACTAAATGGCGTGTTGCTATTCATATCATTATATTGATAATTCGCTCCCAATATCACAAACCATTCTTTGTTTATGTTGTACTTATTAAATGCATCTATAACAATACTTCTCGAATCATACACCGAATACTCTACGGTATTTGAAAATGTATTTAATTCACTGTAATCCCGTGTAATTTTGGTAAAACCCGAATTCAATACGAATTCCCCTTTTTTATACTTATACTTTGGAGAAAACCCAAAACGCACTTGTTCTGAAGTAGTGATATTGGCATCTGTATCATTGAAACCCGTATTATCAAAAGTTCCGTCATAATCGTTTTTGATTCTGTCATAATTGCCAAAAAAGTCTATCGCCAATTTATCGGTCACTTTAAAACCAAGTTTTGTCAAAAGATTTTGTCTCGAAAAACTATCTAGTTCATAATTTTCTCCAGCAATTTGAGACATTCCTTTGGATTCGGTACTATTGAATCCCGCAAAATAATTTACATTCTTAGATTCACCACCAACAGAAAGTCCTTGATTAAAATCTTGTCCGTTATACTGATGATTGTCTGCCGTATTATTGGAACCGATAGTTACATAGGCATTACCTTGAAGTTCTTTTTTAGTTGCTTTTTTAAGTGTGATATTGATAACTCCCGTTGCCGCACCTGTTCCATATAAAGTACTGGCTGCGCCTTTCATCACTTCGATGCGCTCTACTTGTTCTACTGGCAATAAACGCAAATCATATTCAATACTAATTCCAGAGGCATCGGTAACTGGAATTCCGTCAATAAGAATTAACACTTGTCTGTTTCTTCCGCCCCGAATGTAGTATCCGAGATTTTTTCCGTTGGCCGATTGGTTCCCATTGATTTCAACACCTGTAACTTGACTTAAAACTGTTGCCAGAGTTTGTCCTGATTTTTTGGTTAAATCTTGTGCGGTGATTACTTCGATTACTTTTCCTGATTTTTCTTTGTTTTGTACAAATTTGGTATCGGAAACCACTACTTCATTTAGCAGATTTACTTTGGTTGAATCCTGCTCTTGCGCATAGACACAAGTGTTTAGCAATGCTACAATAGCAATTGCTTTAATTGTTTTTTTCATTCATTTTAAATTTATTTCAGAAAATATACTTCTGAAAAACTTTAATAATCATGGGAGAAAAGCATAGAATTTACCCATACCCAAACCTTTTGTCCCGAAAGTTTGTTACTCGATGAATTAGGCAGGTCTCCTGGCTTGCGTCTTGTTGTTGACCTTCCCATCCGCCTAGGCGGACAGTGGTTTTGTAGATAACAACAAGCTTGATAGCTTACAGTTGCGGGAACAGCTCGGGATTTTTGATTTTTAATTTCAGATTTTTGATTTCAGATTTTTAGTTCTGCTATCATCAATCGTTAGTCATCAATCTTCAATCACCCGATTCCCTTTTAATGCGATTTTGAAAAACAGAATCGCAACCTTAATTCGAGGGCAAATATACGATAGAAATGGGGTTAAAAGGAAAATATTTTCATAGCTTTACCACAACTATTAAATTCTTGATTATGAAAAAGTTACTACTTCTAATATTAGTTTCAAACTTTGGTTTCTCACAACCAGGCGTCGAAGTTCGATTAGTAAATCCAAATGTTGGTACTCCATACTGTGGTTATTTTTTTAATGATTGGATGTGTAATACAACAAATGATGCAGGATTAAATGCCATTTTTAATAATTATGGTGTACAATACTTCAAACAAAAAGGAGGTCATCCCTATTATACAAACACAGTGATTATGTCAATAAATGGTAGCTATCCTCAACAATTTATATCTGATTTGTTGGCCTATTCTTCAGTAGTTGCTGCTGCCAAGTTTTGGAACCCTAGCACTTTCAGTGATGTTCTTATTCTAAGTTTAACTAATGCTTCGGTTGGAAGCCCTACAGGAATTAACGGTAACATAATTGTAACAAATGACATTAACCTGAATCAAATATTTCAAACCTATAATGTTATTCAATACTCGCTTTATGTTCCTTCAGTTTCACAAACTACTTATATTCTTACGTGCGATTGTGATGTTAACTTGCTCAAAACCGCTTTGGAAAATTATTCAACTGTTGTAAATCAGGTAAACATTTATAGTGCAATATTTTTGTCAAACACTGAATTTGAAAAACCAAAAGCCCTAATTTCACCCAATCCATTTTCAGATAATTTCAATATAGAAAGTGAGCAAACTATTACCAACTATTCCATCGTTGATATCACAGGTAAAACTATTATATCAACTTCTTCTAAATCGGTATTAGACAATCAATCTTCACAATTAAGTGCTGGAATCTATATCTTAAATCTCGATTTTGATAACGGTCAAAAAGCCAATTACAAATTGGTAAAAAAATAAAACGTATTATTTACGGGTTTCGTTTTACATTTGTGGCAGTTGCAAAAAAGTAATATGAAATCCATTACCTTAAAAATTTTAATATCGTTTCTTGTCATTTTCCTTCAAAGTTGCAAAAAGGAAACCAAGTCGGAAACAAGTATTGCTTCCGGAAATACAGTACGTTACGCCAAAGGATTTTCGATTCAAAATTATAATGGCTATTCTGTAGTAACGGTTAAAAATCCGTGGCCCAAAGCCACCCAAACCTACACTTATATACTCAAAGAAAAAAACGGAATTATTCCTGATAGCTTGAAACAAAACATCATTATTGCTGTTCCGATAAAAACGATTGTAGTTACCTCAACCACGCATATTCCATCGCTTGAAATGCTTAACGAAGTGAATTCGCTGGTTGGTTTTCCGCACTGCGATTATATTTCATCTGATAAAGTCAGAAAACGCATTGATGCTAAAAAAGTAAAAGAATTGGGCAACAACCACGATTTAAATACCGAAGCAATTTTAGACTTACAACCTAATGTCATCATTGGCTATGGCATCGATAACAAAAACCCAACCCTTGATAATCTGCAAAAAAATGGTTTAAAAGTGATGCTCAATGGCGATTGGAACGAGGAATCTGGCTTAGGCAAAGCGGAATGGATTAAATTTTTCGGAGCTTTATATGGCAAACAAAAACTTGCAAACAATATCTTTTCAAAAATTGAAAAAGACTTTTTAAAAACCATTGAAATTGCCAAATTGGCGAAAACGACTCCCACAATTTTAGCTGGAGATATGTTTGAAGATCGCTGGTATTTACCTAAAGGAACCAGTTGGGGAAGTCTACTTATACAACAAGCCAACGGTAATTATTTATGGAAGGAAACCAGTGGCACCGGAAGTTTATCTTTATCCTTTGAAACCGTTTTTGAAAAAGCTGCCACTGCCAATGTTTGGATAACTTCGGGACAGTTTTCGAGCTTAAAAGAAATGACTGATGCGAATCCGCATTATGCGAAATTTGATGCTTTTGCAAATAAAAATGTGTTTTCCTTTAGTGGCAAGAAAGGTAAAACGGGTGGCATTTTGTATTATGAATTGGCGCCTAATCGACCCGATATAGTTTTGAAGGATTTAGTTAAGATTTTGCATCCTGAATTGTTAGCGGGTTACCAACCTTTTTTCTTTGAAAAATTAAAATAATTTGAAAAACCGAAATTCCATATTATTTTCTTCCTTGGTAGTGCTTTTGCTATTGACCTTCCTTTTGAATATTTCGTTTGGCCAAGTTGCCATTCCGATAAAGGAAGTTTTTAAAAGTGTATTCGGTGGTCACAGTTCTAAAGAAACTTGGGACTATATTATTTTGAATTTTCGCTTACCCAAAGCTATAACTGCAATTCTTGTTGGTATCGGACTTTCGATTTCGGGTTTATTGATGCAAACCTTATTCAGAAATCCGTTGGCCGGACCTTATGTTCTTGGTTTGAGCTCGGGTTCTAGTTTGGGTGTTGCGTTTGTAATTTTGGGTGCTGGATTTTTACCCTCTATTTTTTCTCCATTTTTATTGTCTTCGTATGGAATTATTTTAGCTTCATGCCTTGGAAGTTTATTGGTTTTAGCACTGATTTTAATAGTGTCTAAACGACTTCGTGATACCATGTCAATTTTGATTGTTGGCTTAATGTTCAGCAGTTTTACAGGAGCCATAGTGAGTGTTTTTACCTATTTTAGTTCCGCAGAACAATTACAGAAATACACCTTTTGGTCTATGGGAAGTATTGGGAATTTATCTTGGCAAAATATCCTCATTTTAGCCGTTTGTGTCTTTCTTGGATTACTTTTGAGTTTGTTATCCTTAAAATCATTAGACGCTTTATTATTAGGTGAAAACTACGCAAGAAGTTTGGGACTGAATATTTCAAAAGCACGTTATACCATAATTTTTGCTACCAGCATTTTGGCCGGAAGTATCACCGCTTTTGCCGGACCTATTGCTTTTATAGGGCTTGCCGTTCCGCATTTGGGAAAATTATTGTTCAAAACCAGTAATCATCAAATTTTATTCTTTGGAACGCTATTTATTGGTTCAATAATTATGTTATTTTGTGATACCGTTTCACAAATGCCTGGTTTTGAATTTACGTTACCCATAAATGCAATCACTTCTATTATTGGGGCACCTATGGTAATATGGCTGATTGTAAGTAGAAAAAATAAAAATAGTATGATATGAAAAATATAATCCGAAAAATGTATCTTTTGGTTATAGTTGCTTCTGCTTTTTTGCTATTTGGTTGTTCCGAATTATTAGATTGTGTGGCAAATGCGAGACCAAACATAAAAAGCAAAGTGTTAAGTATTGGCACTTTTGGGATTACTTATAATGATTTTGTTGAAGCGGATATTATTAATGATAGTGATGACAATTCTTATTATTATTCCTTTTCAATTAGTGGTAATTTCCCGCCAGGAATGTCTTATAATCAACAAGGAAATAAAGTTTTTTTTAATGGTAGCCCAACTCAATCTGGAAGCTTTACTTTTAAAGTGAGTTTAACTGTTGATCCACCCGAATATTATGACCCAAACCAAGGTTTTTTTGAAGATGGAAACCGAATATGTTTTGGCAATGACACGACTGCAAAAGAATTCACCATTATTATTCAATAAGTTTTGGAACTGAATAAAAAAATACTGACCGCTTCTAATCTAAGTATTGGGTATGTTTCGAAAAAACATCAGAATATTATTGCCGAAAATTTAAATGTAAGCATAGAAAATGGGCAATTAATAGCGCTTGTTGGCGCCAACGGAATAGGAAAATCTACGCTATTACGAACATTAACCAGAATTCAGAAACCATTGACTGGAACGATAACACTTAATGAGAAAAACATTTTTTCTTATGATTCAATAGAATTGGCTCAAAACCTAAGTTTGGTATTGACCGAGAAATTACCGCCAAGTAATTTATCTGTTTTTGAATTAATTGCCTTAGGAAGACAACCGTATACGAATTGGCTAGGTACACTTTCTGAAATTGACTTAGAAAAAATTAATGCCGCAATAGCACTTACCCATACTGAACATTTAGTAGATAAAAAAATTCATGAAATTAGTGACGGACAGCTTCAAATTGTTTTAATTGCTAGAGCTTTATCACAAGATACCGCTTTGATTATTTTGGATGAACCAACAACGCATTTAGATTTACATCACAAAGTTTCGGTATTTAAATTACTAAAAAAACTGACTGAAGAAACCAATAAAAGTGTCTTATTTTCGACGCACGATATCGATTTGGCTATTCAGCTTTCGGATGAAATGATAGTGATGACTGAAGAATCTGTGGCTCAAGATCAACCGTGCAACTTGATTACAAAAGGTGTTTTTAATTCCCTTTTCAAAGATTCATCTATCACTTTTGATAGCGAAAAAGGAAAGTTTGTTATTAGTTGATAATTGACAATGAATAATTGATAATTACTTTTATAAACTCAAAAATTATTAACTTTTATTAATTGCTATCTGTCTTTTTGCTTCGCCAACCACAAATGCAACAGAATTGGCAATATTATAGCTTCGGATTAAATTGGACATTGGTATTTTTAAATGATTCTCAAATTGATTTAAAAATTCTTCACTTAACCCCACACTTTCTTTACCAAAAACCAACCAATCGCCGTCTTGAAATTCTATTTCATACATTGATTTTGTGGCACGAGAACTAGTTAAGAAAACTCTTGATTTATCCGTGATTTGCGACATCCATTCGTCAACTGTTTCGTATTCTTTCCAATCTAAATGCACCCAATAATCTAAACCGGAACGCTTTAGATTTTTATCCGTTATTTCAAATCCGTAAGGTTTGATTAAATGCAAACGACTATTTGTGCCGACACAAAGGCGACCAATATTACCCGTATTATTTGGGATTTCAGGTTCTACTAAAACAATGTTTAACATAGATTATTAGACTTATTAGATTGTTAGACTTCTTAGATTAGATTCGCTCCGTTGGGCTTCGCCTCAGGTTTTAGAATTCATTTACTCTAAGAGCGAAGCGTATCTAAAGACCGAAGGGCGTATCTAACTATCTAAAAGCAAAGCGTGTCTACTTCGAGAACTTCTCCTGCTTTTAAGTTTTGCAAATGTATGTTTCCTACTCGAATTCTCATTAATCGGAGTGTTGGAAATCCGACTGCTGCCGTCATTTTTCTAACCTGACGAAATTTGCCTTCGGTAAGCGTTATCGAAACCCAACTCGTTGGACCATGACGTTCATCACGAATTTTTCTACCTTCACCTATGCAAGCTGGAAGTTGATTTACAATTTTAGCTTCACACATTTTGGTTGTATACCGGATTCCTTTAAATCCTATTTCAACTCCATTTTTTATTTGTTGGATTGCCTCTGGATTGATTAGACCATCTACTTGAGCATAATATTCCTTTTCAACCGTTTTATTTCGCACCATTTCGCTCATCATTCCGTCTGTTGTAAGCAAAAGCAATCCTTCGGAATCTTCATCCAATCGACCAATGGCCATAGTGCCGGCAGGAAAATTATACAATTCTCCTAATAATTTTTTGTGTCTTTTCTTTTCATAGATAAATTGACTTAAATAGCCATGAGGTTTATGAATTAGAAAATGATTATGATTTTGCATGTATGAAGATAACAAAAAAGACTATCAACAAAATTACTGATAGTCTTTAAATTTGATTAGTTTATTTTTTATTGTCTACTCTGAACGTAATCTGACAATTCATCAACATTGGAACTAAATGAAAAGATTCCGTTTAATTTGAAATAGTTTCTTGGCTCAATACAAAAATCATAAGCATATTTGGCAAACTCCAATTTATTATCTTCAAAGCTAAAAGTATTTGCAATTTGAATAATTTGGTCTACGTTCAAACAGTTGGCTGTAATAACTTGCTTAGCTGTTTTTAACCTAGTATCTTCAAAACTTTGATTTTTTATTGTTGACAGTGCCGCATTGAAATTTCCGGGTGTCATACATGATCTTCCGCCGCAACCTATAATTGGCTCATTGTGATCCACAATAATTGTATTTGAATTATTTGTAGTCGTTGTAGTTGTAGTTTGAGTAATTGCTCCGCCACCAATGTTATCATTGATAGAAACGCCCATTCCCAAATTAACGCCACCAACATTTACTCCAACACCAACATTTACTCCACCAGAGTTTACTGCATTTGTTTGCGTAGTTGTTGTTGTAGTAGTTTGAGAAACGCCACCAATTGGTTGAGCAACAACAGGTCTTGGTTGACCATAGTGAATTACATGAACATTAGAAGGTGGAATAAAATCAGGAACAACAGGAATAGCTGAAAAATAATTCATCTTCATTTTGGTTTTGTTGTTTTTGTCTCTTCTAATTTTATAGGTAACATCGGTAAAAATACCATCAACATCAGCAATCATCAAATTGTTTTTAGAGACATCCGCTAATGATGGGTCAGCAAATCTGATTTTAGCATTGTAATAAGGTTGGTTTAAATCCTCAACTCTTAGATTGGTTTGTGGTGTGTCGTTAATGATTTCTCCATTCAAGATAAGGGTAAACTTATCACCGTCTTCAGAAAAAATAGTCAGGTGTCCAACTGGTCCACCAGGTTGAGCAAAAGTTAATGAAGAAATTAACAATGCTGCTAAGAATGTAATCTTTCTAATCATATTTAATTTTTTTTTTAGTGTGACAAATATATTTATTTTATTTTTTCGAGTTGTCAAAAACAATACCAAATAAAAAAGTAATTTATTAAAAATAGTAATTTGCTAGAAACTCTGTATATTTAAACTCTCTTAAATTATTATGTCAATGAACGAGTCTTTACTCTCAGTATTATCATTTATAACGGCACTAGCTATAGGTATTTTTCTTGGAAAATTGTTGTTTACAGCCCAATCAAAATCTGAAAAATCTTCTTTAGAAGAAAAAATAAATGGGTTATTCCAACAAATTGAAAACTTTAAAAATCAGCTCAATCAAACTATTCAAGAAAGAGAATCCATTAGAACAGAAAAAGAATCTTTAGCCATTCAATTATCTAAAAAAGAAACCGATTTTGAAAATTTATGGGAACGCAATAAAGAACAAAAAGAAGAAGTGGAAAAATTGCAGGATAAATTCACTAAAGAATTCGAAAATTTGGCCAACAAAATTCTAGAAGAAAAAACTTCTAAGTTCACAGAACAAAACAAAGAAAATCTCAAAAACATCTTAACACCATTACAAGATAAAATTCAACTTTTTGAAAAGAAAGTAGAAGACACTCATAAAGAAAGTATCGATTATCATGCTGCTTTACGCCAGCAAATAATTGGACTGCGTGAAATGAATGAGCAAATGAGTAAAGAAACTTTGAATCTAACTAAAGCATTAAAAGGCGATAGTAAAATGCAAGGTAATTGGGGTGAATTAATTTTAGAAAGAGTATTAGAAAAATCGGGATTAGAAAAAGGTCGAGAATACGAAGTACAGCAAAGTTTTGTGACCGAGGATGGAAATCGAGTATTTCCGGATGTTGTCATCAACTTGCCAGACGGGAAGAAAATGATTGTGGATTCTAAAGTTACTTTAACGGCTTATGAGCGTTATGTTAATGAAGAAAATGAAAATGATAAAGCACAGTACTTAAAAGAGCATGTCATATCGTTAAAACGCCATGTAGACCAATTGAGCGAAAAAAATTATCATGATCTATACCAAATGGAAAGTCCGGATTTTGTATTGCTTTTTATTCCGATTGAATCCGCTTTTGCTTTAGCCCTAAACGAAGACACTTCTTTATACAACAAAGCATTTGAAAAAAATATTGTAATTGTAACGCCATCTACATTGTTAGCTACTTTACGAACCATTGATAGTATGTGGACCAATCAAAAACAACAAGAAAATGCTTTAGAAATTGCGAGGCAAGCTGGAGCATTGTATGATAAATTTGAGGGATTTGTTACTGATTTAGTTAAAGTCGGCAATAAAATTAAAGACTCTAAAACAGAGTATGATAATGCAATGAGTAAATTAGTAGACGGAAGCGGTAACTTAATTAACAGAGTCGAAAACCTAAAAAAAATGGGCGCAAAAGCAAAGAAATCCTTACCCGAAAATATTTTACAAAGAGCTGAAAAAGATGAATGAATTATATAAAAAGGTTGCTTCGTCAAAAATTACAATATCGGAATTGATGTTGCCTTCACACACTAATTTTAGCGGCAAAATTCATGGAGGTTATATTTTATCGCTATTAGATCAAATTGCTTTTGCTTGTGCCTCTAAATTTTCGGGACATTATTGCGTAACAGCTTCTGTTGACACTGTTGACTTTTTGAATCCAATAGAAGTGGGTGAATTGGTAACGATGAAAGCTTCGGTTAATTATGTTGGCAAAAGCTCGATGATTGTTGGCATTCGAGTAGAAGCTGAAAACATTCAAACGGGGAAAGTAAAGCATTGTAACTCGAGCCATTTTACGATGGTAGCCAAAGACAAAGACGGGAATAACACTCAAGTTCCGGGGTTAATTTTATCTAGTGACATCGAATTAAAACGATTTTTTAACTGTATTAAGCACATCAGTTTAAAAAAAGAAAAAAATCAACATGAAGAAATTTTTGATTATAAAGCGGCGTCTTCTTTAGAAATTTTAAAACAGTACAATGTCAAATTAGAGACATTTTAATAATTGTATTACATTTTTCTTATTAAATCGAATCAATTTTTAATACAATCAAAATTTATAGAAAAATAAACAAAAAAAATACTATTTTTGGGTGCAAAATTTTAAAAATATGATAAAAAGATACCTTGCATTTGCCCTATGCATACTTTTAGCAGCAGCATACATTTCTTGTTCTGACGATGATGATGATTATGTACCAATTTCACCCGTTACGGTAGACCTAACATCGGTTCCCTATCCTAAACTATCAGATTATAAATTTTTTCAAGGTAATCTTAAAGATCAAAACCCTTCGTTAAATGTTATTCCATATGCTCCTGCCAGTAGTTTATTTACGGATTACGCATCTAAAAAGAGATTTATTTGGATGCCAAATGGCGCTACTGGAACCTATGTTGCTGATGATAAAATTTTAGATTTTCCTGTGGGAACGGCTCTAATTAAAACATTTTATTATACTACTATTCAGCCCGGAGATGTAACTAAAATAATTGAAACTCGATTAATGATTAGAAAAGAGGATGGTTGGAAATTTTATGAATATATATGGAACGAAGAACAAACTGATGCCGATTTAATGAACAGTTCTGATTTTTTGAATGGTAGTTCTAAAACCATATCATTTAAAAAACCAAATGGTGAATCCGTTACCACAGATTATAGAATTCCGTCTGATGCTGAATGTTTAGCTTGTCATAAAATTAATGAGATTCCAACTCCAATCGGAATTAAACCTCAAAATCTAAATCACAATTATAATTATGGTAATCAAAACAAAAACATACTACAAAAGTTAGTTGAGCAAGGTTATTTAGATAGTTATCCATCAAACATAGCTGCTGCAATTGATTATCATGATACTACAAAATCTTTAGAACTAAGAGCACGTTCTTATTTAGATATAAATTGCGCACATTGTCACCAAGATGATGCGCGTTGCTTTTATAGACCAATTCGACTTGGGTTTGGCTTGACTAATATGGATTCTAACATTGGAATATGTGTGGATGCGGATGAGCCATTTAGTCCAAGTTTACAAAAGATAATCACTCCTGGAAACTTTAACAAGTCTGTGATGCATTATCGATTAAATTCGAACGATGAAAGTATACGAATGCCTATGTTCGGAAGATCTATCATTCATGAAGAAGGCGTAGCCCTAATTAGAGAATATATAGCATCACTAACACAAACTTGTAATTAATAAACAATTCATATCTAATGAAAAAAACTACCTTTTTAATTGCTTTGATTTTTAGCATGTCTTTTGTTAAAGCTCAAACAAATTGTGGTAACGCCGTATCGGTATTATTAAACTCTACGACTACTGCACCTTCATTTACCAATGAAACAGGAACGCCGCCAACTGCGTTTTGTGGATTAAATAATAGCAACCAAAATCCAACCAAAGGAAAATGGTATAAATTTACCCCAACACAAAATATGAACATTACGGTAACTACTGTTTTGCCTCAAAATAATAATATTGATACTCGGTTAATTATTTATTCCGGCAACTGTAATGCCCTGGTTTGCGTAGGATCTAGTGATGATTTTAACGGAGCAAATACTTCAGAAGTGACTTTTGCTGCAACAATTGGAAGCACTTATACCATTGCATTTGATAATCGTTTTAGTAATGCTGGTTTTGATTTTAAAGTTACAGAAGCTGCTCCTCCAGCACCAGACAGACTATCATTTACTTCTACTTCAGTAACAGGAATAACAGGTGGCTACAATAATTGTATCGCTGATATGAATGGTGATTTTTTAGATGATATAATTTCAGCTGTAAGTACAACACAATTAGTCATAACCTATCAAGGAACAAATGGTGTTTTTACTTCTACAACATATCCACTAACAAGCACTTCCGTATTGCCTTCATGGAGTATTGCAGCAGGTGATTATGACAATAATGGCTATAATGATTTAATTTATGGATCAGGAACTGGTGTAGCTTTTTTAAAAGCAAATAGCACAGGAACTGGTTATACAACAGATAGAAAGACACAATCCTATTTAGTACAAAGAACTAATTTTATAGATATTAATAACGATGGGAAGCTCGACGCTTTTGCTTGTGATGATAATGCCCCAAATAGATATTACATGAACGATGGAACAAACCTAAATCATATTCAAGGCGGAATTGGTGATTTCCCTTCTGGAGGAAACTATGCGTCTAATTGGTTTGATTATGACAATGATGGCGATATCGATATGTATATGGCAAAATGTGGTCAAGGTGGTTCTGGTGTTGGAGGTAATATTGATGAGTTTCATAGAAATAATGGTAATGGAACTTTTACTAATGTAGCGGCATCTATCGGCATGGCTAATCCTGAACAAACATGGTCTGGCGCTTGTGGCGATTTTAACAATGACGGATGGATGGATGTAATCGTAGGTGTTAACTCGGCAAGCAATGGATATTCAAATGTGAAGAGAAATAATGGAGATGGAACGTTTACAAGTGTAACAGCAGGATCTGGATACGACACAAACACATCGTTGGGTAGAGAATATGTAACACAAGATTTTGATAATGATGGATTCCTTGATGTGTTAGGTTCAGGTAGCAATATTATGTTTGGTGATGGAAACTTTCGTTTTACACCAAACCCAAACACCTATCCTGTCTCTAACTTTGATAGACCCATAGGTGATTTAAATAATGATGGCTTTTTAGATATCCAAAACGGAACTAATGTTTTATTTAACAATGGAAACTCAAACAAATGGTTGAATGTAAACCTACGTGGAATAGAGAGCAATAGAAATGGTATAGGAGCACGAATTGAAATATATGGTTCTTGGGGCAAACAAATAAGATATGTGCAAAGCGGAACTGGTTTTCAAAACATGAGTACTATAACAGCTCATTTTGGAATTGGTCAAGCCACTACAATTACTCAAGTTATCATTAAATGGCCATCAGGTACAATTGACACGCTAATTAATGTAAATCCAAATCAAAACCTTTTGGTAGTTGAAGGATCAACGCTTGCAATTAATTCATTTAATAATGGAGTGTTTTCTATTTATCCAAATCCTGTAAAAAACAACATTAATATTCAGATAAAAGATACTATATCAGTTGTATTAAAATCAGCTTTAGTATATGATTTAAATGGAAAAGTAGTTCTTTCAACAGACAATCTAAATCAACCTATTAATGTTGAAAATCTTGCATCAGGCACTTACATTTTATCCATTTCTGATTCAGAAAACAGAAATTACAGTCAAAAATTTATCAAAGAATAATTTGTATTTGAATACTTTTACAAAACGCTCTTAATCAAGAGCGTTTTTTGTTTATTAGAAGTTTAGTGAATTCTACTAAAACACATATAAATCAAAAGAATAAATAAAAAATTTTGGTCAAAATCTGTTAATTTTTTATAATTCATGAATATAAATATTACATTTGACAGTATTTTAAAAAATCTATGAGAAAACATTATTTTCTGTTATCTATTCTATTTCTATCCTTTACAATTATTATAGGTTGTTCAGATAACGATGAATATATACCTGTTTCTCCTGTAACTGTTGATTTGACTCAAGTTCCCTATCCCAAATTATCGGATTATAAGTTTTTTGAGGGTGATATGAAAAATCAAATTCCATCCTTAAATGTTTTACCCTACGAACCAGCATCATCATTATTTTCTGACTATGCTCACAAAAAAAGATTTGTTTGGATGCCTAATGGAACGAAAGCAGCATTTGTAGCAGATGATAAAGAATTAGAATTACCTGTTGGTGCCGCTTTGATTAAAACATTTTATTACGATAATGTACAAAATATCACCCCAATAGGTGGAAGAAGAATTATTGAAACTCGGGTTATGATTAAAAAAGCAAGTGGCTGGATATTTGCTGAATATGTTTGGAACGCAGAACAAACGGAAGCTTATTTTGACTTAGCTGGTAGTTTTACCGACATTTCTTGGAAAGACGAAAACAACATAATTAAAAGTACCAATTATAGAATTCCAACTGAAGTTCAATGTATTATTTGCCACAAGAATAAAGAAATGGTGGGAACTACCGAAATAACTACTTTTATCCCAATTGGTATTAAACCCCAAAATTTAAATTTTAGTTATACCTACGGTAATGAAACAAAAAATCAATTAACCAAATGGATTGAAGTAGGTTTTTTGGAAAACAATTTCACAATACCGTCCTCCGAAAATACAATAATCAATTACAGCGATAATACACAACCTTTAGAAAAAAGAGTACGTTCCTATTTAGATATTAATTGCGCACATTGTCATGCCCCAAAGAGACATTGTGATTATAGACCAATGCGTTTAGCTTTTAGTGAAACTGGTGGTGTAAATGGCCGAACGAATATGGGAGTTTGTGTAAATACTGAAGATTTCAGCTTTGCACCAGCTTTAACAAAAATTATCCAACCAGGAAATGTTAACAGGTCAATGCTTTTTTATAGAATTAACACCGCTGATGAATCCTTTAGAATGCCATTACATGGCAGAACCATTAAACATGACGAAGGAATAGAAATGATGCGAGAATGGATAAATTCATTATCTGCATGTCCATAAATAAAATCAAAAGTATAATCAAAAATAAAATCAAACTTAAAAAAATGAAAAAATTTACTTTACTATTTACATTGCTCTTTTTTGTTCAATGGTCAAATGCACAAGACACCTGTGCTAGTGCATCTGTAATTTCTGGCCCAGGTACATTTGTTGTTGGTGTGATAAACGGAACAGCACCTACATTAATTTGTGCTGATAATGGAGTTAATGATCAGACAAATCCAGGTCCTAGAGGAGAATGGTATATTTATACACCTACAGCAAACCGCACTGTAACCATAACCACTGATATTGTTGCCAATACCCCAAGAAGAGACACTCGTATTCACGTTTATACTGGAACTTGTGGTTCATTAACTTGTTTTGCTGGTGATGATGATAGTGGTGCTGATTTTTCTTCGGTTGCCGTATTTAATGTAACAGCTGGTACACCTTACATCATTGCTTTTGACAATAAATGGATGGGAGGAGCTCAAAATAATGGGTTTAGTTTTCAACTAACTGAAACAGCAATCGTTGTTCCTCCTGTAACTCCAATTACCTATACAACACAAACAATAAGTTCTGTGAACAGTGCGTACAATATCTGTGTTACGGATATGGATGGTGATAAAATTGACGATATTGTGGGGGTAAGTTCTAATAATTTGAGAGTAAATTACCAAAGAACAGGTGGTACTTTTACAACGACTGATTATCCAATTTCAGGAGTAAGTGAAATGCCAACTTGGAGTATGGCCGCTGGAGATTATAATAGAGATGGTCAAACCGATGTGATTTTAGGAAGTGGGCAAGGATTATCTATATGGAAGTCGAACGGAAGTACTAATTATACTAACATTACTCCGGGAAATTATATTTTTTGTCAGAGAACCAATTTTGCTGATTTAAATAATGATGGTAATTTGGATATTTTTTCATGCCATGATATTGCTCCAAATTGCTATTATTTGAATGCAGGTGGCACCACAAACAATTTAACCTTTTACCAATCAAACGTAACTCCAGGCGCTATGAGTTTAGGAATAAGCGGAGGTAATTATGCTACATTATTTTCTGATTTTGATAATGATGGTGACAGTGATGTTTTCATTTCTAAATGTTCTGGACCTCCATGTGAATTAATCAGAAATGATGGAAATGGAGTCTATACCGATATTTCAGCAATTGCTGGAATTAATGTTACACCAATTCAAACCTGGTCATCTGCCATTGGTGATTTTGATAATGATGGAGATATGGACATCATTATTACGGCAAGTTCAGGTACACATCGATATTTCAGAAACAATCTTGACACGACCAATAGCGTAGAAGAAGCATACACCAATATTACTGCAGGTTCTGGTTGGGACACTAATGCATCAATCAATATTGACAATATAACTTATGATTTTGACAATAACGGATTTCTTGATGTAATAGGTGGTGGAAACAAAATCATGTTTAATCAAGGCAATAGTACTTTTGCTCCGATTAGTTATTCTGGAATTGCAGTTGGTGCTGTTGGCGATTTAAATAACGATGGTTTCTTAGATATTTTGAACGGAAGTACAATTCGTTATGCTGTTCCAAATACTAATAATTGGATTAAAGTTTCATTGCAAGGAATTCAGAGTAACATAAACGGAATTGGGGCTCGAATTGAAATTTATGGCACTTGGGGCAAACAAATTAGAGATGTAAGAAGTGGAGAAGGATTTAAATTCATGAGTTCTTTAAATGCGCATTTTGGTATTGGTCAAGCAACAGTTATAGACAGAGTGGTAATTAAATGGCCTTCTGGGGCAGTTGATACTATAGATAATGTAAACATAAATCAAAGATTATTCGTTGTAGAAGGTTCAACCTTAGCTGTAAATGCATTCAATAATGGTGTGTTTTCGGTTTATCCAAATCCGGCAAAAGATGTGGTGAACATTCAATTCAAAAACAATCTAAGCATTACTCCTACTTCAGCAGCTGTATATGATTTAAATGGTAAAGTGGTATTGAGTACATTTGATTTGACACAACCTATTAATATTGAAAAATTAGCCTCTGGGACTTATATTTTATCAATCTCTGATTCAGAAAATAGAAATTACGGTCAAAAATTCATCAAGGAATAACAAGCTAATCATTTTTATAAAAAAAACGTCCCGAATATTTCGGGACGTTTTTTTATTTAATTATTCTCACTTTATTTTAGAATACTCTTAATAAATTAAATCCAAAGAAAATATCGCCTTTAGTCCAATCTCCAGTTGTATTGCCTAAAAAACCCGCTTCATGAATTCCTTGAGAGCTACTTAAATGCATTTGAAATACATGACCTCCGGTTTCTAAATCAACTCCCAAAGAAAGTGGATTTTTAAAAGGTGAAGTACTAGCTCTATTTAAATGAGCTGCATAATCTAAATTCACAGACCAACGCTTTGCAAATTTATACCTTCCTCCCATTCCGATAAGAAATTGACTATTGTCTTGATTGTCGTCAATAACAAAATTCTCATGCAAATAAGTTGGAGCCAATTGCAACGATAATTTATTATTAAACTTTCTAGAAACTAATAATTGCGAAACATAAATTAATCTATTTTCAAATTCCATTTTTGGATAATTACTTTCTTTTAACGTATTATTAAAACCAATACTTGAAAAAGCTGCTATTGCCACAGGAAAACCATTTTCTTCTTGTGATTTTAATAAAAATTTACCCGAAAAATCATAAGCCAATTCAGTTCTTCCGGCACTAACAGTCAACCAGTCACTTATACCATAAACAAATTTTAATTGAGTAACCGCATTATCAAGTCCGTACGCGCCTTCAAAACCATCCTTAAGTGAACCAAATCTATGGGCAACAATAAAATATAAATCGCCTTTTGCTGCTAATTTTGTAGATTCTAGATTTACAATTTTCAAAGCTTTAAAAGCTGATTCTACTTTGCTTTTGGATGTAGTTACTGTATCAATATCTTTTAACAAATCCTCTTGAGCAATCAAAGTAAAAGGCAACAATAGTAAAAGTGCTATTTTTTTCATAATTATTTTTGTTTATTCATTTAATGATTAATGGTACATTGATCCATTTGGATCTCTTCTAAAATATCGTTGTATCCAATAACTCTACCTTTCAAAGTTATAGTATTCTGTAATTTTATAGATTGATGTTTACCATTTGAATACCTAGCAAGTAGCTTATCATCTAACGTAATTATCATGTTTACTGAATCGATATTCGTAATTTTACCGTGAACTTCGATAGTCTTATCGCTATATTTTTTATTCGCTAAGCTATCGTTTTGTTTAAAAGCAGTATGAATTTCATTTACTGAAATTGAAAAAGAAGCAGTTTCAGTTGCAATATCTCTATGGTTTTTATAAACATAATTATAGCCAATCAAAGCCAAAGCTAAAAGGACAATTATAACAATTACTATTTTCTTTTTCATAAAAATCAAAATTAAATTATCACAAATTTAAATTAATTAATAATAACTCAATATTTTTACTAACTTTATTATGTTTTTATAATTAAACAAAATTACTATGAATAGATTAATATCATCTTTACTTCTTATCTCTCTTGGATTACTTCAATTTGGATGCACAAATGATTCAGCATCCGACCTAGTTGAAGATTCAATTATTGTTGAAGAAATTACGTTTACTAATACCGTAAAAAACATTGTGGACAATAACTGCATTGTTTGCCATGCAGCTACTCCAGTATTTGGAGCGCCAATGTCATTAGTTACCTATGCTGATGTTAAAAATGCAGTTCAAAATAATGGTTTACTAGATAGAATTTCAAGAGCTCAAGGTGAATCAGGATTGATGCCTATTACAACAAGGCTACCACAAGCTACTATTGATAAAATTGAGAGTTGGGCTGAAAATGGATTTCAACAATAAGAACTATGAAAACAAATTTATTATACTTACTAATTTTACTATGTTTGAACAGTTTTGCTCAAAACAAAATGTTAACTAAAGTAGGAAAAATTACTTTTGAAGCTTCTGTTCCTGCTTTTGAAGAAGTAAAGGCAAAAAACGAATCAGTAACTTTTGTAATAAACCCAAGTTCTGGAGAAATTGCAAGTTTAGCGTTGATTAAAGGTTTTCGATTTAAAGTGGCTTTGATGGAAGAGCATTTTAACGAAAATTATATGGAAAGCGATTCGTACCCTAAAGCTATTTTTAAAGGAAAAATTGAAAATTTTGATATAAATAAAATAACTTCAATAGCAAAAGATTACACCATTAAAGGTTCGTTAGAAATGCACGGAAAATCTAAGGACATTACAATTAAAGCAAGTATAAAAAAATCGGGGGAAGGAATTGATATTAATTCAAACTTCACTGTAAACACAGACGATTTTGGAATAGAAATCCCAAGTGTTGTAAGTAAAAAAGTCTCCAAAAAAGTAGCCGTAAAATTTGAGGCAACCTTAAAATAAAAATAAAGCTGTAATTATTTTACAGCTTTATTTTTTCATACGAATTCAGTTTGTCTATATGGAGAACTGTTTTATTTTGATTATCACTTCTGTAAAACATGGGAGAAAATTTAGCTCCAAAAATAATTTCGTTAAATGAATATGATGTTCGCTTTACTACATTAGCACTATACATATCATCAAAAACTTTTAAGAAAACTAATACCTCACCTTCTATTTTTTGATAATCTTCTTTTGTTAAACCATATAACGGACTGTTTTCATTGATAGGATGAACTAAAGTCCAACTCAAATTTAATGCATTAATTTTGGATAATTCTAAATCAAGATTATAGAAAGTATTGGTCAATACTCCGTTAAAATCTATTTTCATTCCTAACGTAATTTTGACTTCACCATCACTCAAATTGGTATTCTTAAAAGGCGCCAATCTGAGCATTAAAGCAGTTCCGTCTTTATAAGGTGCAATTAGAGCATTTTCAGAAAACTTAATATGCGCTTTGGGTTTGCTAAATCTACCATAAAATAAACCCGTTGCAATAGCAAAACTCAATAATCCGAACAAAGCTTCAACTGCAGCCACAAAACTGGTCATAAACCCACTTGGACTTATATGCCCATACCCAACAGTAGTAAAGGTTTGAATACTAAAGAAAAACGCTTGACCAAATTTTTCAATAGAGGAAGACGCTGTAACTCCGTTTAAATGTTCTACCCCGACAAGGTAATACAAACTGGCAAAAATAAAATTGACTAAAAAATAAAACAACGCAATGATTACTAAAAACTTCCATCTCGGAATATTGAGCATCGTGTGATACCAACTTATGCTTTCAAAAAGACCTATTCCCGATTTTTTGACATTAGCGTTACCACTTTTAGTGATGAATCTACCTCCATAACTCGACGCATTGGTGCCAAAACCTGTATTGGCATCCGACTTTGCATTGCTGTTAACTTTTTTTAAAAAATCCATCAGTTGTTTTTTATCAAATACTCCATAATAAAATCATCCATAACATAACTATTACCAATATCAATAATTTCTTCACCAACTAGAGTAAACCCTAGTTTTTCATAAAAAAAACGGGAAGTATTATACTTATTCACATTCAAAAGTAAAGCATCTTGAAAATTTTGTTTTGCCTGATTTAGAATATAATCTATCAATAATTTCCCGGTTCCCTTTCCTTGTTGATTAGACAAAATATAAATCTTATGGATCTTTGTCTTTAAAGTTTGATTATAATTTAACTCATATGAAGCAAAACCAACTGGAGTTTCATTTTCTGTAGCTAAAATAAAATGATTCTTAAATTCATTGGCTTGCTTTTGTAATGACGAAACACTATAAATCATCTCCATCATATAGTCAAGCTGCTCCTTACTTAGTATTGCTTTATAAGCAATAGGCCAAACTTCTTGAGCAATGGCTCTAATATTTATAAAATTTTTATCGGGATTTTCTACTATTGAAATCATTTATTAAATGCCGTTTCATATTTTTTTATCCAATCCGTTACAGAAACTCTTTTTGCTAATTCACTAATTAATTCAAAAGGAATATCATCCATCTTTTTAAATCGGATACAACTTTTACCCATATCCAATTTAGTTTTACAATGTTTGGGATATTCAACTAAAAACCAGTTTAAAAGATTTTCATCTGCATAAATTCCCATATGATACAGAGCAATAAAATTCTTTTGCGAAGCCAAACTAATGAATGGCAGAGGTAATTTTGGGTCACAGTGATACCCTTTTGGATAAATAGAATGTGGTACTACAAATCCTAACATCCCATAACACATCAGTTCTTCAAAACCTTCAGGTAGATTATTTTTAATAACTTCTCTAAGTTTAAGCATCGGTTTTTTTCTTTCTTCGGGAAGTTCTGATAAATAGTGTTCTGGAGTAAGCGCTTTAGATTGCATCGATTTTTATTTAGTATCTCAAAAATAGAAATAATTTTAATAGATTTACGTTTTGATCATTTAACTATTGCTTATGTCCAGAAATCCTTTAAGGAAAGACAAAACCTGTCTAAATTGCAATTACGTAGTTGAGAAAAGATTCTGCCCCAATTGTGGTCAAGAAAATACTGATACCCGAAAAACATTTCACCATTTATTTGTTCACTTTTTTGAAGATTTGACCCATTATGAGAATGCCTTTTGGAAAACCATCAAGAATTTAATTCTAAAACCTGCTTCACTAACCAAAGAATACCTTTCGGGCAAACGCCTTTCCTACTTAGCTCCAATACGATTATACATTTTCATTAGTTTTGTTACCTTCTTTATTATGAATGTTTTTCCAACAGATAAAGATGAATTGTTAGATATAAATCAAAACACTTCTGTGCAAATAACTGATAAAAATGGAAAAAAAATAGACAGCGTCATTTCTAAAAAAGCACTAAAAATGTCTGAATTATTAAAAGCTGAGGAAGAATCAAAAAGAAAAAATAATTTAAGCAATGAAGAGCAAAATGAAGGTTTTATAAATTTTGGGTATAAGAATTTAAAAGAATTAGATTCACTTCAAAAATTTGGTCCGGCAGAAGATAAATTAGGTGACTTTGAATACTATATCATAAAAAAAACGTTAGAAGTTAAAGCTAGATATAGTAAACCCGAAATGATGGAAAAATTTGCTGAGGGAATGATCCATAATTTCCCCAAAGCATTGTTTATATATATGCCTTTGTTTGCTTTAATCTTATGGATTTTTCACGGTAAAAAACGCTGGTTCTATTTTGATCATGGTATATTTACCCTGCATTACTTTTCTTTTTTATTACTTATTTCGCTGCTAATTTTCTTTTTCAATAAAATAATGAATTGTTTTGTCGATAATTCGGTAACTAACGTTATTCAGTTTTTTGGAAAAGGCATCTCTTATATTTGGATGTTTTATTATTTCTTTCCAGCACATCATCGCTTTTATGGTGAAACTAGAATGATATCATTTCTAAAAAGTGCAGCCATGTTTTGCATCAATATGGTTTTGATGACCATACTTCTACTAGTCTTAATTGTTTATACCTTTATTAATCTTCATTAATATCATGAATCAAAAAATAATCATCCTACTTCTTTCATCATTAGTATGTATAAGCTGCTCAAGTAAAAAACCTACTTTAAATTCTGAAGTTAAAAAAACCAATTCATCCGATTATTTTCAATCCATTTCCTTAGAGCGTTTGCAAACTAATTTAACAGTAATAGCATCCGATGAAATGGAAGGTCGTAACACCGGAACAGAAGGCCAAAAAAAAGCGGGAAGATATATCATAGATTTTTACAAAAAAAATGGCGTTGGTTTTCCTAAAGGCGCTTCAAACTATTATCAATCAATTCCAGCTTCCTATCTGAATGCAAAATATAATGAAAACCTAAAAGATTCCGAAAATATATGGGCTTTTATTGAAGGTTCAGAAAAGCCAGAAGAAATTGTAGTTGTTTCAGCTCATTATGATCATGTTGGTGTTAAAGCTGGAGAGGTATATAATGGCGCCGATGACGACGGCTCGGGAACAGTGGCTATTATGGAAATTGCTGCAGCATTTCAAAAAGCAAAAAATGAAGGTCAAGGTCCAAAACGTTCCATTCTAATACTTCATGTAACTGGAGAAGAGCACGGATTACATGGCTCTCGTTTTTATTCTGAAAATCCGTTATTTCCATTGGCCAATACGGTTGCTGATATCAATATTGACATGATTGGACGCAGAGATAAATTCCATGAAGACACAAACAACTATGTTTATTTAATCGGTTCTGATTATTTATCTAGCGATTTGTTCACTATTTGTGAAGAGGTTAATAAAAAATACGACTTACTCACATTAGATTATAAATACAACGACAAAAAAGATCCTAATCGTTTTTACTATCGTTCCGATCATTATAATTTTGCTAAAAACGGTATTCCATCGGTATTCCTTTTCAACGGAACGCATGAAGATTATCACAAAGCTACTGATGAAGTAACTAAAATTGAGTTTGATGCCCTAACCAAAAGAACGCAATATGCCTTTGCCATTGCGTGGGAAATTGCTAATAGGAAAGACAAATTAATAGTAGATAAAACAGATGGTCGATAATTGATACAAACAAAAAAAGTCCTGAAATTTCAGGACTTTTTAGTTAAGGGTGGCTGACCGGGTTCGAACCGGCGACCCTCGGCACCACAAACCAATACTCTAACCAGCTGAGCTACAACCACCATTTTTAACGAGTGCAAATATAGTATAAATTCTATTCTACCTCCAAGAAAAAAATTAAAAAGTTACTTTAAATCACTTAAGCTATTGACGGCCAAATACCTTTCTACAGTGAATCCTTCAGCATATTCTACCCCAACTAATCTTCCAAAATCCTGAGAGCGATAATGAATACTTTCTAAGAAGTTTTTTGTAGCAATAGGCGTAATTGGTTCATTCGAGTTTTCTGAGTAAAACTGAGAACTATAGGCCAATATAGAAGTTGTTTTTGTATCAATAAACCCTGTAATATCAACTACAAAATCAGGCTCAATATTTTGCCATTGTAAATAATGATACACCACTTTTGGACGCCAAACCTCTTGATTTTTACCCTCAAAATGAGTCTCTATTTTTCGTAAACCAGATAAAAAACAAGCATCTGAAACTAATTTACTTCCTTTGCTATGATCAATATGTCGGTCACGAATTGCATTGCAAAGCACAATTTCGGGTTGGTATTTTCGAATCATTTGAATGACTTTCAATTGATGTGCTTCATCGTTTACAAAAAAACCATCGCGCATCTCTAAATTTTCTCTTACCGAAATACCTAAAATTTCTGAAGCTTTTTTTGATTCTAAATTTCTTATTTCAACCGAACCACGAGTGCCTAATTCGCCACGTGTCAAATCAATAATACCAACTTTTTTTCCCAAAGAAATTTCTTTAGCAATCGTGCCGCTACAACCTAATTCTACATCGTCTGGATGTGCTCCAAACGCTAATATATCTAATTTCATCTAATTTAAATTTATTCTGTCAGTTCATCGTAATCACAGCTCGAGTCAAAAATACATTTTATTGAATAATATTTTTCATCGTCATCGATTTATTGACGGTTTCTAAATATTCTGCTGACGGTATGCTATCTTTTGTAATGCCACAACCAATGAACAACTGAGATTTATCTCTTACAATTTTCATACAACGCAAATTTACATACAAATCAGACTGAGCTGTTTTAAAAGAAACCAAATCGAGATTTAATTCACCTAAAAATCCTGAATAATATTCTCGGTTATACCCTTCATTCTCAATAATAAATTTTTTGGCCGATTCCTTAGGCAATCCACATACTGCCGAAGTTGGGTGCAAAACTGCAATAACATTTTTTAGTAGCTTTTTAGATTTTAAAACGGCTGAAATATCTGTTTTGATATGCCAAATAGTACCCGCTTTTAAAGAATAGGGGCTGGATATTGTAATTTCTTTAACCAAATTTTCCAAACTATCTACAATATAATCAGTAACCAACTGCTGCTCTTCTGTTTCTTTCTTTTGCCAAATAATGGTATTTGATTTCGTTGCCAATTGAGTTCCTGCCAATGCCACAGTCTTTAAAATAGTTCCATCGGTTTTCAGAAATTGTTCAGGTGTAGCTCCAATCCAAGTGCCAATTTTGGGATGAAAAAAATAATAATTGAAAGCACTGGAGTAGTGTTGAATCATTTTTCTGAAGGTCGTTTCAACATCAAAATCGGGAATCGTGATTTCTTCTTTTCTAGATACAACAACTTTTTGAAATTCATTTTTTTGGATTGAATTTAATGCCTTTTCAACTAAATCTTCAAAAAAATCTTTTCCAATTGATTTATGATCAGTAGAAATTTTAGCATCAAAAAAATAGCTTTTTTTATCAACTGATTCAACATAAACATCGGAATGTTCTATTGGAATATAGGGCGTTTCATCTGCATCAAAAGGTGCAAAAACAAAACCTTTTTCTTCAAAAGTTTCTAAAAAATAAAGATGATCATTTTTTTGAAATAGTCCAATAATTTTATCCGAATCAGGTTTACAAAATAACACATAAGGTAATTTTTGCTCTTGATGAATTTTGACTTTTAGAAATAAATCGGTCATCTTCTTCTAGGTAAAATCATGTTAGTTAACTTGCAAAGCGAAATTAATTTTCCTTCTTCATCGGTTATTTTCAACTCCCAAAGATGTAAACTTGCTCCTTTATGAATAATTTTGGCTGTACAAAAAACCGTTCCTTCCCGCTTACTTTTTAAATGATTTGCCGAAATTTCAATACCACGCGCTTCTTGCTTTTCACTATTTATAAATAAAAAAGATGCTGCGCTTCCCACACTTTCAGCTAAAGCAACGGTTGCTCCTCCGTGAAGCAAACCCATCGGTTGATGAACTCTAGGATTTACAGGCATTTTGGCTGTTAAAAAATCTTCTCCTGCATCAATATATTCAATCTCTAAAGTGTTCATTAAGGTATTCTCACACCAGTTATTACATAGCTGGAGCATTTTTTCTTTATCAAATGTCATCGCTTTTTTTGTTTCGTTCATTTCGGCCTTATGGCTTCGGGTGTAAAAATACTATTTATTTAGCAGAGGGAAAACAAATCAAGTTTACGTTTTAACAGTCATTTGCAATAAAACGTACTATTTAACGTTATTATATTACATTTTTAAATTTTCAAATTAATACTTACATTTACCACCCGAGCCCATTTGGCCAATTCGATGCTTTAGCTTAATAGACAAAGCAATTGTACAACATAAAAATTCCTATAGCTGATGCGTAAACTTATATTTCTATTTTTTATTGGTGTATTTATTTCTCTAAGTTCATGCCGTCAAGACTTTGTTTTTGAACCAAGCACTGGCGATTTAAAATTTTCGAGAGATACCATTTATTTAGATACTGTTTTTGCCAATATTGGTTCTAGCACTTATACTTTAAAAGTTTACAATAAAAGCAGTAAGGACATCAAAATTCCAACCATTCAATTAGGCAAAGGGCAAGCTTCAAAATACAGAATGACTGTTGATGGAATGACCGGTGAAAACAACCGCGTTTTTCATGATGTAGAAGTGTTGGCAAAAGACAGTATGTATATTTTTATTGAAACTACAGCTGGAATTTCAGATGCTAACCCAACAGATTTTTTATATACCGACCAAATTCAGTTTGATAGTGGTGCTAATTTTCAGAAAGTAGAATTAGTAACACTTATTCAAGATGCCTATTTTATTTTTCCCAACAAGACCAATGGGGTTATTGAACAAATTCCAATTGGATTTAATGAAGATGGAACTGTATTAGAAACCAATGGTAGAAACCTAAGCAATAACCATCCTGATAATGGAGATGAATACTTGTTTAAAACAGACAAACCCTATGTCGTCTATGGCTATGCCAGTGTACCTAATGGGGAAACATTAACTATTCCGGGCGGAGCAAGAGTTCATTTTCATGCAGATTCCGGTTTAGTGATACAACAAGGTGGAAGTTTAAATATAACTGGTTCAACTTCAAGTACAACTGCTTTAGAGAATGAAGTCATCTTTGAAGGAGATCGTTTAGAACCTGGTTTTTCTGATGTTCCAGGGCAATGGGGAACGGTTTATCTAAGACAAGGAAGTGCAAGTCAAATAACTAATTTAACACTCAAAAACGCTATAGTTGGGTTGCTCGTTGAAAATAATGCCGGATTAATGAATATTACAGATACTCAAATTTATGATTGTTCCAATTACGGAATCTTAACTTATAATGGAACTATTAATGGGAAAAAAGTAGTTATCAATAATTGTGGACAATTTTGTCTGGCTGCTGCACTAGGTGGTGATTACAATTTCACCAACTGTACATTCAATAATAATTGGAGTAGTTCAAAGCAATTAGCTGTGTATGTCTCCGATTATCTTAAAGATGCAACACCGGAAATCTTGCCATTAGTTCAAGCTAATTTTACGAATTGTATTATTTATGGCTCTAATAGCAATGAAATCATATTAGAAAAAAGAGGTCCTGAGTCAGATTTCAATAAATTATTTCAAAATTGTCTTGTGAAAATTAATGTTACACCAGGTTCTGCAAGTGTTGCAAATCCTTTTTTATATGATGCTATAAGATTAGAACAAAATGGAAATAAAATAAATAAAACTCCAAATTTCTTTGATGTAAACAAAAACAATCTGATTATTGGAGAAGATTCTTTTGCCAAAGGAATGGGAATTGACGCCGGAATTCCTTTTGATATTCTAGGAAATCCTAGAGTTAGTCCATATGATGTAGGTGCTTATAACTTTATCATTTTTCCTGCAGATTAATTTAAATTGCAGTTTTTAGGTTTCATTTATTTAACCTAAATTTGCGACAATCTACCTGTCGGCAGACAGGCAACAACACACACTAAAACTTCATTACAATGATTCATTTCTTCGGAAACGAAAGTAACACTGTTTTTGCCGTTCAATCGCAAAACATATCGAGTGCAGACGAGTTATCAGCAGAAACTATCTCAAAACTTAATTGGTTATTTGCTAACGCACATAAAATAGAAAAATCCGTCCTGACGGATTTTTTTATTGGTCCACGTGCCGCCATGATCACACCTTGGAGTACCAATGCAGTTGAGATTACCCAAAATATGGGAATTGAAGGAATTATTCGAATTGAAGAATTCCAGAAAGTAACTCCTGATTTCAACGATTTCGATCCTATGCTATCCCAAAAATATAGTGAACTTAATCAAGAAATCTTTACTATCAATATCAAACCTGAATCTATTTTAGAAATTGAAAATATTGATGCCTACAACAAACAGGAAGGTTTGGCATTAAGTGATGAAGAAGTTCAGTATTTAGAAAATTTATCCAAAAAACTAAACAGAAAACTAACTGATTCAGAAGTTTTTGGTTTCTCTCAGGTCAATTCAGAACATTGCCGTCATAAAATTTTCAATGGAACTTTTGTGATTGATGGCATCGAAAAAGAATTGTCCTTATTCAAAATGATCAAAAAAACTTCGGAATTGAATCCTAATGACATTGTATCCGCATATAAAGATAATGTGGCTTTTATCAAAGGCCCAAAAGTGACTCAATTTGCTCCCATGACTGGCGACAAAGCCGATTTCTATCAAGAAAAGGAATTCAACTCTGTCATTTCTATAAAAGCCGAAACCCATAATTTTCCAACCACAGTAGAACCTTTTAATGGAGCGGCAACAGGTTCGGGCGGTGAAATTCGCGACCGTTTGGCTGGTGGACAAGGTTCATTACCTTTAGCAGGAACTGCCGTCTATATGACTTCTTATTCTCGTTTGCAAACTTCTGACTGCGCTCAAGGTGACAGAAATTGGGAAAATGGTATGGCCGAGAGAAAATGGTTGTACCAAACGCCTATGGATATTCTAATAAAAGCATCAAACGGTGCTTCCGATTTTGGTAATAAATTTGGACAACCTTTAATTTCAGGTTCTGTCCTAACCTTTGAACACGAAGAGCAAAACAGAAAACTTGGTTTTGACAAAGTAATTATGTTGGCAGGTGGTATTGGTTACGGAAAAGAAGAACAAGCCAAAAAACATAAACCTAAAAAAGGCGATACGATTGTAGTGCTTGGTGGAGAAAACTATAGAATTGGTATGGGTGGCGCTGCCGTTTCCTCTGCCGATACCGGCGCTTTTGGTTCTGGCATTGAACTGAATGCCATTCAGCGCTCAAATCCAGAAATGCAAAAAAGAGCAGCCAATGCCATCAGAGCTTTTGTAGAAAGTGATATCAATCCGATAGTCTCGATTCACGATCACGGAGCAGGCGGACATTTAAATTGTCTTTCTGAATTGGTGGAAGAAACAGGTGGATTGATTAATTTAGATAAACTGCCGGTTGGCGACCCGACTTTATCTGCCAAAGAAATTATCGGAAACGAATCGCAAGAAAGAATGGGACTCATAATCGCTAAAGATGATATTGAAACCCTTAGAAAAATTGCCGATCGTGAGCGTGCTCCTATGTATGAAGTGGGCGAAGTAACCGATGATCATCGTTTTACTTTTGAAAGCAAATCTACCGGAAATAAACCAATGGATTTTGCCTTAGAAGATATGTTTGGAAGTTCTCCAAAAGTCGTTATGACCGATATCAATTCACAAATTAATTATACCGATATTTCTTATTCTCAAGATAAAATTAAAGCGTATGTAGAACAGGTTTTACAACTCGAAGCAGTGGCGTGTAAAGATTGGTTAACGAATAAAGTTGACCGTTGTGTGGGCGGAAAAGTAGCCAAACAACAATGTGTTGGACCATTACAATTACCTTTGAATAATGTAGGTGTTATGGCGTTAGATTTTCATGGCAAAGAAGGAATTGCCACTACAATTGGACACTCTCCAGTTGCTGCCTTAATTAATCCAACAGCGGGTTCTAGAAACGCTATTGGTGAAGCTTTATCGAATATTGTTTTTGCTCCAATGAAAGATGGTTTGAAAAGCGTTTCGCTTTCTGCCAATTGGATGTGGGCTTGTAAAAACGAAGGCGAAGATGCTCGTTTATATGAAGCCGTAAAAGCATGTTCGGATTTTGCTATCGAACTCGGAATCAACATTCCAACGGGAAAAGATTCTTTATCGATGAAGCAAAAATATCCCAATGATGAAGTAATTGCACCAGGAACCGTGATTATTTCGGCAGCGGGAAATTGTTCCAACATTACAAAAGTTATTGAACCCGTTTTGCAGAAAGACGGCGGTTCTATTTATTATATCAATTTATCACAAGATGAATTTAAACTAGGTGGAAGTTCCTTTGCTCAAACCCAAAATAAAGTAGGTAAGGATACTCCAACCATAAAAAACGCTGACTTTTTCAAAAGAGCTTTTAATACAATACAAAATTTAATCAATGAGGAACTAATCATAGCCGGACATGACATTGGCTCAGGTGGCTTGATTACTACGTTACTAGAAATGTGTTTTGCCGATACTAATTTAGGAGCTAAAATAGATTTCAGTTCTTTTGCCGAAAAAGATTGGGTAAAAATACTGTTTGCAGAAAATATCGGATTAGTACTTCAAGCAAAAGAAGATAACCTATTTGAAAATGCATTAGCAGGTTTAGAGTTCTTCAAAATAGGTTCGGTTCAAAATAAATCATCACTAGATTTTGGTGTTTGGAATTTTGATATTGAAACTTATAGAGATATTTGGTTTCAAACCTCTTTCCTACTCGATCAAAAACAAACTAAAAATAACAAAGCCAAAGAACGCTTTGATAATTATAAAAATCTAGGGTTAAGCTATCAATTTCCAGCACATTTTACTGGAAAAGCACCTGTCATCTCGAGCGCAGTTGAGAGACCAAAAGCAGCCATCATCCGCGAAAAAGGAAGTAATTCTGAACGTGAAATGGCGAATGCAATGTATTTAGCTGGTTTTGATGTTAAAGATATTCACATGACCGATTTAATTTCGGGAAGAGAAAATTTAGAAGATGTTCAATTTATTGGTGCCGTTGGTGGATTTTCGAATTCAGATGTTTTAGGATCCGCTAAAGGTTGGGCTGGTGCTTTCAAATACAATGAAAAAGCAAATATTGCTTTGAAAAATTTCTTTAAACGAGAAGACACACTTTCGGTCGGAATATGCAATGGGTGTCAATTGTTTATGGAATTAGAATTAATACATCCGGAACACGAAGTTCATGGAAAAATGCAGCATAACGATAGCCACAAACATGAAAGTATTTTTACTTCGGTAAAAGTTCAGGAGAATAATTCGGTTATGCTTAAAACCCTTGCCGGAAGTACACTTGGTGTTTGGGTTTCACACGGTGAAGGAAAATTCAAGCTTCCACAAGCTGAGAATCAGTATAATATTGTGGCCAAATATGGTTACGATAGTTATCCTGCTAACCCAAATGGTTCCGACTATAATACCGCAATGATGTGCGACAAAACAGGTCGTCATTTAGTAATGATGCCACATATAGAACGTTCTACTTTTCCTTGGAATTGGGGGTATTATCCGAAAGACAAAAAAGACGAAGTTTCCCCATGGATTGAAGCATTTGTAAATGCTCGATTGTGGATTGATAATCTGTAAAAATCAAAAAGATGAACTTAAAAAATGTAATCATTGCTTCTTTCCTATTCTTAACCCTCAACAGTTTTTCTCAAAACTGGGATAAAATAGAAGCCAAAGACGGAATTCATTACATTTCTCATTATATGCATAATATCAATCTTGATATCCTTGGAAAGTATTTGTATAACGGACAAGAACCTGTAGTTGAACTCAACGAATACGGAATAGGATTCTATCAACTTCACGACCAACCCAAAAGACCCATGATCTGGGGTTTGGAATGCGACGAATCAGGTGCGTTATTATATAAAAAAGGGTTTGACAATGCTAAATATATCCTTTGGTATCAATATACTACAAAACTAGAAGGTGATACGGAAGAAGATACTACTTGGAAATCGGTAGAATTTACGTTTCATTTTAACACCCATAAAATTTTCATACAAGGAGAACGAAGTAAAGATTATAAAGAGTAAACAGTACTTATTTTGGGTAGCTAACACCTGAGTTTCTGATAAAAACTGTGAGTTTTTTTTTGACTGCTAATTAGTATCTTTGAAAAAAATAAACAAATGCAACATATTATTGACCGCTTTATTAGCTATGTAACTATCGATACCGAATCGGATCCTAATTCAGCCACAACACCAAGTACCAAAAAACAATTTGACTTAGCCAACAATTTAGTAAAAGAACTCAAAGCGATTGGCCTAAAAGAAGTCACTATCGATAAACACGGTTACATTATGGCAACATTGCCATCAAATGTTGACCACGAAGTGCCCACAATCGGATTCATTTCTCACTTTGATACGACTCCCGATTTTACGGGAAAAGATGTAAAACCTCAAATTATTCCGAATTATGATGGTGGTGATATTATCTTAAATGAGGAACAAAACATCGTTTTATCACCAAGTTATTTCAAAGATTTATTACTATATAAAGGACAAACGCTTATTACTACCAATGGTTTGACATTACTTGGTGCCGATGACAAAGCTGGCATTACTGAGATTGTTACTGCCATGGAATATTTAGTAAATAATCCTCAAATTAAACATGGGAAAATTCGAGTTGGGTTCACTCCTGATGAAGAAATAGGTCGTGGTGCTGATTTATTTGATGTCGAAAAATTTGGTGCCGACTGGGCGTATACTATGGATGGAAGCCAGATTGGTGAATTAGAATATGAAAACTTTAATGCTGCTGGCGTTAAAATCATATTCAAAGGAAAAAGTGTGCATCCGGGATATGCCAAAGGAAAAATGATTAACTCGATGCTTATCGCCAATGATTTCATCAACGAATTGCCAAAGCATGAAACACCTCAAGAAACCAAAGGATATGAAGGATTCTTTCATGTTACAGGAATATCAGGTAGTATTGAAGAAACCAAATTGGAATTAATCATTCGAGATCATGACCTAAAGAAATTCAAAAAAAGGAAAGAATTAGTTCATGATATCACTAAAAAATTCAATAAAAAATTCAAAAGACAATTTGGAGAAGATATTGTAATTACGGAGATCAAAGACCAATATTACAATATGAAAGAAAAGGTAGAACCTGTTATGTTTATTGTTGATTTGGCAGAAAAAGCAATGAAAGCACTAGATATTAAGCCACTTATTAAACCCATTCGAGGCGGCACTGATGGTTGCAGATTGTCTTATATGGGATTGCCTTGTCCGAATATTTTTGCTGGAGGACATAACTTCCACGGAAAATATGAATATGTTCCGGTAGAAAGTATGCAAAAAGCGATTGATGTTATTGTAAAAATTGCAGAACTTACTGCAACGACAGATTTTTCAAATAAAAACAAGAAAAAAAAGAAAAAATAAAATTTTGAATCTTTAGCATAGATTCAACTATAATTTAAAATAAAACATCCCAAATCCCAACTATACTAATTGGAATTTGGGATTTGTTTTTCTTGAGTTTATAAAAAACTTATGCCTTTTTATTTAAAGCTGCTGTTAATTCTAACGAAATTGCAGAACGCTCCATTTTAAGTTTACCTGACATTGTTTCAACAACTACAGTCGTATCGGCTAATTCAGCAATCTTCGCATGAAGACCACTTTTGGTAATAATTTTATCACCTACTTTTAATCCGGCTTCGAATTCTTTTTCTTGTTTGATTTTCTTTTGCTGTGGTCTAATCATGAAGAAATACATTACCACAATAATTAATAAAAAGGGTAAAAATTGACTTAATTGTTCCATTGTATTTAGTTATTTAGTTTTTGACGGAACTTTGATATCCGCTGTTATGATTAATACTTTATTTTTCTCTTTACAATTACTAGTTAACACAACAGACTTGGTATTGACACCGGATTTTCCTGCTGAATTAAATGATACTTTTATGGTTCCTGCTTTTCCAGGTTGAATAGCTGTTTTTGGATATTCTGGAACGGTGCAACCACAAGAACCTTTGGCATTTGTTATTAACAAATCGGCCTCACCTGTATTTTCAAATTTGAATTCATGCTCTACTGTATCGCCTTGATTAATCGTTCCAAAATCATGTTGGTTTTTTTCAAACTTCATTTCTGGATATTTCCCATCTAACGGAATGGAATCCTTTGAAACCGAAACATTAGGTTGAACATTTTCAGCAGCTTCAACACTATTGGTTTTTTTTGATTCCTTTTTGCATGCTATTGTAAATACAATAAACGATGCTAAAAAAAATAATTTCAATGTTTTATTCATATTCTAATTTTTTACATTAATCCGCGACCTGTCTTTTTAATCTTTCCTTCGCTTTGGAACTCTTTCACAAGATTATCTAAAATTCCGTTAATAAACAAACTACTTTTGGGAGTTGAATATTCTTTGGCAATTTCTAAATATTCATTGATAGTCACTTTAACCGGAATTGAGGGGAATTTTAAAAATTCACAAATTGCCATTTTGAGAATGATGGTATCAATTTCTGCAATTCTATCGGCATCCCAATTAGGTGTTTTGTCAATATATTCTTTGGCTAAATCTATTTCGTTGAGTACCGTCTTTTTAAACAAAAGACTAACAAATTCTTGATCTTCTTGGTCTTTGTATAATTTAGTTACTCTGAACTCTTCATTCGCAACAACTTGCTTTAGTTCTTTTAAAATCTGAGTATTTACTAACGGTATATCATCGATCCAAGTTAATTTGTTATCTTCAAGATATTCGTATAATTTTTCGTTAGGTGCAATCAGTTCAGAAAACATATCGATTACAAAGTCTTTGTCTTCCTCGAATGAAGACTTCTTGTTCATCATATACTTTCCATACAATGAACTTTGCTTAATTTCATTTAATAAAATTAAAATATAATCATCATTCATTGCCCAATTGGTAATTTTTCTTTTCTCTAAGGCAATACTCAAGGAATTACTATCTTCTAATAATTGAAGAACTGCATTATTGACAAATTTTCTGATTGGATTTTTTTCTTCCGATGTTGCTAAATGTTTTTTGCTAGAAGCTTCTAGATAGATCATTTCTTTCTTTCTGATTTCAATCAGAGAAGACAACATTATTAAATACAAATCCTGAATACTATCAATGCTATGAAGCAAAAACTTTTCTTCTTTTTCAATATCATCAGAGTTTTTTTGATGCAATGCATAAATGGATTGCATTACTTTTACTCGAATATGTCTTCTGTTTAACACGGATAAGAACTTTTTAAAATTAACAAAGCGAAAGAAACTCTTTCGCTTTGCAAAAATAGGAATATTTTAAAAACTGCTATTATTTATTAGCGTTTTCTTTTTTTCTTTGTTCGATTCTATTTTCAGCAATTTGCATAGCTGCTTGTTGCGTCGTTATATTATTGTCATCAGCAAATTTGAAAATTTCTAGAGTTGTGTTATAGATATTCTCTGTTTTTCTAATTGCTTCTCCTTCACTATACTTTACCAATTCACCATATACATTAATAATTCCACCGGCATTAATTAAGAAATCTGGAGCATACGTTATGCCTCTTTCTCTTAAAATTGTCCCATGTGTTGCTTCAACCGCTAATTGATTATTGGCTGCTCCAGCAATTACTTTAGCTTTGATTTTATAAATAGTTTCATCATTAATGGTAGCTCCTAAAGCACAAGGCGAATAAATGTCAACATCGGCACTATAAATATCAGTACCCATAAAAATTTTGGCTCCGTATTTTGATGCCATATTCTCCATTTTGTCTTGATGAATATCGGAAACAAAAACAATAGCACCTTCTTTGGTCAAATGACTGATTAAGGTTTCGCCCACATGTCCGGTTCCTTGAACCAAAACTTTTTTACCCTCTAAATTATCCGATCCAAATTGATATTTAGCGGCAGCTTTCATTCCCATATAAACACCATAAGCAGTAACCGGAGAAGGATTCCCTGAACCTCCTTTTTCTATAGAAATTCCAGTTACAAAATTAGTAACTTCATGAATCCTATCCATATCTTCTGTCGTAGTTCCAACATCTTCAGCGGTGATGTATTTTCCGCTTAACGAATTTACAAACTGTCCAAAACGTGTAATCATTTCTGGTGTTTTGTCAGCTTTAGCATCTCCTATAATTACGGCCTTTCCTCCGCCTAAATTTAAACCGGTAATCGCTGACTTATAAGTCATTCCTCTAGATAAACGTAAAACATCATTTAACGCTTCCCATTCGTTAGCATATTTCCACATTCTTGTTCCACCAAGAGCTGGTCCCATTACAGTATTATGGATTCCAATAATTGCTTTTAATCCAGTATCTTTGTCATTACAAAAAACAATTTGTTCGTGATTATCGAAAGATAGCTGACCAAAAACAGGGTCCATTTTTTTTAGCTCTGCTGGCGTAGTGATTTCTGATGTCATGTTTAAAGTATTAATTAAAGCTTTTTTAAAAAGTGTATGCAAAATTAAAATTTTATTCAATAAAATTCACTCAAATCAATATAATTTGGCAATATGTTAATTAAATCATTTATAATAAAGAATATAATAATTTATTATTTTTTAATTTTTTAACATAAAATAAGAAAATAAATTTAGATTTATTTAATTTCAATGAAAGAACTTCGCTATTTAAACAAATACTTTGTCAAATATAAATTCCATTTTTTATTAGGAATTATCATCACAATCATTGCTCAAATATTCTCTTTATTTACACCAAAACTCATCAGTAAATCATTTAAAGCTATAGAAGAGTTTCATAAAAACAATATTAGTCCTGAAATTGTAAAAACCGAGTTAGTAGAAAATATTTTTTGGATAATAGGTACTACTTTAATTGCCGGACTTTTGACCTTTTTAATGCGCCAGACGTTAATTGTTATGTCTCGTCATGTCGAATTTGATTTAAAAAATGAAGTTTTTAAACAGTATGAAATTCTTGACCATAACTTTTACAAACAAAATCGAACAGGAGATTTAATGAATCGCATTAGTGAAGATGTTGCTAAAGTCAGAATGTATGTTGGACCAGCCTTAATGTATACCATTAATACGTTTATTAGATTTACGGTTGTAATCCTATATATGTATAATGTATCTCCGTTATTAACATTATACACTATTTTACCGTTGCCTATTCTTTCGTTTATTATATTCAGATTGAGCAAAGAAATTAATAAGCGAAGTACTATTTTTCAGCAGTATTTATCAAAAATTTCTAGTTTTACTCAAGAGATTTTTTCGGGAATTCGAGTAGTAAAAGCCTATTCACTAGAAAATCAGCATCAAAATAATTTAAATGAATTAGCCAAAGAAAGTAAAACCAAAAGTATGAGTTTGGCTCGAATTCAATCGTTATTTGGACCTTTGATGATTGCTCTAATTGGCGTGAGCAATTTGATTGTCATTTACTTTGGCAGTATGATGTATATAGAAGGAACTATAAAAAGTATTGGTACCATTGCTGAATTTATATTATATGTTAATATGTTAACATGGCCAGTCGCCTCAATTGGTTGGGTTTCCTCGTTAGTTCAAGAAGCAGAAGCTTCCCAAAAACGTATTAATGAATTTTTGAAAATTGAGCCAGATATCAAAAATAAAGCTTCGGAAAACTCCATAATTAACGGAGAAATTGAGTTTAAAAACGTAACATTTACCTACGAAGATACTAATATCACCGCATTGAAAAATATCTCTTTTACAATAAAAAAAGGAGAAACTATAGCTATACTAGGTAAAACCGGCTCCGGAAAATCAAGTATTTTATCATTGATTACCCGAATGTATGATTGCAAAGAAGGTACTATTACTATTGATGGCAAAAAAATTGACCATATTAATTTATATGATTTACGAAACAGTATTGGGATTGTTCCTCAAGACGCTTTTCTATTCTCAGACAGTATCAAAAATAACATCAAATTTGGAAAAGAAAATGCTTCTGATGAAGAAGTAGTTAATGCTGCAAAAAAAGCGGTGGTTCATGACAACATTTTGAGTTTTACTAAACAATACGAAACCATTTTAGGTGAGCGTGGCATTACACTTTCGGGCGGACAAAAACAACGCGTTTCGATAGCTAGAGCCATTATCAAAAATCCGGAAATTTTATTATTTGACGACTGTCTCTCGGCGGTTGATACAGAAACAGAAGAGCAGATTTTGAATAATTTATTAGAAATATCTAAGGACAAAACAACCATTATTGTGAGTCATAGAGTATCTTCTGCTAAAAACGCAGATAAAATTATCATTATCGAAGAAGGACAAATAATTCAAGAAGGTTCTCATAATCAATTAGTAAACCAAAAAGGGTATTATGCAGAATTGTATGCCAAGCAACTTTCAGAAAAAGAATTAAATTAATTGTTGCTTCGTAACAAAAAAATTACCATTTTTGAACTGTATAGAAACACTATTAATTGACTGAAAGAATATGAGAGAAAATGATATGTTAGAAAAAGATGAGATTTTTTCTAAAGTTTTAAGAGCCGGAAGAAGAACCTACTTCTTTGATGTGAGAGCAACAAAAGCGGATGATTATTACATTACCATAACCGAAAGTAAAAAATTCACAGAAGAAGACGGATCGTTTCACTTTAAAAAGCATAAAATATATTTGTATAAAGAAGATTTCTCAGCATTCACTGAAATTTTAGAAGAAATGACTGCTTATGTTTTAAACCACAAAGGCGAAGAAGTAATTTCGGAAAGACACCAAAAAGATTTTAAAAAAGAGTATGCTTCGGAATCCGAAAATATAGAACCTTCTAAAATTGATAAAAGCTTCACAGATATTGATTTTGATGATATTTAAATCTAAAGTGACTAGTAATTAGTCATTAATAATTTAGTCCAAAGCTGTTAGGTTTTGGACTTTTTTTTAGCCAATCCTCAGTCCATTCTCCACTTTCAAGTCCGAACTTAGCAATACAATATCATCTTCGTTTACCGAACCCAACACCAAACAGTCACTTCTAAAATTTCCGATTTGTTTTTTGGGAAAATTGACCACAGCTACAATTTGTTTACCGATTAAAACTTCTTTACTATAGCGTTTTGTGATTTGAGCCGATGATTTTTTTATGCCGATTACAGCACCAAAATCAATCGTTAATTGAAATGCAGGTTTTCGGGCTTGCGGAAAATCAGTAACATCGACGATCGTTCCTATTCGCATCTCTACTTTTTCAAAATCTTGCCAAGATAGTTTTTGTTCCATAAAATCGTTTTTGTATAGTTTTTATATAGTCCTAAATGTAATAAAAACATTTTATTTCCCTAATTTTAATGAATTAATCACCCTAATTATTAAATCTAGTTTTCTTTATGAAAATAGCACTTTTTTCAAATGAATATCCACCTAATATTTATGGCGGTGCGGGAGTACATATTGATTTTTTAAGTCAAGAATTAGCCAAATTAGGACAAGTAGAAGTTCGTTGTTTTGGGAATCAAGAAGTAAATATTGAATCGATGCATGTTTTAGGAATTCAATCATCTCTTAACAAAATGGAAGATGATGAGAATCCGCACCTCAAAATGTTTCATAATCTGAGCCGGAACGTTGAAATGGCTCAACACACGCTAGAAGCAGATGTTATTCATTGTCATACATGGTATACCCATTTGGCCGGAATTTTTTCTCGTGAATTATTGCAATCGCCTTTGATATTGACGACACACAGTTTAGAAACCCATCGCCCTTGGAAAGTGGAACAATTAGGTAACGGCTATTTTCTTTCTCGTTGGATAGAACATCAGGCATACAACACGGCTGATGGCATTATTGCTGTAAGCGAACAAATGAAAAATGATGTGATTGAAGCGTATGGCGTTTCCGCCGAAAAAGTAACGGTAATTCACAATGGTATCGACCCTGATTTTTATACACCCACTTTTGACGATGAATTATTGAAAGAATATGGAATTAACCCAACTATTCCTTTTGTACTTTTCGTGGGTAGAATAACACGGCAGAAAGGAATTTCACAATTAATTTCAGCCGCCAAACATTTTAATTCCAATTGTCAAATCGTATTGTGTGCTGGTGCACCCGATACGCCTGAGATAGAAAAAGAAACTGAAGCGCTTATTACCGAATTAAAATCGCAACGTGACGGAATAATTTTAATTTCAGAAATGTTGCCTCGAGAAAAAATTAAAGTGCTTTATAGCCATGCTCGTGTATTTGCTTGTCCATCGTTATACGAACCTTTTGGCATCATCAATCTCGAAGCCATGTCATGCGAAACACCTGTGGTAGGTAGCGCAGTTGGCGGCATTCCGGAAATTATCACAGAAGGAGAAACGGGTTATTTAATTGAACTAGAAAGTATTTCACGAACCGATTTCAATCCGAGACATCCGGAAACATTTCAAAGAAACTTTGCTGCCCAAGTCAACCGCTTATTAGATGATGAAAATTTGGCCCATCAAATGGGAAAAGCTGGAAGAAAAAGAGTATTGGAAAAATTCAGTTGGGAATCAATCGCAAAAACTACTTATAACTATTATGAAACTGTTATAAGAAATTTTGAAAAAGAAAAAGCTTGAAAGTGAAAAGTGAAGAGTTAGAATTTGAGAGCTGCAACCCGACTTGAGCGGAGCTCTTTATTTATTGCCTTTTGGAGCAAGAAATAAAAGCGGGAGTGTAAGGCGGAATAGTTGCCCCCAAAAAAAGTAGTACTAATGAGGAAAAATAGCATTCCTCGCAACGATAAAAAAAAATGATAAACAAAAGTACACTAGCCATTATTTTAGGTGGCGGACAAGGTTCGAGATTAGCACCTTTGACAGAAAGTCGTTCCAAACCGGCGGTACCGATTGCTGGTAAATACCGTTTGGTTGATATTCCAATTTCAAACTGTATCAATTCTGACATTAAAAGAATGTTTGTTTTAACACAATTTAATTCGGCGTCACTGAACCAACACATCAAAAACACCTATCATTTTAGCCATTTTAGCACTGCTTTTGTAGATATTTTGGCAGCGGAACAAACGCCAGATAATCCAACATGGTTTCAAGGAACGGCAGATGCTGTTCGACAATGTATGAACCATTTCATGAATCATGATTTTGATTATGCGTTGATTTTGTCGGGAGATCAATTGTATCAAATGGATTTTAATGCCATGATACAAGCACATCATGATAGTGGCGCAAGTATCTCTATTGCAACTTTGCCAGTTGATGCAAAAGATGCTCCTGAATTTGGCATTCTAAAAACAGATTCCAATAATTTTATTACTTCATTTATAGAGAAACCAAATGCCAGTTTATTACCTGAATGGACTTCGGAAGTGAGTGAAGAATCAAAAGCGGAAGGGAAACATTATTTGGCGTCAATGGGAATTTATATTTTTAATCGCGATTTATTAGTTGAGTTAATGGCGAATAAAGACACTAAAGATTTTGGAAAAGAAATCATTCCACAAGCCATTGGAAAAGAAAAAATATTGAGTTACCAATACGAAGGTTATTGGACCGATATTGGAAATATAGACTCCTTTTTTGAAGCAAATTTAGGATTGACCGATGATATTCCGAAATTTAATTTATTTGATAATTCTAGTAAAATTTATACTCGAGCCAGGGTTTTACCACCATCTAAAATCACGGGTGGTTCATCTATCGATAAATCGGTAGTAGCTGAAGGATGTATTATTAATGGCGTAACCATAGAGCATTCTGTAATTGGGATTCGGAGTCGAATTGGATTTGGTTCTACCGTCATTGACTCCTATCTTATGGGAAATGATTATTATCAAAACTTAGAAGAAATCAGAACTAACTCTGCAAAAGGAGTAATCAATATTGGTATTGGAGAACGCTGTTTTATTAGCAATACTATAGTAGATAAAAATTGCAGAATAGGTAATGATGTTCGACTTAATGGTGGAAAACATTTAGAAGATAGTAATAACAAATTATACACGGTAAAAGATGGAATTATCGTTGTAAAAAAAGGTGCCGTTTTACCTAATGGGTTTACTGTATAAAAAAACTAATGCTACTTTTATTGAGAATTAGCGGTTAAATAATTATAAATTTTTTCTCTATCAATATCAGAAATACCTGCTTCTTTTTGCATTCGATATATGATTGGTGACCATTGAGAAGCAGTAAAACGTTTAGGTTCAAATAATTCATGACATTTATTACAATTGTTTTCATATAACATTTTACCTTCGGTTAATTCAGGATTCAGAACTGTCGCAAATTCAATCGGTTTTGGTTCTTCTTTTTTTGCAACTTCTGTTGGAACGTTTGATTTTGTGGCACAAGAATAAATGATAACAGTTAAACTAACTATAAGAACTATTTTATTTTTCATACTATTTGTTTTTTTGATGAAGGTTAAATGTAAAAAAATTCCCAGTAGTTATCTAAAGGGAATTTAATCTTAATTAAATCTTAAGGCCTAAGCGCCACCTGGATACTTCGCTAACCCGAGGCAAAGCCGAACTGAACGAAGTTAAAAAGTATACTGAACTTTTTTTTAACGTTCGAACCTATTTCACATCCATCAATTCTACATCAAAAACCAAAGTTGCATTGGGTGGAATGACACCTCCAGCACCAGAAGCACCATAACCTAGATAGGAAGGAATAACAAAACGAGCTTTATCACCCACTTGTAAAAGTGCAATACCTTCATCCCAACCTTCAATTACATGGCCTTTTCCTAATGGAAACTCGATTGGTTTTTTTCGAGGATAGGATGAATCAAATGTTTTACCGTTTTCTAATTGTCCTGTGTAATGAACCGCAACTGTTTTACCAGCTTCAGCTTGTTTTCCGTTTCCTTTTTGGATGATTTTATAACGCAAACCACTTTCTGTTTTATCAAAACCAGCGGCTAATTTTTCCATTGCTTCTTCAGCTTGCTTTTTAGCTTCTTCGATTCTTTTTAATCGAGAACCTTCAAAGGTTCGGAAAGCTTCAATCGCATTCCATTTTTGTGCTTCTTCACCTACTCTAACAATTTCTATATTCTCTATCAAATCACCTTGCGCAATGGCATCAACAATGTCTTGACCTTCTATAACGTTTCCGAAAACAGTATGCTTGTCATCTAGCCAAGGAGTTGCCACATGCGTAATAAAAAATTGCGAACCATTGCTTCCAGGTCCTGAGTTTGCCATTGATAATACACCTGGAGTATCATGACGTAAATCCTGATGAAACTCATCGTCAAAGCTGTAACCTGGACCACCAGTACCAATACCTTGTGGGCAACCACCTTGAATCATAAAATCAGGAATTACTCGGTGAAATTTTAATCCATCGTAATAGGGTTTCCCCATTGGTTTAGCCGAATTTTCTAATTGTCCTTCTGCCAATCCGACAAAATTGCCCACTGTTCCTGGTGTTACGTCGTGAGTTAGTTTTACTAAAATTGAACCTTTGTTCGTATTGAACTTTGCAAATATTCCGTTTTCCATCTTTTGATTTTTATTTGTGGCGCAAATTTACAAATAAAATCTATTACGAACTACCTACAAAATAGTACATTTGAGAACTACATTAATTTTTGAAAATGGAAAATTTGCCAGATTATATCAAAATAAACAAACAAACTTGGAACAATAAAACTGATATTCATATCGATTCGGAATTTTATGATGTGCAATCATTTTTGACGGGTAAATCGACTTTGAACCAAATTGAGTTAGCCCTTTTAGGTAACCTATCTAATACAAAAATACTGCATTTACAATGCCATTTTGGTCAAGACTCGCTTTCGCTGTCGAGAATGGGTGCAAAAGTGGTAGGTATTGATTTTTCGGACAAAGCAATAGAAAAAGCCAAAGCGTTTAATGCAAAATTAGGTTTGGATGCTGCATTTATTTGTTGTGATGTTTATGATACTCCAACGCATTTAGACGAGCAGTTTGATATTGTATTTACGAGTTATGGAACCATTGGTTGGTTACCCGATTTAGATAAATGGGCCCAGGTTATCAGCCAATCTTTAAAGCCAAACGGCACTTTTATTATGGCAGATTTTCATCCTGTTGTTTGGATGTATGACAACGATTTTAAAGAGGTTTTTTATAGCTACTTTAATATTGAGCCAATTATCGAAGAGGAATTGGGAACCTATGCCAATAAAGAAGCTTTACTTAGCAATCAAACTATTGGTTGGAATCATCCTATATCTGAAATAGTGAATGCTTTGATTGGTAACGGATTGGAGATAAATGCATTTAATGAATATGATTATTCTCCTTATGACTGTTTTAATGAAATGGAAGAATTTGAATCAGGTAAGTTTAGAATTAAAAATTTTGAAAATAAAATTCCGATGGTTTATTCGATAAAAGCTACCAAGAAATAAATCTAGAATAGCACTATTGTTTAGCCCCGACCTGTCTGCCGAGAGGCAGGTTGCAGCAAGTATCCTTTTTTTTGTGCTGCTGAGCTTGTCGATGTGCAAAAAAAAGATACTGCGGAAAGCGAGACCTGCCTGCCTGCAGGCAGGTAAAGCTCCTCACATCGACCCTTTAACTTTGCTCGGAATAGACTTGCTCGGTGTGACATACTATTTTATATCTTTGCCCCATGCGAATAGACATCATTACCATTTTACCCGATTTACTTCGAAGTCCTTTTGAGGGTTCTATTATGAAGCGCGCTATCGAAAAAGGATTGGTAGAAGTGCATTTTCATAATTTAAGAGAGTATACAACCAACAAACAAAAGTCGGTAGATGATTATCCGTTTGGTGGTGGCGCTGGTATGGTGATGATGGTGCAACCCATTGATGATTGTATTACCCATTTGAAAAGTCAACGAGACTATGACGAAATCATTTATATGTCGCCCGATGGAGAAACGTTAAACCAAAAAATGGCTAACACGGCTTCGATGTATGAGAATATTATTATTCTTTGCGGTCATTATAAAGGAGTAGATCAGCGTGTTCGCGATCATTTTATCACCAGAGAAATTTCGATTGGCGATTATGTACTTTCGGGAGGTGAAATTGGTGCTATTGTGTTTTGTGATGCCATCATTAGATTAATTCCAGGTGTTTTAAGTGATGAAACCTCAGCTTTAACCGATAGTTTTCAGGACGGATTACTATCTGGACCAATATATACACGTCCTGCAGATTACAAAGGATGGAAAGTTCCGGAAGTGTTAACTAGTGGTCACTTTGCTAAAATTGATAAATGGCGCGAAGACAAAGCATTTGAACATACCAAGAATAGGCGTCCTGATTTGCTTGACAATGAATAATTAACAATTAACAATTGATAATGAGGATGTTAACTTGTAAAAAAAATATCAATTATCCATTGTCAATTATCAATTAATTTTTATCTTTGCCCCCACATTTGACCAACCTCTGGCGAAAACCGTGAATGTTGCTCAGATTTAAAACCATAATTATTATTAAAATGGCAAATTTAGTAGATTTCGTTAATAACGAATTATCAACAAAAAAAGATTTCCCTGCATTTGGAGCTGGTGATACTATCACAGTTTACTACGAAATTAAAGAGGGTGAAAAAACAAGAACTCAGTTTTTCAAAGGAGTTGTTATCCAAAGAAAAGGTTCAGGAATGACAGAAACATTTACTATTCGTAAAATGTCTGGAGCAGTTGGTGTTGAGCGTATCTTCCCTGTGAACATGCCAGCTTTGCAAAAGGTAGAAGTTAACCAAAGAGGTAAAGTTAGAAGAGCTCGTATCTACTACTTTAGAGAACTTACTGGTAAAAAAGCAAAAATCAAAGAAAGAAGAAGATAACACTTCCCTTTGTATTCATAAAAAAATCCCATCCTGTTTTAAAAACTTGATGGGATTTTTTTATTATGATATTTATAACTTCATTTTTTATGAATTCTCTACTTTTCATAAGTTAAATTGAAAATATGATAATTTAGTAGATTTAGAGTTGGTTATTAATAGACTTTATACCATAATAATTATATTTGTTACCGCAAAAAAAATAAAAATCAACCAAAAGCATATGACAAAAATTAAAGTAGCTAATCCGATAGTAGAATTGGATGGCGATGAAATGACACGAATCATTTGGAGTTTTATAAAAGAACAACTTATTCTTCCTTATATCGATTTAGATATAAAATACTTTGATTTAGGTATTGAGCACAGAGATGCTACTAAAGATCAAGTTACTATAGATTCTGCTGAAGCAATCAAAAAATATAATGTTGGTATAAAATGTGCCACCATTACACCTGATGAAGAAAGAGTTAAAGAATTCAACCTTTCTGAAATGTGGAAATCTCCAAACGGAACCATTCGTAATATTGTTGGCGGAACGGTTTTCCGTGAACCAATCATTATGAGTAACGTCCCACGCTATGTGCAAGGATGGACAAAACCAATTGTTATTGGACGTCATGCTTTTGGAGATCAATATAAAGCTACTGATAAAGTAATTAAAGGAAAAGGAACCTTGACTATGTCTTTCACTAACGAAGCAGGTGAAACTACAACATGGAATGTATATGATTTTAAAGGCGACGGTGTTGCCATGTCTATGTATAATACGGATGAAAGTATCTACGGATTTGCTCATTCTTCTTTTCAAATGGCTTTGACCAAAAAATGGCCATTATATCTTTCTACAAAAAATACGATTTTAAAAGCTTATGATGGAAGATTTAAAGATATTTTTGAAGAAGTATACCAACAATTCTACAAGGCAGATTTTGACAAAAATGGGATGATTTATGAGCACCGTCTTATCGATGACATGGTCGCTTCCTGTATGAAGTGGAATGGTGGATTTGTTTGGGCTTGCAAAAATTATGATGGTGATGTGCAATCCGATACAGTGGCACAAGGATTTGGTTCGCTAGGATTAATGACTTCCGTTTTAATAACTCCAGATGGTAAAACTGTAGAAGCTGAAGCAGCCCACGGAACAGTTACGCGCCACTATAGACAGCATCAAAAAGGAAGAGCAACATCTACCAATCCGATTGCGTCAATATTTGCTTGGACCCGTGGTTTAGAGCACAGAGGAAAATTAGATAACAATAAAGAGTTAATTAATTTTTGCCAAAAATTGGAGCAAGTTTGTATAGAAACTGTTGAGAGTGGCAAAATGACAAAAGACTTAGCAATGTTGGTAAAACCAGAAGGATTAACAGATGCTGACTACCTTACTACTGAAGGGTTTTTGGCTGCTATTAAAGAAAACTTAGAAACTAAATTAGGATAAAATAGCAACAAGTATTGAAATAATAAAGACGACTTAGAGTCGTCTTTATTATTTTTTATCTTCTAATCCTTCTGTTCTGTATATTTTTACAATGGCTTTGTAACCCGTATTCAAATCCCAGTTTTGAATAGTAACTGCTTTTTCGTTACCATCAAAAAATCCAAACTGCCCGGTATTGGGAAAAACTTCACCTACGTTTAATGCTTCTATTTGAATGTTGTTTAATCCTTTTTTTAAAGAATAGGTATAGCTTTTAAAACCCGATTCTAATCCGACTACTGGATTGACTTTCTCACCATTTATCCATATACAAATTGCATCTCCATCAACAGCTGAATTGTCTCTGCAAGAAATAGTCAATTTTTCTGTAAAAATTTTAAACTCCCCTAAAAACATATCACTACTTACGTTTTCTCTGGTAAATCCTTCTGATTTAAGTTGCGAATTCATTTTATCGGTATACTCTTTAACTGGACTTGCAAATTGTTCTTTTTCAAAAATACTTTTCTCTTCTTCTGGTTTTTTTTTGAGTATTGAAACTCCTGTTAGCAATTTGTCTTTTTTATCAAAAATACTAGGATAAGTTATAGATTTAGAACTTGTTGGAGATACGTCATTCGACTTTGGACTAGATATTGGAGCAATATTTACAGTCTTTTTAGGTGTCTCAAATTGTGAAAAAACCTTAAAAGAAAATAAGAATAAAAATAAAAAAGCACGTATTGCTTTCATAAAAAACTGTTTACGGTGTAAAAGTATTCAAATTTTAATCAAAAATTATTCCAAATTAACCCTAGCTTAACAAATTTGCTGGTAACATTTACTACCTTTAACCGTCAAAACTGCTTTATTGTAAAAATCTACTACATGCAAAAAAGAATTATCCTTTTTATTGTATTAATAATTTCAACTATTACCTTTTCTCAAGAAAAATTTACGTTAAGCGGATCAATATCTGATATAAAGACAAAGGAAACACTAATTGGTGTCAACGTATTTATTCTTGAAACCAAGACAGGAATCACTACTAATGAATATGGCTTTTATTCCATTACGCTCCCAAAAGGCGAATACACAATTTCCATTAGTTATGTTGGCTATCAAGTTATCGAAGAAAAAGTTAGTCTGAATTCAAACATCAAAAAAAACATTTTAATTACTGAATCAAGTCAATTACTTAAAGAAGTAGTTATTGTTGATCATAAGAAAAGAGTTGACATTCGTAAACCAGAAATGAGTGTAAATAAACTCACGATTCAAGAAATTAAAGAAATGCCCGTAATATTTGGTGAAGTAGACATTATCAAATCTATTTTAACCTTACCTGGCGTAACCAATGCCGGTGAAGGACAATCAGGTTTTAATGTTCGTGGTGGTGGTGCCGATCAAAATTTAGTATTATTAGACGAAGCAACAATTTATAATTCATCTCACCTTTTTGGCCTTTTTTCGGTATTTAATCCAGATGCCATTAAAGATTTAAAACTCTACAAAGGTGGCATTCCAGCGCGATATGGAGGACGATTATCGTCTGTACTAGATATTTATCAAAAAGAAGGAAATAAAAATGATTTTCATATGAATGGAGGAATCGGATTAATTTCGAGTAGAATTTTAGCCGAAGGTCCAATTGTAAAAGAAAAAGGTTCTTTTGTAGTTGCGGGTAGAGCCTCTTATGCGCATCTTTTTTTAAAACTAGTTAACAATCCTAACTTGGCTTACTTTTATGATTTGAACACCAAACTGAGTTATTCTTTGAATGAAAAAAACAACATCTATCTTTCGGGCTATTTTGGGCGAGATGTTTTTCAACTGAATGATAGCTTTGTAAATACTTATGGAAATACAGTGATAAACTTCAGATGGAACCATTTGTTTTCTGAAAAATTATTTTCGAATTTGTCGATGATTTATTCCGATTATTATTATGGTCTCAATTTAGACTTAATAGGTTTCAATTGGGATAGTGGTATCAAAAACTATAATTTGAAGTATGACTTTAAACATTATTTGAGTGACAAACTAAAATTAACGTATGGCATCAATTCAAATTACTATGATTTTAATCCAGGTAAAATAGAACCTACTCGAGCTGATTCTGGAATAAATGAAGATCAATTGGATAAAAAATATGCCCTTGAAAATGCTTTTTACATTGATGCTGAACATCAAATTTCAGAAAAAATAGCAATCTCTTATGGCGTAAGAGTAAGTTCTTTTCTTAGGTTAGGAAACCAAACGCTAAATACTTATGCTAACAATCAACCCGTAATTTTTAACCCTGATTTTCAAATATATGAAAGTGCAGAACCTATTGGAACTGTAAATTATGGCAAAAATGAAACCATAGCCAAGTTTGAAAATTTAGAGCCAAGACTTGCCATTTCATATACTTTTAATGAAAATCAATCTATCAAAGCAAGTTATAACCGTATGTCGCAATATTTGCATCTAATTTCCAACACTCAATCGCCAACACCTTTAGATGTTTGGGCTCCAAGCGATAACTATTTAAAACCACAATTGTTAGATCAAGTTGCTTTGGGATATTTTCAAAATTTAAAAGACGATGAATATTCATTAGAACTAGAGACTTTTTTTAAGAAAATCAAAAACCGAGTCGATTATATTGATGGTGCTAATTTAATAGCCAACGAAGCAATAGAACGAGTTGTCCTTAACGGTCAAGCGAGAGCTTATGGTCTAGAAGTTTTGTTCCGAAAAAATACAGGTCGTTTTAAAGGATGGTTATCCTATACACTTTCAAGAACAGAACAAAAAGTGGAAGGTAGAACGGCTATTGAAACCGGAATCAATAATGGTGATTGGTACAAAACTGGTTTTGATAAATTGCATAACCTAGCGGTTGTCGCCAATTATAAATGGACAGAAAAATGGCGATTTAGTGCTAATTTAATTTTTCAAACAGGACAGCCAGTAACTTTTCCTGACGGACAATATGAATATGAAGGAATCACGGTTCCTAATTTTAGTTCTAGGAATGAAAACAATTTGCCAAGTTATCATCGTTTAGATGTTTCTGCAACTCTAACTCCACACAAAAATAAAAAAAGAAAATGGCAAGCCGAATGGGTTTTCGGAATCTATAATCTTTACAACAGAATGAATGCCGCCTCAATAACTTTCCGACAAAATGACGAAACAGCTTCCAATGAAGCTATTAGATTATCCATTTTTGGAATCGTTCCAAGTGCAACGTATAACATCAAATTTTAAATTATGAAAGCATTAAATATCATATTATTCGTTTTATTTTTTTCATTCGCTTCTTGTGAAAAAGTTATTGATGTCGATTTAGCTACTGGCAAAACCCGATTAGTAGTTGAGGCCTCAATAAACTGGTATGCTGAAACAACTGGTAATGAACAAAAAATAAAATTATCAACCACAACTGGTTATTTTTCTAATACTATACCAACTGTTTCTGGAGCCACTGTTTTTATTACCAATAGTACCAGTCAAGTATTTACATTTACTGAAGATGGAACAGCCGGAACCTATAAATGCTATAATTTTATTCCAGTAGTTGGAGAAAATTATACTTTAACCGTAATCTATCAAGGAGAAACGTATACTTCTACTGAGAAACTATTAAATACGCCAGCGGTGACTCGAATTGAGCAGGTAAATGATGGTGGAATTCTAGGAAATGAAAAAGAAGTAAAATTCTTTTTTAATGATTTACAAAACGAAACTAATCAATACTTCTTAAGAATTGACGATCCTTACAAAGTTATACCAGAATATGGCGTTTTAGAAGATCGCTTTTTTGAAAACAATGAGATGTTTGGTTTGTATTTTAGTGAAGAGCTAAAAACGGGTGATACTTTAAAATTTACCTTAAACGGTGTTACTCGAAATTATTACAACTATATGAACATCCTTTTGGCACAAACGGGAACATCTAGTGCTGGCCCATTTTCTACACCAACTGCTACAGTTAGGGGCAATGTAGTAAACCAAACCAATTTCGATAATTTTGCACTAGGATATTTCAGACTAAGCAAAACTGAGGTTAAAGAATATATTATTATTGAATAATTCTAAAAAACAATAACAGAAAAAGTAGATTATTTACTTTTACATGCTAACTATTTAAAAAAATGTCTTCACACCATATTGTTCGCGACGACCAAGAGCCAGCACTTATAATTGCTAATGGTGAAGCTTGTAGTCAAGAATTATTAGGACAACTACTCGAATGGTCACCATTAATCATTGTTTTAGACTCTGCTATTGAGCGAGTTTTAGAATTAGGAATAAAAGTTGATATCTTATTAGGTGATTTCGATAGAGGTTTTGATGTCAATTATTATAAAGAAAAACAATACCCTTTAGAAATTGTATACACGCCCAATCAAGACAAAACCGATTTAGAAAAAGCTTTCGATTATCTTATAGAAAAAGGTAATAAAGCGGTAAACGTTATTTGGGCAACCGGAAAAAGAGCCGATCATACTATTACCAATTTAACTAATATTGTTTCCTATAGAAATCTTTTGAAAATAGTTATTCTAGACGACCATTCAAAAGTGTTTTTATTGCAAAATTCTTTTGAAAAATGGTATACAGCCAATACAATACTATCTTTAATACCGATTGGAAAAGTAAGTGGAATTACCACACAAAATCTTTTCTATTCTTTACACAATGAAGAATTAACCATTGGCTACCGAACCGGAAGTAGTAATCATGTAATTCAAGATGGAATCGTATCTATTTCGCATTCATCTGGCGATTTACTATTAATGGAATGCTGGGATTAAATTTTTACTTCAAAAAAGAGGAGTTTTAATCTTAATCTAAACTTAAGAATACAAAGTTCAACAATTGTTAAAATTGATTACTTTTATTCTACTTTTTAGCATCTATTTTATGAAACTATTTTCTGCCTTTTTATTCTTATTATTAAGTTGTTCCACTTACTCTCAACAAACTGCTACACTAGATCAATCTATCACTAAAGCTAAAGAAGAACATAAAAAAGTATTATTCTTTTTTTCAGGTTCGGATTGGTGTTCCCCTTGTGTTCGGTTCAAAAAAAATTATATAGATAATACCAATTTTAAAGAATTTGCTTCCACCAATTTAATTCTTTTCAACGCTGATTTTCCAAAACTGAAAAAAAATGCTTTATCGGAAGAGCAAACAGCAGAAAACGAAAAACTTGCCGAAAAATATAATCCAAAAGGAATTTTCCCTCTAATTATACTTTTAAACGAAAACGGAACTGTCCTAAAAAAATGGGGAGAATTACCTTCTGAAACCATTGAAGAGTTTATCAATCAACTACAATAATTTTTATAAAGCATGCAATTCAAAAAAAACATACGATTAATGGGAAATCAATTTGAGTTCACTTTAATTGATGAAAATGAAAATAATGCTAATGAAACTTTTGAAATTGCTATCCAAGAAATAAAAAGAATTGAAACATTATTAACCACCTTTTCGGATACTAGTATTACGTATAAAATAAATGAAAATGCAGGTATTTCAGCTGTTCAAGTTGATGACGAAGTTTTTCAGCTGATAAAAAGATGTCAATTTATATCTAAAATAACACAAGGTGCTTTTGATATCAGTTATGGCAGTTTAAACAAAAGATTTTGGAACTTTGACTTGAATATGACTTCGCTTCCCGATCCTAAAGTGGCGAAAAAAGCAGTTGAATTAATCAACTATGAAAATATTATACTCGATGAAACTCATAAAACCGTTTTTTTAAAGAATAAAGGAATGCGAATTGGGTTTGGTGGAATCGGAAAAGGATACGCCGCAGAAATGGCGAAGAAAAAACTAATTGAAAACAATGTCTTAAACGGAATTGTAAATGCATCTGGAGATTTAACCGCGTGGGGATTTCAAGAAAATGGTGAAGCATGGACCATCGGTGTGGCTGACCCAAACCAAAGAAAATCAATTTTTTCTACATTCAAAATCACAAACAAAGCAGTTGCCACTTCAGGTAATTATGAAAAATTTATCACTATTAATAATAAACGATACTCACATACTATTGACCCCAAAACAGGTTACCCAATATCAGGAATAAAAAGTGTAACCATTCTGGCTGAAAATGCAGAAATCGCCGATGCATTAGCAACACCTGTTACTGTTATGGGTATTGAAGTAGGAATGAATTTTATTAATCAATTAAAAACTATAGGTTGTATCATCATTGATGATAATGATAAATCCTATTTCTCAAATAATATAACCATAAACTAAAAACCTATGAAATTAAAGATTCTAAAAAATGTAAATAAAGTCAACTTTTTAACTATTAACAAAACGTTTTTTGTAGTTATTGTCCTGCTTTCATTAAATGCTTGTAGTTCGGTAAAGGAATATCAAAAATCAAAAATTAATGATGCTGAAATGGTACTTACGGCAAAAAAAACAGAAAAATTTGAAAACACATTTCAATTGTACCGTGAAGCAAGTTCTGGAGCCAATGGCGGAAAAACAGGTGGTGGTTGCGGATGTAATTAAGTAAAGTCAACATGAAAAAAAGAATTATTACCGCAGCTTGTTTGGCTTTTTTATTTACGCATCAAAGTAAAGCCCAAAACGATAGTGTTTATAACAATTATAAAAAACAGAAACTAAAAATTGAAGAGATTAATTTCATTTCAAGTTACTACACTCAAAATGGAGATAACTCTGCCGTAACGGGTGGTGAAGGAACCGAAAAATTGACCGATATTGCCACCAATTTTGAAGTTCTATTATCTAAAAAAGATAAAAGAAACAACATTCATTCGCTTGATATTAATGTTGGTATTGACAGTTATACTTCTGCTTCATCAGACAAAATCGATCCAAATACTGTAACTTCTGCATCGTACCAAGATGTTCGTATTTATCCTTCAGCAAACTACAGCTATGCTAATGAAGAGAAAAAAACAGTTTACAATGGTGGACTTTCTTTCTCGGCAGAATATGATTATTTCTCTATTGGAGCTAATGTTGGTTTTACCAAAACTTCCAAAGACAACAACCGAGAGTTTTCTGTTAAAGGAATGGCATTTTTTGATACCTGGAAAGTTATTTTACCGATAGAACTGAGGAACAATCCATCTGATACTGATGCCAGAAACAATGATTCTAAACCTAGGAATTCCTATAATCTTGGATTGACATTGTCTCAAGTAGTCAATAAAAATTTTCAAGTGGCTTTTCTAGCTGACATCGGCTATCAAGAAGGTTTATTAGCAACTAAATTTAACCGTGTTTATTTTGAAGACCTATCCGTTCGCTCGGAAAAACTACCCAGTACCCGATTTAAAATACCCCTTGGAATTAGAGGTAATTATTATCTGAATGACAAAATTGTATTACGAACATTCTACAGATACTATTATGACAATTGGAATATAAATTCGCATACTTTTAGTTTTGAACCAAGTTATAAACTAACCGAATTCTCATCTATATCAATACCCTATCGATTTTACCAGCAAAGTCAAGCTAAATATTTTGATGCCAAAAATCAACATCTGCTTACCAACGAATTTTACACAAGTGATTACGACTTGTCGAAATTCTCTAGTAACATGATTGGTTTAGACTATCATGTTGTGGATAGTAATAAAGGAATTTTTCATATTAAAAGAATACACAGTTTAGATCTTCGCTACGGATACTACACTAGAAATGATGGATTATCATCACATATAATTACATTGGCACTGCAGTTTAAATAAGATTGTTTGCAACAAATTACAAAGTTAAAAGTAGCGTAAAGTATGCTTTTAACTTTGTAACTTTGTCCCTAAGCCAATCAAAAAATGAAATTCCAAGTCGTATCCGATTATAAACCTACCGGTGACCAACCACAAGCTATAGAGAAACTTTCCAATGGAATTCTCAATGGTGAAAAATACCAAACACTATTGGGAGTTACGGGTTCTGGAAAAACATTTACGGTTGCCAATGTGGTGCAACAAGTAGATAAACCGACTTTGGTTTTGGCGCACAATAAAACCTTGGCAGCTCAATTATATTCAGAATTCAAACAATTTTTTCCCAATAATTCGGTACAGTATTTTGTTTCGTATTACGACTATTATCAACCAGAAGCTTTTATTCCGGTAACGGGAACCTATATTGAAAAAGATTTATCCATCAATGAAGAGTTAGAAAAACTGCGTTTGAGTACTACTTCTGCCCTACTTTCGGGGCGTAGAGATATCATTGTGGTTTCTTCTGTTTCCTGTTTGTATGGCATTGGAAATCCCGTTGAGTTTCAAAAAAATGTGGTTTCAATTGCCAAAGGCGAAATCATCTCGCGTACTAAATTATTACATCGTTTGGTGCAGAGTTTATATTCTAGAACGGAAGCCGAGTTTTTACCTGGCACATTTAGAATCAAAGGTGATACCGTTGATATTTTTCCAAGTTATGCCGATGAACCGTATCGAGTGCATTTTTTTGGAGATGAAATTGAAGAAATTGAGGCCTTTGATGCCAAAAGTTCTAAGGTTTTGGAACGCTACGAAAAACTGAATGTATATCCTGCCAACATGTTTGTGACTTCGCCTGATGTATTGCAAGCTGCCATTTGGGATATCCAACAAGACTTAGTAAAGCAAATAGATTATTTTAAAGAAATTGGAAAACATCTAGAAGCAAAACGCTTGGAAGAACGCACCAATTTTGATTTGGAAATGATACGTGAATTGGGCTATTGCTCCGGAATTGAAAACTATTCCCGCTATTTAGACAGACGACTTCCTGGCACTCGCCCATTCTGTTTGTTGGATTATTTTCCCGATGATTTTTTGATGGTAGTAGATGAAAGTCACGTTACGATTTCACAAGTACATGCCATGTATGGTGGTGACAGAAGCAGGAAAGAAAACTTAGTCGAATACGGATTTAGATTACCTGCTGCTATGGACAATCGTCCGTTGAAGTTTGAGGAATTCGAATCGATGCAAAATCAGGTCATTTATGTTTCGGCGACACCTGCCGATTATGAATTGAAAAAATCGGAAGGAATTTATGTTGAGCAAGTGATTCGACCAACAGGATTATTAGATCCGATTATAGAAGTGCGTCCAAGTTTGAATCAAATTGATGATTTGATCGAAGAAATTCAAGTACGATGCGAAATAGACGAACGTGTTTTGGTGACTACGTTAACCAAAAGAATGGCGGAAGAACTGACCAAATATTTAACCAAAGTTGCTATCAGATGCCGTTATATTCATTCGGATGTAGACACTTTGGAGCGTGTAGAAATCATGCAAGATTTGCGTAAAGGTTTATTTGATGTGTTGATTGGCGTCAACTTACTGCGTGAAGGATTGGATTTACCGGAAGTTTCACTCGTAGCTATTTTAGATGCCGATAAAGAAGGTTTTCTGCGAAGCCATCGTTCGCTTACGCAAACGGTTGGTCGTGCCGCTCGAAACGTAAACGGAAAAGCAATAATGTATGCTGACAAAATTACAAACAGTATGCAAAAAACCATCGATGACACCAATTACCGTCGGGAAAAGCAAATTGCTTATAACACGTTACACGGATTAGAACCAAAAGCGTTGAATAAAAGCTTGGGAAGTGCCTTAGGAAACAACTCCGTTTCTACACAATATTTTGAAGATAAAATCGCCAAAGCGGCCGAACCTGAGAGTTTATATTTATCCAAACCCGAAATAGAAAAGAAAATCCGTGACGCTCGAAAAGCGATGGAAAAAGCGGCGAAAGAACTCGATTTTATGCAGGCAGCTAAACTGAGAGATGAGATTAAAATTTTACAAGAAAGAATATAATTGTTTAAAATGAATTACCAATTCAGAAAAGCAACTGCATCAGATATATCCAAAATATGGGAAATCATTCAGCAAGCCATTATCCGCAGAAAGAATGACGGAAGTCAGCAATGGCAAGATGGTTACCCAAATGAAGATGTAATAAGAAAAGATATTGAAAAAGGCATTGGCTATGTTTTAACTGACGATAATACAACCATAGGTTATGCCGCCATTCTTTTCAATGATGAACCGGCCTATGAACAGCTAAATGGCGCTTGGCTAACTAATGGTGATTTTGCAGTAGTGCATAGAGTTGCCATTTTTGATGACTATTTAGGAAAGGGTTTGGCACAGAAAATTTTTTTGTATACCGAAGATCTAGCAATAGCTAATAACATCTTTAGCATCAAAGTGGATACTAATTTTGACAACATACCCATGCTCAAAATCTTAGAAAAATTAGGATATACTTATTGCGGAGAAGTCACTTTTAGAAACAGTTACAGAAAAGCTTTTGAGAAAAAACTGTCTGCTTTTTAATTCAACTGTTCCTGAAAAACTTCTAATAGAAACTCTGGAGAAATCATTTTAGATGGCGATTGTTCCATGGCTTTTAACACTCGTTTTATAGCATGCGGATTTAAACCCATGTTGATGCCAATTTCGTGAATTTTATTTTGTTCACGTTCGTGCAAAACACCATCGCAATGCATTAATAAAGCCAAACGATAAAATTGCTGAACTCTTTCAAACTCTGATTTAATTACCACAGGATACTCTTCTTGATGAAAGAGATTTTTGAAATCATCTTTTTCAACCTGTAATTCATCAGCTATCATTGATAAGAAAAGGTATTCTCTTTCGTGTAGTCTTCCGTCAACGACAGAAAAAGAAATCATTTCTGACAAAAGGGCTAATCTTTCGTTGTAATTGTTCATCTAATTAATATTTTTAGCTAAAATAAAATTTTTATAAATATGATAATCATTTATTTGAAGCATTTTAATGTTTATTTTTATTTAATTTTGTATCATATATTAATATGAGTCATGAAAACTTTACTTAAACTCCTTTTTACTTTTCTTCTTTTTTCTTTAAATACTTTTGCCCAAAATTTTAATCAAAACAGTTATGGTGTAA
>CANHWG010000004.1 GCA_947464335.1 Flavobacteriaceae bacterium
ATATTCTAAATCAGCAAAATGACTGTTTACTGCAAAAAAAACATCATGCTCTTCATCCTCAAATAAATCCAGTAAAATTTGGTTATGGTATTTTCGAACATCCTGCAAAGAAGAATGCAGTTCATTTGATTTTTCAAAATAATTTTTGATTACCAATTCTAACGCATTAGTGGTTTTCCCCATAGCGGAAATTACTAAAAGTGTGTCTTCGTGACCTACTTTTTCTAATACACTAAACACATTTTTAATACCGTCGGCATCTTTCACTGATGCACCACCAAATTTAAAAATTTTCATAATTTATAGTCGAAAAGTCAAAAGTCGAAAGCCTCAAGGTCTTTACTTCAGACGATTATTTATTATTTAAAAATTCATTTATCCCGTTTTCGTCCATTTGAGCGACACGCCAATCTTCCAAAACTTTTGCTCCGGATTTTTGATAAAATTCAATCGCTGCTAGGTTCCAATCCAAAACAGCCCATTCAATCCGACGCACTTGGTCAATTTTTCCTTGTTCTATAATTTTAGAATACAATTCAAAACCAATACCACATCCGCGCATGTCTTCTTTTACAATCAAATCTTCGAGATGTATTGTTTTTCCTTTCCAGGTAGAATAGCGGTAATAGTATAATGCAATTCCAACTATAGTTCCATTAACCTCTGCCACGAAAGTATAAAACAATGGATCTTCACCAAAACCGTCATTTTCCAAATCGGCTACAGTAACCTCAACAGCGTGTGGTTCTTTTTCGAAAGTAGCTAATTCCTGAATTAATTCAAGAACGGCTTTCATATCCTTTTTTTCTCCTTTTCGGATGTTCATTTGGAAAATATTTGAAACAAAAATACAATTATTAATTTCTTAGTAAAATAGATTTTTTCTTTATCAAATTTATCGATATTTGCACAAACAACTACAACGATTTCGTAATGGAAGAACGCAACAGAACCTTAGGAGAATTTATCATTGAAAACCAAAAGGCACACCAGTATTCATCGGGTGAATTATCAAAAATTATAAATTCGATTAGACTTGCTGCCAAAGTCGTTAATTACAAAGTAAATAAAGCAGGATTAGTAGACATCGTTGGTGCTGCTGGTGAGCAAAACATTCAAGGAGAAGACCAGCAAAAACTAGACGTGTATGCTAATGATATTTTTATTCAAACTTTAATTAATAGAGAAATTGTTTGCGGAATTGCTTCGGAAGAAAGTGATGATTTTATTACGGTTCAGGGCTTAGATAAAGGTCACAATAATAAATATGTTGTGTTAATGGATCCTTTGGATGGTTCTTCTAACATTGATGTTAATGTTTCTGTGGGTACTATCTTTTCAGTTTTTAGAAGAATAACTCCACTTGGGACTCCCGTTACTTTAGAAGATTTTTTACAACCCGGAACGCAACAAGTAGCGGCGGGCTATGTGATTTATGGAACCTCAACTATGTTAGTATATACCACCGGACATGGCGTAAATGGGTTTACCTTAAATCCGGCTATTGGAACCTTTTATTTATCCCATCCGAATATGCAATTTGCTAAAGATGGTACTATCTATTCTATCAACGAAGGAAACTATGTTCATTTTCCTCAAGGCGTTAAAGATTATATCAAATATTGTCAATTAGAAGAAGGAGACCGACCTTATACCTCTCGATATATCGGAAGTTTAGTTTCCGATATTCACCGAAATATGATAAAAGGCGGTATTTATATTTATCCGACCAGTTCCAAATCGCCAAAAGGAAAATTACGGTTACTCTATGAATGCAATCCCATGGCATTTATAGTAGAACAAGCCGGCGGAAAAGCAACAGATGGTTTCGGACGTATTATGGAAATTCAACCAACCGAATTGCATCAACGAGTGCCATTCTTTTGTGGAAGTTATAATATGGTAGAAAAAGCCGAATCGTTTATGTCGAAATATTCATAAGGAAAATTAAAAGAAACCCTAAAAGGTTTGCTGAAATTTTTTTACAATAGGTAGTTAAGCCGAGATTTCTTTTCCTTCATTACGCTTGTCAGCACAGGAAATTACAAATCGAATTTTCAGGTATGCAGAGAATCGTTGTAAACAATTTTAACCTTTTCTTTTATTGCAAAACAAAATAAATTGTATGTTTACGTATCTAAATCGTAAATTCAATGGCAGATTTTTGGATCTATTTCAATATCGGATTAAAGCACGTACTAAGCATTTTTGCCTACGATCATATTCTATTCCTACTAGCATTAACCGTTCCTTATGAATTTAAATCTTGGAAAAAAATACTACTCTTAGTATCCTTTTTCACTCTGGGACATACCTTAGCATTATTCCTTTCCGTATTCAATATACTATCTATTAAATCAACCGTTGTTGAGTTTTTGATTCCGGTTACCATTCTAATTGCGGCTTTATATAACATAATCATATCCGGAAAGTCAAGCAAAAAAGAAAACATCACTTTTGTTGGATTTTGCACTCTTTTCTTTGGAATTATTCATGGATTAGGATTTTCTAATTATTTCAACAGTATCCTTTCTGGGAAACCTACTGACAAATTATTACCTCTTTTTGAATTTGCACTTGGCATCGAATTGGCACAGATCATAATCGTTATTATGGCTTTACTTGTTGCTTATGTTGTACAAACCTTATTTAAATTTTCGAAGCGAGACTGGATTTTGATGGTTTCTGCATTTACAGTAGGTGTGATAATTCCGATTCTAATTCAAAATGAAATTTGGTATAAATAACAGTATTAGAAGCGAAAGGTTTGGGTATATTTGCTAACCTTTTTCCCGCTCTCCGCTTTATCTCGTCCCAAAAGACGAAATACTGCTTCGATCGGGGCTAGTTAAAAAACCATTTGATGATTAGCATTCTTGAGATAAAAAAACAAGATGCTACAACAAGTACACTATAAAATGAAAGAAAAAAAACAACTCAAATACGATATCGCATACCTTAGAATTGCAGCCGAATGGAGCAAACTTTCCTATTGCAAACGCAAACAAGTTGGCGCCATAATTGTTCGAGACCGCATGATCATTTCTGATGGTTATAACGGAACACCGTCAGGTTTTGAAAACTGTTGTGAAGACGAAGAAGGATTAACCCAATGGTTTGTGCTTCATGCCGAAGCGAACGCTATTTCTAAAGTAGCGCGTTCTACCCAAACTTGCGAAAATGCAACACTATACATAACCTTATCGCCTTGCAAAGAATGCAGTAAACTGATTCATCAGTCAGGCATAAAACGAGTGGTATATCAAAATGGTTATAGAGATTCAACAGGTTTAGAATTTTTAGAAAAAGCCGGAGTTACAGTGGATCAAATAGAAGATTTAGGATAAAATTCATCCATAAATGAAATCAAAAGACAACTACTTACCTTTACTGTTATTTGCCTGCGTAGCCATGGGGATAATCATTGGTGGTATGATTAATTTTCCTAAAAGAACACTATCCAAAAACAATGCTCATCAAGCAAAAATTGAACGGCTAATTGATTTTATCAACGAAGAATATGTAGATGAAGTTAATTCAGACTCCATTGTTGACATGACATTGAGTAGTATTTTATCAAATCTTGATCCGCACTCTATTTATCTTCCGCCGAGCGAACAATCGTCGGAGGCCGAAATTATGAAAGGTGATTTTGTTGGCGTAGGCATCAATTTTTATATGTTTAATGATACCGTAGCCGTTGTAAAACCTATAGAAAATGGTCCCGCTGAAAAAGCTGGGATTCTTGCGGGTGACCGAATTTTATATGTAGATAAAACCAAAATCTTTGGTCGAAAATTACCAACCGATAGTTTGTATAATAAATTAAAAGGAGAAGAAGGTTCAAAAGTAGCATTGACTATTTTTAGAAAAAGCACCAATAAAAAAATTAAAATTACTGTAGAACGAGATGTTGTGCCTATAAAAAGTGTAGATACATATCTAATGCTTACCAAAACTTCGGGCTACATCAAAATCAATCGATTTGCGGAGAACACGTATGACGAATTTAAAGTTGGGTTAGAACATCTGAAAAAGAAAGGTATGACCACGTTACTGATTGATTTGCGCGATAATGGTGGTGGCTATCTTGAAAAAGCGGTAGAAATTGCCGATGAATTTTTAAAAGACAAAGAGCTTATTGTTTTCACCAAAAACCGTAAAGGTACTGTTGAAAAAACATTTGCCACCTCTGAAGGTGTTTTTGAAACGGGCAGATTATTTGTTTTGATTGATGAAAATTCTGCTTCAGCGAGTGAAATTTTAGCAGGTGCTGTTCAAGATAATGACCGAGGAACTATTGTGGGTCGCCGTTCCTTCGGAAAGGGATTAGTACAACGAGAACTTGATTTTGATGACGGCTCGGCAGTTAGATTAACCATTTCTAGATACTATACTCCAAGTGGTCGTTCTATACAAAAACCCTACACCAAAGGGGAAATCGAAAAGTATGATCAGGATTTTGAATCCCGTTTTGAAAGTGGAGAACTCTATGCAAAAGATAAAATAAAAGTAGCTGATTCTTTAAAATTTAAAACTAAAAAAGGCCGAATTGTTTATGGCGGCGGCGGAATTGTTCCAGATATATTTGTTCCGCTCGAAGTCAAAAAAGGAGAAGAAGGTTTGGCATATATTCTGAATTCAGGAATTATGGGGCATTTTGTTTTTGAGCAATTTGACAAAAATCCAAACAGCTTTAAGGGATTGCTATTTCAAGATTTTATCAATACCATAGAAAAAGACACGAGTTATATTTCAAAATTTGAAAGCTATTTGAAAGACCACGGATTTGAAATGAAGCTTAATGGTACTACTGATTTGGTCAAAAAATATATCACTGCAGAATTTGCTCGACAATTATTTGGCGAAAGCCAATACTTCACGATTATTCTAAAAGATGATGCTATGTTAAAAGCAATTTTAAAATAATTATTTAGTACTATTTAGAATAGGTAGTAATATATAAGATAGTAGCCCAAGAAAAATGGTCAAAATAGTTTGTGACGTCCAAACTAACCAACCAAAGGCGGTTCCTACATCATTTGTAATTCCGTAAAGAGAAAAAATCAACGCTATCGAGAAAGGATAAGCACCCAATCCTCCATTAGAAAATCCTACTGCCAAACTTCCAAAGATGAAGCCCATAATCACCACATCAAAACTAATATGTGATGTTTCTGGCAAAGCAAAAATAGTAACGTAAAACATCGTTAAATAGGAAAACCAAATGAAAAAAGAATGAAAAATATACTTCCATTTATCTTTCATTTTATAGACTGTGGTGATTCCTTCAATTAATCCGGATAACTTTTCCTTTAGTTTGATTATTATTTTCCATTCGGCATAAATCCAAATTAGAACAAAAATAATAAAGCAAACTAATCCAATAATACCCGTAATAATCAAGGATTGAAAGGAGACATTTTTGTTTAGTAAGAATTGATATATTTCATCAAACTGAGATAAAAATCCAATTAAAACAAAAAGAAAAAATATAAATAAGTCAACTATTCTCTCAGCAACTATGGTACCGAATGCCTTATCAAAAGGAACATTTTCGTATTTTTTTAATAAAGCAGCGCGCGAAATTTCTCCGGATCTCGGAACAGTTAAATTAACCAAATAAGACACACATACTGTGAAAAAATTAGTGGAGAATTTAGTGTGATACCCTAAATGATTTAAAGCAAACTTCCAACGATATGCTCTTGACCAATAACCAAACATGGCAATAAAAAGAGACAATAAAATATAGTAGTAATTTGCCTTTTGAAAACTAACTTGAATCTTCTCTAATTCATCGGCTGTTAATGAAGTATATTGATAAAATATTATTCCAATACCAATGAAAAGAGGAATTAGAATAGTCAACCATTTGCCGATCTGATTTTTCAAGATATTTTAAGTTAAGGAATTATCATCCTCATTCGGGAAAATCATCCAGGGTTTGAATTTTTTTGCTGCTTCAAAATCCATTCTGGCATACGACATAATGATAATTACATCACCTTTTTGAACTCTTCTAGCAGCTGGACCATTTAATGTAATGTCACCAGAATTTTTAATCCCTTTAATAACATACGTATCAAAACGTTCCCCATTGTTCACGTTTACAATAGAAACTTTTTCGCCTTCAATAATATTTGAGGCATCCATCAGGGTTTCGTCAATAGTTATGCTACCGATATAATTTAAATCGGCTCCCGTAACTTTTACCCTATGGATTTTAGATTTTACTACTTCAATTTGCATGGCGCAAAAGTAAATTAATTTAATGAAATGGTATCAATCAATCTGATTTTGTTAACAAAAACTGCAATAAACGCACGATATTTCTTTGACTTACTCTTTCTAATACACGGCAGTAAGGTAGATTCGTCGGCTATTTGAAAATATTCTAATTCAAAGTCAGGATACTTTATTAATTCATTTTTTACAAATTGTGTGACTTCATTAACTGATTTTGAAGTAAATAAATTTTTTGCCTTTAGAATCGTTTGAAATATGATGGCTGCTTTTTGTCTTTCTAGAGGAGTTAGTCTTTCATTACGCGAACTCATTGCCAAGCCATTGGGTTCTCTATAAATAGGACAACCCATAACATTAACCTTCATTTTTAACTTTTCAACCATTTTTTTTATGATTAGTAATTGTTGAAAGTCTTTCTCGCCAAAATAGGCATTGGTTGGTTTTACTATTTCAAAAAGTCGTTTTACAATCGTTCCAACGCCATCAAAATGTCCGGGACGAAATTTGCCTTCCATTTGATTTTCTAGTCCGTCAAAATCAAAATGTTGTGATTCTGTTTTACCTTGATACATATCTTCTACACTAGGAGCAAAAACAATTATTTCGTCAGAAATCATTTTAATTTTATCCATATCTTTTACTAAAGTTTTAGGATAGTTTGCTAAATCTTCTGGGTTATTAAACTGTGTTGGGTTAACAAAGATACTGATGACATTAATGGTGTTGTTTCTTAATGATTCTTCAAGTAAAGACATGTGTCCTTGATGTAACGCGCCCATTGTTGGGACAAAACCAATAGATGATGATTCGTTAGAAATAAAATTTAGATGAGAAATTAATTCGTTTTGAGTATTAAAAAGAAGCATTGGCTTTCATTAAATGAATTGCAAACTTACCATTTTCATAAATAACTGCATAAATTTTTGTACTTTTGCCTGTTTTTTATTGCCAATAAATAAAAGTAGATTAGATTATGGAAGATAAGAGGATATTGTATGTATCATCTGAAGTGGTGCCTTATTTGGCTGAAAATGAGGTTTCTTTAATGTCTTATGATGTTCCCAAAATGATTAACGATCAAGGTGGACAAATTAGAATTTTCATGCCACGATATGGAAATATCAACGAGAGAAGACACCAATTGCATGAGGTTATCCGATTATCAGGAATGAATTTAGTCGTAAATGACTTAGACATGCCATTAATCATAAAAGTCGCTTCAATTCCGAAAGAACGAATTCAAGTTTATTTTATTGATAACGATGAATATTTTAAACGTAAGGCTACTTTTAGTGATGAAGAAGGTGTTTTATATCCTGATAATGATGAGAGAGCAATTTTTTTCGCAAAAGGTGTTGTTGAAACAGTTAAGAAATTAAATTGGGTTCCCGATATTATTCATGTTCATGGTTGGATGGCTAGTTTGTTGCCAATCTATATGAAACACTATTATAAAGATGAAGCGTTGTTTTCTGAAACTAAAATTGTGACATCGGTTTACGGACAATCATTTGAAGGCACTTTAGATAGTGAAATGATTAACAAAATAAAATTCGATAATATTCCACATGAAGCCATAACCGATATAGAAATTCCTAATTATGAAAATCTAATCAAAGCAGCTATTAATCATTCTGATGCTGTTGTTATTGCTTCTGAAAATATTACCCCAAGTTTAACAAAATATATAGAATCATTAGGAATCCCTTTTTTACCTTTCACCTCTAAAGATAAATTTGCAGAAGCCTATACTAGTTTTTATAAAAATATGCTTGCTTAAAAAACCAGATTACTATTTTATGTACAATAAATCATTTTTACAAACTATTTTATTTGGAATAATCACAATTGTTTTTGTTGCTTGTGATAAAGATTATAATGAAATTGGGACCGATATTGTCGGAGACAATCACTTTAATTTCGAGAGAAACACAGATATTTCTATCAAATCTTATAATCAAAAACTGGGTCCTATTGCTTCTAATAATTTAACCATTAATCCATTTGGTTTTTATCAGAATCCGGCTTTTGGAACAACACAAGCTAACTTTGTTACTCAAATTGAGCTTGGGACATTAAATCCAAAGTTTAACAATATAGATGCAAATGAATATGATGTAACACCAACAGTACTTGACAGTGTTGTTATGGAGGTTCCTTATTTCAGAACCTTTGTGAAAAAAGAAGGTGATGTATCTACTTTTCGCTTGGATTCTATTTACGGAAGTCCCGATTCTAAATTTAAACTAAGCGTTTATCAATCGAACTTCTTTTTGAGGGACTTAGACCCTGGTCAGTCATTAACGCAATTACAAGATTTTTATTCAGATGAAAACAATACTATAGATAATAATAAAATTCCCGTAGTACTAAATGATTTGCCAACTTCTGACCCTCGTAATTCAGACGGACATGAAAATAGTGCTTTTTATTTTGATAAGAGAGAGCATAGAACTTCAGTATTAAATAACGAAAACGAACCAGTATATACTAGAAGTGCGCCATCGATGAGATTGCATTTAAACAATGCCGTTTTCAACAACCTTATTATTAACGCTCCTTCTGGAAAATTATTAGACAATACCGTTTTTAAAAATTATTTTAGAGGCATCTATTTTAAAGCAGAAAACGGAAACCCTGGCCATATGGCTATGTTAAACTTTAAAGCAGGGAAAATTACGCTGTATTATAATGAAGATAAAAAGAAAACGACTGGTACAACTGTAACTTTTGAAAGAGTAAATAAAACTCTTGCCATAAATATGACTGGAAACTGCATTAGTTTATTACAAAATTTTAACGAAAATGTCGATTATTTAAATGCAGCAAATAGTTCGAGTGAAGCTTCAACACTTTATTTAAAAGGCGGTGAAGGTTCAGTAGGAATGATTGATTTGTTTGGCAATCCTTCCGATAGTAATTATGACACCTATAGATATGAAATAAAAAAAGATCCTGTTAGTGGAAATCCTATTGATGAAAATGGTGATGTAATTCCACGTGATGTAAGTGGAAATCCAACCGCTGGCAATTATTTTATTTATACAAAAACGAATAGTCCAAACGGAATTTCAGATGAACTTGACGATCTCAGATATCCTTTAATAAATCAAAACCCAGGACAAATTTATCACTCTATAAAAAATAGATGGATGGTTAACGAAGCCAATCTTGTATTTTATATTGCAAAAGATAAAGTGAGTAATCTTTCTACCATTGAACCGAGTAGAATATTGCTCTATGATTTGACTAATAAGAGAGCTTTATTTGATTATGCTATTGATAATTCATCTATCGGATCATTCCCGAAATTTAACAAAATTGTTTTTGGCGGAATTATTTTAAATGATACCGGAAAAATACTAAAACAAAAGAATGACGATGGTGTTTTTGTAAATAAAGGAACCAAATATAAAATCAAAATTACGAACCATTTAAGAAACTTAATTAAAAACGATTCTACAAATGTTCGTCTTGGACTTTCAGTAACTGAAGATATTTCAACTATTGGTTTTTCAAAACTTAGAAACCCCAATACTAATATTGACAGAGCACCGAAAATGTCAGTGTTAAGCCCATTAGGGACAATATTATATGGCACTCATCCTTCTGTTCCTGAAGAAAAAAAGTTAAAACTTGAAGTATATTATACTAAACCTAATTAATACAAAATAGTATGTGCGGAATTGTTGGCTATATTGGATTTAGAGAAGCGTATCCAATAGTAATTAAAGGATTAAAAAGATTAGAATATAGAGGTTATGACAGTGCTGGAATAATGTTATGTGAAGGCAATCAGCTTAAGATAGCTAAAACCAAAGGCAAAGTATCTGATCTTGAAGAAAAATCAAAAGATATTGCTGCTTCTAAGGCAACAATTGGAATGGGACATACTCGTTGGGCAACCCACGGAGTTCCAAATGACATCAATTCACACCCACATGTTTCTAATTCAGGTAACTTAGTGATTATTCACAACGGAATCATCGAAAACTATGAACCTTTAAAAAAAGAGTTATTAAAAAGAGGTTATACATTTACATCAGATACGGATACTGAAGTTTTAGTAAACTTAATAGAAGACGTAAAAAAGAAAGAGAATGTTAAACTTGGAAAAGCTGTGCAAATAGCACTAAACCAAGTCGTTGGCGCTTACGCTATTTGTGTGTTTGATAGAGAAAATCCAGATGAAATTATAGTAGCAAGATTAGGAAGTCCAATTGCAATTGGTGTGGGTGAAAATGAATTTTTCATTGCATCTGATGCCTCTCCTTTTATTGAATATACTTCTAACGCTATTTATTTAGAAGATGAAGAAATGGCAATTGTCAGACTTCATAAACCGATGAAAATTAGAAAAATAAAAGACGATTCACTTGTTGATCCTTATATTCAAGAACTTCAAATGAATTTGGAGCAAATTGAAAAAGGTGGCTATGATCATTTTATGTTGAAAGAAATCTATGAGCAACCAAATGTAATTAAGGATACTTATAGAGGAAGACTTTTAGCTAATCAAGGCATTATTCAAATGGCTGGTATAGAAGATAATATTGAAAAATTTCTTCATGCCGAGAGAATTATCATTGTTGCCTGCGGAACTTCATGGCATGCCGGATTAGTAGCGGAATATATTATTGAAGAGTTTGCAAGAATATCTGTTGAAGTTGAATATGCGTCCGAATTTAGATACAGAAACCCAATCATCAATAAAAACGATGTGGTAATTGCTATATCACAATCAGGAGAAACTGCAGATACTTTAGCGGCCATAAAGTTAGCCAAAGAAAAGGGCGCTTTCGTTTTCGGGGTATGTAATGTTGTTGGCTCATCTATTTCTAGAGAAACCAATGCTGGCGCTTATACGCATGCCGGTCCAGAAATTGGAGTTGCCTCTACTAAAGCATTTACTACACAAATCACCGTTTTAACGATGATTGCATTGCGCTTAGCCAAAGCTAAAGGAACTTTGTCAAACTCAGATTTTCATAGATACCTTCAAGAATTAGAAGTTATTCCAGAAAAAGTAGCCGAAGCATTGGCATCAACTAATGAAATGGCTAAAGAAATTGCAGCTAAATTTAAAGATGCCACCAACTGTTTATATCTAGGAAGAGGTTTTAATTTTCCAGTAGCACTCGAAGGCGCTTTGAAGCTTAAAGAGATATCGTACATTCATGCCGAAGGATATCCTGCGGCTGAAATGAAACACGGACCCATTGCCTTAATTGATGAACAAATGCCGGTAATTGTGATTGCTCCAAAGCAAGGTCATTACGATAAGGTTGTAAGTAACATTCAGGAAATTAAATCAAGAAGCGGAAAAATTATTGCTGTGGTTACCAAAGGTGATACACAAGTAAAAGGTTTAGCTGATCACGTTATTGAAATTCCAGAGACATCAGACGCCTTATCACCACTGATTACAACAATTCCATTACAGTTACTATCCTATCATATCGCTGTAATGAGAGGTTGCAACGTGGATCAACCTAGAAACTTAGCAAAATCAGTTACTGTAGAATAGTTTTAAAAAATAAATAATAATATAAAAGCGAGACATGGTCTCGCTTTTTTTTGCTCAAAATATTATGATTAATTTAAATTAAAGTTTCGTTTTCTATGTGTGCATAGTATTTTTTCTAATTATAAATACAATTCCTTAATAATATCATAAATTCTATTTCAATGATTTATAAACTCAAAAATAAATTATCAATAAAAATACCTATAGTTTTTTAATAATATAAAAGAAATATTTGTACTTTGGCTACTTAAACCAACAAAATTTAAACCAAATGAAGATTTATTTATTTATCGTTTCATTGTTTTTTTGCGGCATGACGTATGCGCAAACTTCAATAACGGGTTCGGTAAAAGACAGTAAGAACGAACCAATTCCTGGTGCCAATGTTAAAGTAGCTGGAGATAACTCTAGTGCTGTAACAGATGCCGATGGAAATTTTAGTTTAACAACTAACAAAAAACCACCATTCGACCTTGAAGTATCAAGCATTGGTTTTGGATCAAAAAAAGTTAGCATTACAACAAACAATCAAAAAGTTACCGCAGTTTTAACTGATGAGGAAACTAAACTTGATGAAATTGTAGTTTCTGCCTCTAGAACACCTGAGAGAGTTTTAGAATCTCCTGTAACTATCGAAAGGATGAGCTTACAAGCTATTAAAGCTACTACCGCAGCAAGTTACTACGATGGATTAGAAAACCTTAAAGAAGTTCACTTTAACACGAGTAGTTTAGGATTTAAATCCGTTAATACCAGAGGTTTTGCAACGGTTGCCAATACCCGTTTTATGCAACTAGTTGATGGTATGGATAACTCTTCTCCTGCTTTGAACTTTGTCTTAGGTAATTTAATTGGGCTTTCCGAATTAGATGTAGCTAATGTAGAACTTCTACCTGGAGCTTCATCAGCACTATATGGTGCGAATGCTTTTAACGGAATTATGTTCATGAATAGTAAAAGTCCGTTTACCAATCAAGGATTAAGCTTCTACTTTAAATACGGTCAAACAACCCAAGAAATTGCCGGAACGAATGATTATTGGGATTTTGGTCTAAGAGCAGCTCATGCTTTTACACCTCATTTTGCAGCAAAAGCTAACTTCTCATTCTTAAAAGCTACAGAGTGGATTGCTGGTGACACCAGAGATTTAACAACAAACAACACTGGCTCAGCTACAAATCCAAATTATGACGGATTGAATACCTATGGAGATGAGGTTTCTACCAATATAAAAAGTGTAGGTGTTGGATTGGCGGCCGCTGGTTTAATCCCAGCATCAGCAGTTAACTTATTACCAAATTACAATGTTTCAAGAACAGGTTATAGAGAACAAGATTTAACTGATAATAGCGTAAAAAGTGTAAAAGCAGATTTCTCTTTACACTTCAAACCGTGGGCAGATGATAATGAAATCATCTTCCAACATAAAGTTGGTTTAGGAAACACCATTTATCAAGGAGCTAATAGATATTCTTTGAAAAATTTCTTTATGAACCAAACAAGACTTGAGTTCAAAGGAAAAAATTATTTTGCAAGGGCCTATTTGACCGCTGAAAATGCAGGAGACTCATACGATATGCGTTTTGCTGCATGGAATGTAAATAGAGCATGGAAAGATGATAGAACTTGGTTTGGCCAATACGCTGGGGCATTTATATCGTCAACTTTGGCTGGAGCAACTCCAGAGCAAGCCCATGCTGCGGGTAGAGCAACCGCCGACACGGGTAGATTTTTACCAGGATCAACAGATTTTAATAATGCCTTAGCGACTATTTCTGCTGACCCTAGTTTAACCACTGGTTCTAGATTTCAAGACCAATCTAAAATATATCATAGTGATGTGAATTACAATTTTAGAGATCATATAAAATTTGCAGAATTTCAACTTGGAGGATCTGCCAGACAATATGAATTAAATTCTAACGGAACTATTTTTACTGATTTTGATGGTCCAATCAGATATAGTGAATTTGGCGCGTATGTCCAAGTTCAGAAAAAATTTATGGAAGATCGATTAAAATTCACTGGGTCAGTTAGATATGATAAAGCGCAGCTTTTTGACGGGTTTTTCTCGCCAAGAGCATCCTTTGTTTACTCAGCTGGAGATAAAAAACAACATAACTTCAGAGCGTCTTACCAAACTGGTTTTAGAAACCCAACTACTCAAGACCTTTATATTGGTTTGGATTTAGGGCCATTTGCTTTGATTGGTTCTGCGCAAGATAACCTAGACCGTTTTCAAGAAACATTTAATGTAAGTGCTGCAGGACAAGCTTTAGGTTTACCTGGAGTTGGAGCTACAGCTACATTAGATGGTAATAATGCCTACAATAATTCCTATACTTTATCATCATTCACAACTTTTGGACAATCGGGTAATCCAGCCGATTTGCAAGTAGCAAATGTCGATTTAGTAAAACCTGAAAGAGTACAGGCATTTGATATTGGGTACCGTTCAGTTATTAATAATGATTTAACTGTTGACATTACTGGATATTATAATATCTATAACGACTTCTTAAATCAATCAAGAGTTGTTACTCCTTTTTATGGTGATGTTACTACTGACCCTGCAAATGCCGTTCTAGCATTGGCAAATGGTGACCGAAGAGTATATCAAATCTATTCAAATTCAAAAGCAGAAGTTACTTCGTTAGGATTTGGAATCGGATTATCTAAAAAAGTGTATAAAGATTTTGAATTAAGCGCTAATTATAATTATGCTGAATTCACATTTGACCAAGCTAAAGATCCAAGTTTTATCCCAAGTTTTAACACTCCAAAACACAGATTGAAAGCGTCGTTAGGAAATCAAAAATTGTTTAAAAACTTCGGGTTCAATACCAATGTAAGATATAATAGCGAGTATTTATGGCAAGCTTCTTTTGCTGACGGTATGGTTCCTGAAAACGTAGTTTTTGACGCTCAAATAAATTATGCCATCCCAAAAATTAAATCAGTTTTAAAAGTCGGCGCAACCAATTTATTCGGTGAAGACTATATTCAAGTAATCGGAGCTGGTGCTATTGGACAACAATGGTTTGCTTCAATAACAATTAATCCATAATAATCAATAAGAATATATAATTTAAAAGTTATGATAAAAAATTTCAAATGGCTATTATTGGTTTCGTTAACCTTTGTAGCATGTAATAGTGATGACGATTCGGGAATAGATACTAATTCATCAGACGGTTTGCCACTTACGGCAGGAACAGCAGATTTTTCAAAATACGTTTCTTTAGGGAATTCATTGACTGCAGGATATAGTGATGGTGCTCTTTTTATTGCAGGTCAAGAAGGTTCTTATCCAAATCTACTGTCTCAACAGTTTGCATTAGTTGGGGGTGGAGAATTCAAAACTCCCTTTATGAATGATAACGTAGGTGGACTATTGTTAGGTGGCTTTCAAATTCAAGGGCCAAGATTATTTTTGGCGCCGGGTAATATTCCTACGCCTGTTTCGGGTGCTACAACTACCGAAGTAAGTAATATACTGACTGGACAATATAATAATATGGGGATTCCAGGAGCTAAAAGTTTCCACTTAGTTGCGCCAGGATATGGTAATGTTGCCGGAGTAGCTTCAGGAGCCTCTAATCCTTATTTTGTTCGTTTTGCATCTAGTCCAGGAACTACTGTTTTAGCTGATGCTGTAGCTCAGACTCCAACATTCTTTTCATTATGGATAGGTAATAATGATGTATTATCTTATGCTACCTCTGGAGGAACAGGTACAAATCAAACTGGTAATTTAGACCCAACAACCTATGGTGGAAATGATATTACTGATCCAAATGTATTTGCTAGTGTCTATTCTACTTTGGTAACACAATTAACAGCTGGTGGTGCAAAAGGAGTTGTTGCTAACCTACCTTATGTTACTTCTGTACCCTTTTTTACTGCAGTGCCAACCAATCCGATTCCAGGATTACCAGCCGCTAGTGCAGGTCAATTAAATTTATTATTTGGCGGAATCAATTCTGCTCTTGCAGGAGCTGGACTACCACCACGTTTTGTAACTTTAGCAACCGATGACGGTAATCCGGCTACTATTGAAGCGAATCCTCTTTTAATAATAGATGAGTCATTACCAAATATTTCTACTCAAATAACTGCTGCTTTAACGCCACTTCTTGGACCAACTACTGCAGCATATCTTGGCAGTATCTATGGTCAAGCTAGACACGCAAGTAATGCAGCTGGTTCTAGAGATTATATCTTATTACCTACTCGTGGATTAATTTCTCCACCTAATAATATTCAGGCCGGTGCACCATCTCCATTTAACACAAGAGGTGTTTCATATCCATTACAAGATGGTGCTGTTTTAACAGCTAGTGAAACTGCTGAAGTTAAAACTGCCACAGATGCCTATAACGCGACTATTTTATCATTAGCAAACAGTAAAGGATTAGCTTTTGTAGATGCCAATGCGGCTTTAAATCAAGTTGCTAATGGAGGGTTAGTTTATAACGGATATACTATGACTTCTACTTATGTTACGGGTAATTCTTTCTCATTAGATGGTGTTCATCCAAGTCCAAAAGGTTATGCTTTAATTGCTAATAAATTTATAGAAGCAATTAATGCTAAATATGGTTCAAATTTTAAAGGAGTTAACTTAGGACAATATCAAATTTTATTTCCTTCTTCTTTATAAAATAAAATTATTACGATTAAAACCATCCTATTTTCATAGGGTGGTTTTTTGTTTTTATACGTATTCAAAAAATCTTCTCTTTTTTATAAAAATTTTATTGATTATTCGGTTTATAAAAATTATCTTTGCGCTCTGAAAAAAGAGGTATTTTAATCAAACCTAAATAGCTATTTAATAAATACATAAACAATGTCAAAAGCAATAGGAAAAGTTTCGCAAATCATTGGCCCAGTAGTAGACGTAGTATTTGATACTAAAGATATTGAGTTGCCAAAAATCTATGACTCATTAGAAATCATTAATAAAGATGGTTCAATATTAGTACTTGAAGTGCAATCCCATATTGGTGAAAACACGGTGCGTACTATCTCTATGGACTCAACAGATGGTTTGAGCAGAGGAACTTCTGTAAACGCTACAGGTGCTCCAATTCAAATGCCAATCGGTGCAGATGTTTACGGACGTTTGTTCAACGTAATTGGAGATGCTATAGATGGATTAGGAAATTTACCAAAAGCGGGTAATGATGGTGTTTCTATTCACCGTCCCGCTCCAAAATTTGAAGATTTATCAACCTCAACTGAAGTTTTATTTACAGGTATTAAAGTAATCGATTTGATTGAACCTTATGCAAAAGGAGGTAAAATTGGATTGTTTGGTGGTGCTGGTGTAGGTAAAACAGTATTGATTCAAGAGTTGATTAACAATATCGCTAAAGGTCACGGTGGACTTTCAGTTTTCGCAGGAGTTGGTGAAAGAACTCGTGAAGGAAACGATTTGCTTCGTGAGATGTTAGAGTCTGGAATTATTAAATACGGAGAAGATTTCATGCACTCTATGGAAAATGGAGGATGGGATTTATCTAAAGTAGATAAACTTGGAATGAGAGAGTCTAAAGCTACTTTCGTTTTTGGTCAAATGAATGAGCCACCAGGAGCAAGAGCACGTGTTGCCTTATCTGGATTATCTATCGCTGAATACTTCCGTGACGGTGCAGGTTCTGACCAAGGTAAAGACGTTTTATTCTTCGTTGATAATATCTTCCGTTTTACACAAGCAGGTTCTGAGGTTTCTGCGCTATTAGGTCGTATGCCTTCAGCGGTAGGATACCAACCCACATTGGCAACAGAAATGGGTGCAATGCAAGAAAGAATTACTTCTACCAACAAAGGTTCGATTACATCGGTACAAGCGGTTTACGTTCCTGCGGATGACTTAACTGACCCGGCACCGGCAACTACCTTTGCTCACTTAGATGCTACAACGGTATTATCTCGTAAAATTGCTGAGTTAGGAATTTATCCTGCGGTTGACCCATTAGATTCTACTTCTAGAATTCTTACGGCTCAAATCTTAGGTGATGAACACTACAACTGTGCTCAAAGAGTAAAAGAGATTTTACAAAAATACAAACAACTTCAAGATATCATCGCCATCCTTGGTATGGAAGAGTTATCGGAAGAAGATAAATTATCAGTATCAAGAGCTCGTAGAGTACAACGTTTCCTATCACAACCGTTCCACGTAGCGGAGCAATTTACAGGAATCCCAGGAGTATTGGTCGACATTAAAGAAACAATCAAAGGATTCAACATGATTATTGATGGCGAACTAGATCACTTACCAGAAGCGGCTTTCAACCTTAAAGGTACTATTGAAGAAGCGATTGAAGCTGGAGAAAAAATGTTAGCAGAAGCGTAATAACAGTTTGTAGTTAGTTGTTCGTAGTTTATAGTTAAACTACAAACCATAAACGATAAACCATAAACTAAAAAAAATGATTTTAGAAATAGTATCCCCAGAAGCTACATTATTTAAAGGAGAAGTTACCTCGGTTACTTTACCTGGCGAAGTAGGTTCGTTTCAAATATTAAACAACCACGCCCCAATAGTTTCTATTTTAAAACACGGTGTCGTAAAAATTGAAGCCGCTAGTTTTAATATCCAAAAAGAAGTGGCGGATAAGTTTACCAAAGTAAATGATCAAAACTACCTTTTGGAAATCAATTCAGGAACTATTGAAATGAAAGACAATAAAGTAATTGTTTTAGCTGACTAAGACGATTCTAAATAAAAGAGAAAGCCCGACCTATAGTGTTGGGCTTTTTTATTTAAGCTAAATTAATTTACTTCAACAGTTGCTTTGACAGAGTCAGTTTTAGGAGCCCTGCCTGCAGGCAGGCAGGTGTTTCCAGCTTTCCGTTTTATTTTTTATACCTGTCAGGTTTTTAAATCCTGACAGGTATAAAAGGATGCCACTTCAAAAGAAATTCACCGAACACCGAAACCAATATTACATTAGTGAGGTAATCTGGGCTAGTAAATATCGTTTACAAAAAAGTCCAACTTAAAGCTGGACTTTTAATTTTAGAGTACAAATTGATTTTATTTATCAACTACTATTTTCTTAGTTGCAGATCGAGTTCCGTTTTTAACTTTTAACAAATATACTGCCGACTGAATTGCTCCTAAATCTATTGACTCATTAAAAAGGGATTGATTAGCATAACTTTTTGTATATACTTCTCGTCCTCTTAAATCATAAACACTTACCTCAACTGGATTGGTGTTTTCTGCCTCAAAATTGATAGTAAACGTTCCGTTATTTGGGTTTGGATACATTACAAAATTGGTTAATGTCGTATCACTTATTGCTAGCGCTGGCGAAACAGTACAGATATTTAAACTCCAACTATTTAAAGCACCTCCGTCTTGATTAAAAGCATCTCTAATTCTAAGTGTCCAAGTTCCTGTTGAACTTAGACCTACCAATCCACTTAATGACTGATTTGGTAATACCGTTCCAGAAATTCCGGGGTTATTACCACAAACTACCGCAACTCCATTGTCACTAAAAGTAGCGTCAATATCTTCAATTGCATCACTTACACAGGGATTTGTAAATAGATTAATTTGGGTGCCGGTTGGACTAATTAAAGTTGCCACTAAATCATTAATCCAAGTATGCGTTATATTCATAGTAACTTGTATACTATTAATCGTTCCTCCTGGAGGAATACTCAATGTTGAATTGATGGTTGGTGTTCCTGTTGCAGCAATTGTTAATGGAACATTAGTCGAGTTAAAATCTGTACAAGATAATTGTCCTGTTGTGAATCTAAAAGGAGAACTATAGGTTCCTGAACACGATACGTTCTTTGGCAAAACTCTCCAGAAATAATTACTGGTTTGATTAAGTCCGGTAAAGGTAAAACTATTTGTCGTTGTTGTAACAGTATTTAGTACAACAGCAAAGGAAGCGTCATTAGCCAATTGAACATCGTAAGAAGAAGCATTAGAATTTGCAGCCCAAGTTACCGTTGCTGTGGTTGCAATACCTGTTGCTAAATTGGCAGGTGATGTTAACGACATAGTAGGGAAAGTTGAATTAAATAATTCTAAATAGTAATTGATAACTTTAGAAGTTGTTCCAGAAGTTGCCGTAACAGCCAAAGAATAAAATCCAGGTGCAGCACTTGTTGTATTAGAAACTGTCATCGTAACCGTTCCATCAGCACTAATTGTTGTTGGCGAAAAACTAACTGTTGTTCCCGATGGATTTCCTGTGGCACTAAAAGAAGTTGCTCCCGAAAAACCTGCAAAAGCGGAATAATTTATTACATAAGAAGCGGAATTTCCTGTACAAATAGGTTTGTTTTGTTCGCCGGCTACTCCATTAAATGCTGGCAAGAAAGTGGCTGTAGGAGCTGTTATCGTAAAATTAGTATTAGAAACATCATAGAAAATGTTGTTAAATCCTTTTACCATGATTCTATTTTGAGTACCCACACTATTTGGAATTGAAATTATTTCTGAACCGTCATTGGGTACTTTACTCGCTACTAAAATCGGAAATGAACTTCCTCCATTTGTCGATAAATAAATATCTACAAAAGCCGTATTAACTCCGTTTGCAGTAGTGCCTGCCACATCCCAAGTTACATTTTGAGTTGATCCTGCAGCCCAACTGACAGCTGTATTTGGAGTTATAATTAAAAATGGTCCAGCAGTTCCGTTAACCGTTACTTTCATCAGGTCTGAAGCGGTTTGCCCACCACCCGCTTTATTATCTCTAACGGTAAATGAAAAATTCAAATCTCTTGCCACCGAAGGACAAACTTCCCAAGTATTTGAAGTTGCTCCCGATAGAACTGTGGCTAAAGCAGGCATAAATCGTATTGGTGAAGTAGAACTAGGACGCGATCTAAACATTGGTCCCACAGCTCTTGTAGCGGTTGGTGCTGAAGAAGAATTTGGATTCCCAGGATCATTTTGTTCCCAATTATACGTAATGGCATCTCCATCAGGGTCAGAAGCTGTCCCTGTTAACATGAAGGCAGTTGATTTAGGAATAACATAATCACTTCCCGCATTGGCGGTTGGAGGATTGTTGACAAAATCGGTTATTTGTGGACAGGAAGAACTAGTTCCATTCTTAATATTGGCCGAAATATCTCTAATATTTACATAGGCAAAATAATCATCACTATTGTTTTGAACATTTGTTGGACAAATTCCCGCATATCCCATAATACTGGAACCAGAACCTGGCTCCACTTCGGTTAAACCACTTCCTGAACGACATCCAGAACTACTTTGCGTGTGAAATCCTCCAAATTGATGTCCCATTTCGTGTGCTACATAATCAATATCAAAAGCATCTCCTGTTGGATTATTAGAACCTGTCATTCCAGTTCCTTTGTGAAACCCACCGCTTGGATCAGAATTCGTACTACAAACACAACCGATGCATCCGGCATTACCACCACCAGAAGTGTTAAAATTATGTCCAATATCATAACCGTCAAAACCAATTGTTTCATCTATTGTAAATCCAGTTTGTGTATTAAACTCGCCACTCCATGGATCTGCAGCTGTACTCCCAAAATAAATCAACTGATCATTATTTGCAATAAAAATCAAAGTGATAGATAAATCCTTTTCATAAATCCCATTAACCCTAGTCATCGTAATAGTCATTTGAGCTTGAATATTGGCTTTTTTTTGGGCGTCAGTACCGTTTCCTGCAAAAATATTTCCATATTCCGCTGTACAAGATTGGGCCAAACGATACGTTCGTAATTTTCTATCATTGATGTTTAAAACAACGTTTGAATTTTTATCTTGCTTTTCACCTAAAGATGGTAAATCTATGCCTTGTTCCGTTAAACACATAAAATCATTTCCATTTCTCTCCAAAGATTTTTTAGCATACACTATATAAGTGTTTCTATCCTCAGTATAGGGGTCAATAAAAACGGTGCTCTTTTCTCCCGATAATGTCATGCAATGCAATCCCAATTGTGTAACTGAAAATCGTGCAACAGCCGTTGGGTCTTCAATTCCTTGTGCGGCATAGGTTTTTATCATTGGGTATTTAAGAGCCAAAGCTTGTTCCATAGAAGGGGTTTCAACTACTCTAAAATGGTTAAGTTGTCCTTCGGCATTTGGCAACTCAATAATAACTTTAGACATGACTTTACTATCTCGCATTGGAGCATTTTGTAATGTTGCTTTTAGTGAATTTAAATCCAATTGGAATAATTCGAAATTTCTTGGGGTTGAATTTCTTCTGATTTTGTCTTGAGAAGTTACTTCTGAACCAGTAATTGATTTCCAGATGCTTTTTGATTGAGCAAAAGAAGTTAAACTTACTAACGCCAAAAACATTGAAACATAAATATTTTTCATTTTTTATAGGTTTAGGTTGCCAAATTTATAAATATTCTCCAATTCTATGCTTTAAATTATCAATTTAATTAATTCCTTTTTATAAAAGATGCTTATTTTTGAATGATGGAAAAATGGCCTAAATCATTAGAGAAAAAACTTAAACTTCGTGAAGAACAAAATGCTTTACGAAAACTTCCTTCTTCAAATTCACTAATTGATTTTGCGTCTAACGATTATATCGGTTTTGCAAAAAATGAAATTATCTTTCATCAAACACATGAATATCTTTTAGACAAAAACATTAAAGTAAACGGCGCTACTGGTTCGCGCTTACTTTCTGGAAATCATATAATATACGAAGAAGCTGAAGCTTTTATTGCTCAGTTTCACAAAGTCGAATCTTCTCTTATTTTCAATTCGGGTTACGATGCTAATGTGGGATTGTTTAGTTCAGTACCTCAACGAAATGATCTTATTTTATATGATGAATTTTGTCACGCATCGATTCGAGATGGTATTAAAATGAGCCATGCTAAAAGTTTTAAGTTTTACCATAACGATACCGAAGATTTAGAGAAGCTTATAAAAAAACAACTCGAAAACCAAAACTCGAAACCTGATACAATTTTCATCGTCACCGAAAGCGTTTTTTCTATGGATGGAGACACTCCTAATTTAGAACAAATGATATCCCTATCAGAAAAATATGGCGCTTATATGATTGTTGATGAAGCGCATGCTTTGGGTGTTTTTGGAAATCAAGGTGAAGGTGTTATACAAAGCTTAAAATTGCAAGACAAGGTATTTGCAAGAATAAACACTTTCGGAAAAGGATTGGGTTGTCATGGAGCAGCCGTTTTAGGAAATGAATCTTTAAAAAGTTATTTGGTCAACTTTGCCCGAAGCTTTGTATATACCACAGGGCTTTCTCCTCACAGTGTAGCCACTATTTTGCTTTCATATAAAACCCTAGAAAAAGAAAAAGTTGCTATAGAAACCTTAAAATCGAATATTGTTTTCTTTAATCAAGAGAAAGTTCGTTTGGGCTTAAAACCAATTTTTGTATACAGTAAGTCTGCCATTCAATGTGCCATTATTCCGGGTAATGAAAAAGTAAAAAACATAGCAAATCAACTACAAGAAAAAGGATTTGATGTAAAACCAATTATATCTCCAACCGTTCCCGAAGGTCAGGAGCGATTGCGTTTTTGCTTACATAGCTATAATTCCCAAAATGAAATTTCGAATGTATTGGAATTGTTAGCTACTTTTGTATTCTAAATTATGACAGAAGATCAATTTACTTTATTACGTCGTTTTCAATATTCAAGCGAAGCTATTATCTACCAAGGAAAATTAGAAAGCCAAGGCATAGCAGTTTTTTTGAGAGATATTACTATTATTGATTCCAATCCTTTATACAGTAATGCGGTTGGTGGTATTAAGTTGTTTGTCAAAACGGAAGATGCTTCTAAAGCCAATGAAATCCTAAACGAGGTAAGTTTGTATTCGGTTGATGATGATGATAAGCTTATAATCTGCCCGAAATGCGAAGCGGAGCAAACCGATAGGATCACTTCGATTAAAGATTGGAAATCCCTTTTAGCATTTATTTTTGCTTGGCTAATAACTATTTTCCCTATCTATTCAAAATACAAATACCAATGTCAAATCTGTAAACACGAATTCAATAAATGAAACTTTTTATCACAGGAATAGGAACCGATGTCGGAAAAACTGTTGCTTCAGCCATTGTGGTGGAAGCTTTAGAAGCCGATTATTGGAAACCTATACAGGCGGGCGATTTAGATACTAGTGATACGCACAAAGTCAAATCTCGAATCTCAAATAAAAAATCACAATTTCACTCCAATGCCTATGCGTTGAATACTCCTGCAAGTCCACATTATGCTGCAAGTATTGATGGAGTTGTTATTGATTTAAAAAACATAAAAGAACCCAAAACCGATAATCACCTTGTAATTGAAGGTGCAGGTGGAATTTTAGTTCCGTTAAATGATTCTGATTGCGTGGTCGATTTAATTCAAAAAGACTATAAAGTTATTGTCGTTTCTCGTCATTATTTGGGAAGTATTAATCACACCCTTTTAACTGTTGAAGGATTGCAAAGCAGAAAAATATCAATAGCTGGTATCATTTTTTCGGGAGATGAAAACAAAGCCACCGAAGAAATTATCCTAAATAAAACCGGAATAAAATGTATTGGCAGAATTGATAACGAACCTTATTTTGATGCCAATGTGATTGGTTATTATGCTGATAAGTTTCGTGACAACCTTTTAAATTTATAGAGATGAGAGAGAATAGATGAATAGACAATCTTATCCATCAAATCTATCATCTATAAGTCTATCGTCTATAATCTATTATCTAATTAAAAAATGACCCTTTCCGAAAGAGACCAATTATACAACTGGCATCCGTATACGCAGCACAAAACAGCCCCTAATTTTCCGGCAATTGTCAAAGGAAAAGAGGCACTGCTTTGGGATGAAAATGGCAAAGAATATATTGATGCTATTGCTTCCTGGTGGGTGAATCCGTTTGGTCATTCAAACACGATTATAGCCGATGCAATATATAAACAGTTAACCACTTTAGAACATGTGTTGTTTGGTGGCTTTACACATGACAAAGCCGTTTTATTAGCCGAAAAGCTGATGGAAATTTTGCCTAATAATCAAAAGAAACTATTCTATTCCGATAATGGTTCGACTGCTGTCGAAGTGGCACTTAAAGGTGCTTTGCAATATTATTTTAATGCAGGTGAAAAACGAACAAAAATAATTGCATTTGAAGACGCCTTCCACGGAGATACCTTTGGAGCAATGGCTTCTAGTGGTATTTCTATTTTTACAGAAGCTTTTAAAGGTTCATTACTAGAAATCGTTCGAATTCCTGTTCCGACAAAAGGAAATGAAGAGAAAAGCATCCATGCTTTGAAAGATTTGGTTTCTACTAATGAATATGCCGCTTTTATATTTGAGCCTTTGGTTCAAGGTGCAGCCGGAATGGTAATGTATGCTGCCGAAGCTCTAGATACGCTGATCGAAATTTGCAATCAAAACAAAGTGTTTACCATTGCCGATGAAGTGATGACGGGTTTTGGAAAAACAGGAAAAACTTTTGCATCGGATTACCTTCAGAACAAACCCGATATGATGTGCTTATCTAAAGCACTTACTGGCGGAACTATTCCAATGGCCATTACTACTTTCTGTCAAGAAATTTTTGACGGATTTTATGATGATGACACCAATAAAGCCCTGCTACACGGACATACTTTTACCGCTAATCCAACGGGGTGTGCTGCCGCTTTGGCTAGTATTGCTTTAATGGAAGCGGCCGAAACGCAAGAAAATATTGCTAGAATAAATCAATCTCATTTAGTTTTTGAAAAAAAAATAAAAGCACATCCTAAAGTAAAAACCACTAGAGTTCTCGGCGTTATTTTTGCCTTAGAAGTTAAAACAGAAAGTCAAGAAAGTTATTACGGTACTATGCGAAACAAACTTTATAACTTTTTTATTGAAAATGGAATAATTCTTAGACCGGTCGGAAACATTATCTACATATTACCACCTTATGTAATTACCGATTCACAATTACAAAAAGTATATACTACTGTAGAAAAAGCGCTTGAAATAGTCTAGTTTTGCAGTAACAAAACTATAATTCGAATACCTTGAAAACCCCTATTGCCATAACTTCCATTGCCTCGTTTTCTGCACTAGGAAAAACTACTAACGAAGTTTGGACGGAATATCTGAATCCAAGAACCTTAATTCTCGAAAAAAAGATTGGTGAACATTTAAATTTTGTAGCGCCACTTTCTGATGACTTGATAAAAGAAGTTCAGCTACTTCGAAACTCCGAATCGAAATATAAATCACTTGATAATTCCGTTTTATATGCCATTTTAGCTTCGAGAGAAGCAGTGAAAAATGCGGGTTGGAATGATTCAGAATTTGGCGTAAATATCGGTTCTTCACGAGGCGCAACGGAACTTTTCGAAAAACATCATCAGGAGTTTTTAGAAACTGGTAAAACGCCTACTTTAGCATCACCAACCACTACTTTGGGGAATATTTCTACCTGGGTAGCCCACGATTTAAAATCTAAAGGTCCCGATTTATCTCATTCTATAACCTGCTCCACGGCACTTCATGCCTTGCTAAACGGAATGGCCTGGATGCAAGCCGGAATGGCCGATAGGTTCTTGGTCGGCGGAAGTGAAGCGCCTTTAACAGCGTTTACCATTGCACAAATGCAGGCGTTAAAAATTTATGCTAATGCAAAAAATTGTCTCCCTGAGCTTGGCGAATGGGCTTGTCGCGCTTTAGATTTGACAAAAACCAAAAACACTATGGTTTTGGGCGAAGGTGCTGCTATGGCGTGTTTAGAATTAGGAGAAAAACCAAATGCCTTGGGGTATGTTACCGGATTTGGCTATGCTACTGATGATTTGCAACACAGTATTTCCATCACTGATGAAGCAGAATGTTTTCAAAAATCGATGAAAATGGCGTTACAAAATGTATCGTTAGAAGAAGTTGATGTTATTGTAATGCACGCTCCCGGAACTATAAAAGGTGATAAATCAGAATATAAAGCAATTGAAAAATTATTTGGCAAAAAGATGCCAATGCTCACCACCAACAAATGGAAAGTTGGTCACACTTTTGGTGCGTCTGGAATGCTCAATATTGAAATGGCTATCTTAATGATGCAATATCAACAGTTTATAGGGGTTCCATTTGTAACCGAACAAAATCCAAGAAAAGTGATTCGGAATGTTTTAATTAATGCCGTTGGTTTTGGCGGTAATGCGGTGAGTATTTTGTTGAGTAAGTCTTGATTAAAAACTGCTATAGTGATTTTTTAATCATTAAAAAGTTAAGTAGTAGCATTAAAAAAATTGGGCCGTAATGTTAATTTTTACCGATCACTAACTACTGATCACTGAACACTATTTTTCCAATTCCTTTAACTTCTCATAGACCAAATTACTTTCCCATCCTTTTCGAAGAAGGTAATCACAAAACTTTTTGTTTTTCTTTTGCCCTTTTCTTTCTGTAATGCTGTTCCAATGTTTTTCTGCCAAAATCTCGAAAGTTGCTTCGTATTCCTCTTCAGAAATTTCGGTTAACGCACTTTTGATATTAGGAGATGAGATTTGTCGTTGCTTGAGTTCGTTTACAATTCTGACTTTTCCCCAAGCTTTGATGCGGTGTTTCCCTCGGGCAAAACTTCGGGCAAATCGTTCTTCATTCAGAAAATTATGTTGCAATAAATGCACCACTATAACATCTATTTCATTCGATTGCATTCCCAAATCATAACATTTTTGAACCACCTCCTGATGACAACGTTCTTGATACGAACAATAATATTCTAATTTGAGTTGGGCTTCTTTTAAGGTTGGTTTATCATTCATTGTGATAGGACATTCTAATACTACAAAGTTAGACAATTAAACCTACTCCCTAAATTATATAAGATTAAACCGATGATATCTCTTTTTAGAGAATTCTTTTGAAACACTGAAAAAGTAAACAAAACGTTACTTCATCGTTTATTAATAAAAAAGAGTTCATAAAAACGCGTTTTAATAATAATTTCTTAAACCAAAAACCTTGCAGTTTAGTAATTTAGCATTAAATTTGTATCCCCTTTCTACTGATTATGTCTTGGCCTTTTTTTGTGCAAACAAAAGATATTGTAATGCTATGAAAACTAACAAGATAACATAATTCATTCCTTAATGAAAATTAGAATACTTCTTATTGCGCTTTTGGTCAGTAGTTTTTCATGGGGGCAAGCTATTTTTACAAATCCAATAACAGGAACTAACCCTAATACTTCTAACCCTTATATTGTTGGGCAGACTGTTGCAGCTAATTTGACTGCATCTGGTATTGGAAGAGGTACCGGTATTGCGGGATCAAATGCTAATGACAGATACAATTCTAGTGGATGGAGCACCGGTGCAATTGACTTAACAGACTATTTTGAGTTTACGATGACCCCAAGTCCTGGTTTTGAAATAAATTTTGTGAGTTTTGTTTATACTGGGCAAGTTTCAGGAGGTACTCCGAGTTTTGCTTTTCGTTCTAGTGTTGACGGATATGCCGCTAATATTGGAACTCCAACTGCCACTGGAACAACAATTTCATTAAGCGCCAGTGCTTATCAAAATGTAAATTCTGCAATTACTTTTCGGTTTTATGCTTTTGGATTGCCTCTAGCAACCACAACATTTAGCATTAACGATTTCACCTTTAATGGAACTGTGGTCACTACAACTCCTTGCACCACGCCAACAACTCAAGCTTCTGCTCTAAGTTCAAATAGTGTCACTACCACTGGTGCTAATTTATCTTGGACGGATGGTCCAAGCACATCGGGAACGTTGGTTGCCGTGCGTTTGGCAGGTGCTCCAACAGCACCCACTTCAGGAACCAATTATACCCCAACCCTAAATTTTGCCACGGCTGCTGGAGCCAATTTAATTTCGGCTGGTAATGTAGTCGTAGCCAAAAGCAATGCCGGTACCGTTACTGGAATAACGGGCTTAACACCCGGAACACAATACACCGCCACTCCGTATGCCTACAATGGCAGCGGCACCAATGTGTGTTTTAACACTACCAATCCAGAGAGTTTTAATTTTTGGACATTAGCCAATGAGCCAGCTAGTTATGCCTCATTTACAACCTGTGGTGCCTCTACTGCTACATCAATTGTGGTGAACTTTGCTGCAGCTAGTACCATTTCTGCCAATGGGTATGTGATTTTGTACCGACAAGGAGCTGCTCCAACAGGAACACCCGTTGACGGGACAATATATGGCGCACTTGCAACAATAGGAGATTCGACTATAGGTGCCTATGTTAATTCTTCTATTGCTACTAGTGCCACTATAAATTCTTTAAATGGAGGCAGTAGTTATACTTTTATTCTGGTCCCTTTTAATGTTGTTACAGGGCCTGTTTTTGCAACCATAAATTACAGAACTGCTGCTACCATACCAACCTTAACATGTAGTACTTCACCTGCACCAGAAATAAATGTAAGAGGTATTGTTGGCGCTAATCCAACAATTACTGATGGAGATGTAACTCCAAGTGGGTTAGACAACACCCTTTTTGCGACTGTTATTGTTGCTAGTAATCAATCTAAAGTATTTAGAATTGAAAACACGGGCAATACAAATTTAAATCTAAATTCTATCACTATGGTTGGTGGAAATAACACCGAATTCGTAGTGTCTGGTATTACATTACCAACTATCATTGCTGGCGGTGGCTTTTTAGACTTTACGGTTACGTTTACTCCCACTGCTGGAGGAGTAAGAACTACAACCGTAACAATAGCAAGTAATGATGCTAACGAAGCTACTTATGACTTTTTAATTCAAGGAACAGGCACAGCGACACCTATTGTAGAAATTAATGTGAGAGGTAATGGGCTAAGTATTGCTGACAATAGTATTTATCCTCAAGGTATCAATTGGACTGCTTTTCCAGTAACCTTACAAGGTGGTTCCTCGACCAGAATATTTACCATTGAAAATTTAGGTTCTACCGTACTTTCCTTAACTGGCGCATCGCCTTATTTACAAATTACAGGCGCCAATGCGTCACAGTTTAGTGTTAGTATTATTCCGTCAAATGCAATTGTTGGAGGTGGAAGTACGACGTTTCAAATTACTTTTAGTCCCACATCGGGCGGCACTAAAAATGCAACAATCTTAATTTACAGTAATGATAGTGATGAAAACCCCTATAACTTTAACATCAGAGGTACTTGTCAAGGTTCTAACAACATTTATGTTACCGGAAACGGTAATGATGTTCCAAAGGGCTCTGTAACTACAACTACAACCAATCTTACTAATTTTGGTTTGATACCCGTAACAACAGGACTGAAACAGAATACCTTTGTAATAACAAATTTAGCTGGGTCTACCACCTATTTATCTGCTGTGGCAATTTCCGGAGCAGACGCTTCTATGTTTACTATAATTTCTCAGCCCAATAATGGTGCATTTGGTTCAGGAAATACGACTTCATTTACGATTAATTTTACCCCAACCTCTGCTGGAGTTAAAAATGCAACGGTTACCTTTAATGTCTTTACTAATTCCGCAAGAACAACCCCTGATCCGTTAGATCCTATTTTTACTTTTGCGATTTCAGGCGAAGGTATTGTCTATACTCCGTGTACCAACAACGCCATACAAACAATATTAATTCAGGATTTTGAAGCCGTTCCTGCAACTCCAACTTGGGGATATGGTCCAATTATAACTGATGGTACTGTAACAACCAACACAGGAGGTGCTTACAACAATGGCTCAGGTGCAGTTAATGCATTTGTGGGTGCCCGATCTTTTCAGTTTAGAGGAATTGGAACGACCACTACAAGAAGCGCTGTTATGACATTAAATGCTGTTGATGTTAGTCAATACAACAATATCAACTTCTCGATGAGAATTGGTGCCTATAGATTTAGTGGAACCACACAAGGATTAGATGTTAACGATTTAGTACAAGTGGAAACCAGTATTGATGGTGGTGTCAACTGGTCTGTAGAATCGGTATTGAGAGGTTTTACCAATTCAAGATGGAGTTTTGCGGCAACAGGAATTTTTAATGCTTATTACACCGGTAATAACAGTGGCGTTTCGTTAGATACTCGTAATGGAAACGCGGAATTAACAGGAGCCGCCGGAATTTCTACTTTCTTCGTTAGGAATTTACCACAGGTCACTAACTTGTTAATTAGAATTACACTCAATGTAGACAGAGATGATGAACTTTGGGCGATTGATGACATTAAAATAGAAGGACAAACACCACAATCCACTACTTGGAATGGAACAACTTGGTCGGCAGGATTTCCAACATCCAGTACCAAAGCTATTTTTGATGGTAATTATACCACAACTGCAGCCGTTGATAATGGCAGTGTTCAAGCTTGTGAATGTCAAATAAATTCTGGTAGAAACGTTACCATAGATTCGGGTTATTATTTTGATATACAAAGTAACATAATCAATTCTGGAACATTAACCATTGCCAATAATGGAAGCTTAATCCAAGTAAATGATACGGCAACCAATACTGGAAATATTATTTACCAAAGAACTGCAACAGGTATTAGAGGTTATGACTATGTATATTGGTCTTCGCCTGTTACGGGTCAATCCGTGGATAATTTATATTCTAGCCCAACACCAGGATTCAAATACAAATGGAATCCATTAGCCACCAATATTAATAGTCCGTTAAGTTCAGGAAGATGGGAAGCTTCTTCGGGTTCAATGGATGTAGGAACAGGTTATATAGTTCGCGGTTCTAGCAACTTTAACATGGCCGCTACTAACATTCCGGCTGTATTCACAGGTCCAGTTAATAATGGTGTAATCCCAGTTAATATAGGCAGAGGCAGCAATACAACGCCAAGCACTGTTGGTTCAGGTAACGGCGTTACTTTTACAAACTTTGATGATAATTGGAATTTAGTAGGAAATCCATATCCGTCTGCAATAAGAACGTTAGACTTTTTGAATGCCAATACCAATATTCAAGGATTTATTTACTTGTGGACTCATAATACTGCCCCAATATCTTCAATCAATCCATTTTATAGTTCGTTTATCTATAATTACACATCAAGTGATTACATAACCTACAACGGAACTGCAACGACAACGGGACCAATTGGACCGCCAACATTTAATGGAAATATTGCCGGCGGACAAGGATTTTTTGTGTTAATGAATGATGGAGCAACCGGAAATGGTACTGTTAACTTTAGGAATAGTATGCGTAGTAGTGCTTATGCAAACAATCAATTTTATAGAAATTCGCAAAATGGCGAAGAAGATAAACATAGAATTTGGCTGGATTTATTAGATTCTAATACTATCCCTGTTCGAACTGTAATTGGATATGTACCTGAAGCAACAAATGGCTTAGACCGACTTTATGATGCTCAAAAAAACACTGCAAACGATAGAACTATTTATTCTATTGTAGATAATGAAACCCAGATAATCCAAGGCCGATCATTGCCTTTTGATACTAATGATACCGTTCAAATTGGTGTTCGAATTATGCAAGATGGAGAATATAAAATTGCTATTGGAGCTGTTGACGGATTATTTTCTGAGACAACCCAAAACATCTACATTGAAGATAAACTATTGGGTGTTATTCATGATTTAAGGCAAAATCCATACAGTTTTACTGCTTCACCTGGAATTTATAATGACCGATTCGTTTTGAGATATGAAAGAAACGCATTAGGTAATCCTGATTTAGAAACTGACAATTCTGTTATTGTAAGTTCTAATTTTGGTCAAATCGCTATACATTCTTCTTCAGAATCAATTGAAGAGGTAATGGTTTTTGATATTTTAGGAAGACAACTATTTGTTTCTCAATCTATTGGTCAAAAAGACTTTAGCACTTCTAAAATTGCAATTAGACAACAAACTTTGATAGTAAAAATAAAACTCGAAAACGGAACAATTGTAACAAGAAAAATTATTCTTTAACAGCAAAGAATCATAAAAAAAGGTCTCGAATTACCGAGACCTTTTTTTATTCAAATTATTAAAGAAAATTATTTTACTTTGGTAGAAGCTTCTAAATTTCTTTCAATAGCATGCCCAGGTCGTGACCATTTTGGTTTTTCACCTAACGCTTGGAATTGTGAATCTTCAGCTTCAACCGTTTTAGGTTGCATTATTTTTATGAAGGGTTTTTGAGGAACTAAACCAAGTGTTTCAAACATTTTCATGTCTTCGTTAACATCAGGATTTGGGGTCGTCAATAATTTATCTCCGGCAAAAATTGAGTTCGCACCAGCAAAGAAACACATCGCCTGACCTTCTCTAGACATTTCGGTTCTTCCGGCAGACAAACGCACTTGAGTTTCGGGCATTACGATACGAGTGGTGGCTACCATTCGAATCATTTCCCAAATTTCTACAGGTTTTTCATTTTCCATTGGAGTTCCTTCAACAGCAACCAAAGCATTTATTGGTACCGATTCTGGTTGTGGATTTAAAGTAGAAAGTGCCACTAACATTCCGGCTCTGTCTTCTATGCTTTCACCCATACCGATAATTCCACCACTACAAACGGTAACATTCGTTTTTCGAACATTTTCTATAGTTTCCAATCGGTCTTCAAATCCTCTGGTAGAAATTACTTCTTTATAATAGTCCTCAGACGTATCTAGGTTATGGTTATAAGCATATAATCCAGCTTCCGCTAATCGTTGTGCTTGATTTTCTGTTAACATTCCCAAAGTACAACAAACTTCCATATCGAGTTTATTGATGGTTCTCACCATTTCTAATACTTGGTCAAACTCTTCCCCGTCTTTAACATTTCGCCATGCAGCACCCATACAAACTCTAGATGATCCGTTAGATTTTGCTCTAAGAGCTTGCGCTTTTACTTGACTAACCGTCATTAAATCATTACCTTCAATGTCGGTATGATATCGAGCCGCTTGTGGACAGTAGCCACAATCTTCTGGACAACCACCAGTTTTTATCGATAACAAAGTCGATACTTGTACTACGTTAGGATCATGATGCTCTCTGTGAATGGAAGCTGCTTCGTACAACAAATCCATTAGAGGTCTATTATATATAGATATGATTTCTTCTTTAGTCCAATTGTGTTTAGTAATACTCATATATCATTTTTATGTAGTTCCAAAAGTAGTTAAATAGTCTGAAAGTTACAATCCAGATAAAAATTAAAAAGGAGATTAATTACTGGATAAGTTCAAATATTTTTTTGCGTTAATCATATCTTTATTTAATTGAGCTTTAAGCGCATCTATAGATTCAAATTTTTGTTCATCTCTCATTCTTTTTAAAAAGGTAACCGTAATTTCTTGATTATAGATATCTTCTTTGAAATCAAAAAAATGAATTTCGATTGATTGATTTGAACCGTCAACTGTTGGTCTTGTTCCTATATTCATCATACCATAAATGGGTTTTCCTTTAATGTAACTTTTCGCAATATAAACTCCGATTGATGGAATCAATTTGTTTTCATCAGCTATCTTTATGTTTGCCGTTGGAAAACCAATTGTTCGCCCTAATTGTTTCCCTTTAGAAACAATTCCGGTTAACGAATAATCATAACCTAAATAGGATGCCGCTATTTCGGCATTTCCCTCCAAAAGGGCATTTCTAATTTTTGTGGAACTTATAGCGACTTCATTAATTTGTTCAGCCGAAATTTGTTCCACTTCAAAACCATACTTTTTTCCAAAAGAATTTAAATCCTCAATAGTGGCAGTTCTATTTCTTCCAAAACGGTGATCATAGCCAATGATAATCTTTTTAACACGAAAAATATCTACTAAAACTTCTTTAACAAATTCTTCGGCAGTTAACCTTGAAAAATCTTTATCAAAAGGATGAATAACTAGATTGTCAATTCCCAGTTTAGCTAATAACTCTACTTTCTCATTTACAGAATTAAGTTGTTTCATTTCGGTGTCTTTTTGGAGCACCATTCTTGGATGTGGAAAAAAGGTAAGGACTAAACTCTCGCAATTTAATTCTTGAGCACTTTTTGTGATTAGATTTAAAATTTTTTGATGACCAATATGCACTCCATCAAAGGTTCCAATAGTGACAATGGATTGTTTGAAAGATGAAAAGGATTGTATAGTGTGAAATATTTTCAAAAAAAAGGTATAAACTATAAGGAAGCAAAAATATGTTTTAGAATTTAAAATATATAATTAAAGCGTTGAAAATCTAAAAAATAAATGATAAAATTTAATATTGTACTTCATAAGTTTCCTTTGGCACCACATCAATTTAAAATCGAGACTCATAAATGTGTCACCTTTACGATAATTAAAGATAAAGTGGTCTATTGTTGTCTATAAACAATGCTACTTTTCCATTAGAAAGAAAATAGGTCCTTAACAACATTACAGTTCTTGAAATTAAATCGGTTTAATGATACTACCTAAAAGAAATAAAATTAATACTCTGAAAGTTGAGAAAAATGATATTTAAAACAATAAAATAATTTAAATAAACACTCAACAAAAAATTGTAGTTAATAATTCACAAACTAAACTCATCTAGTTTCAATTACAAAGAGAAATAAAAAATAGTTAAATAATTAGTTATTAAAAAATACTCTTACATTAACTAAATAATAAAGGAACTATTTTTATACAATCGTCATTTTTTTTTATAAAAAAGTTAATTTATGTCAAACAATTCATTAATTTTGAACCTTCATAATTTAATCCTATTTACAATGAAAATAAAATTATTTTTTATATTATTTGTTTTTCAATTCAGTTTTGCTCAACAAAGAACCTGCGGAACTCAGGAGTTGATGCAAACAATAATGAACGACCCAGCACAAAGAGCTGCTTATCTTGAACAACAAAGTAAGTTTGAAGATGAATTGCAAAAGTTAGAAACTAACGGATTTAAAAACTCCAATTCATTAGAAAGCATTAATACCATTAGAATCCCAGTTGCAGTTCATTATCCAACAGCAGGAACAGCTACTGCAGCTACTAAAACATGTCTTCGTAGACTGGCTCAAAGACAAATTGATATATTAAATGCAGATTATAACGCAACCAACACTGATATTTCAAATTGGACTGCTGTTTCTAGTCTTTTTCCTAATTCAACTATAGGAAATTTGAATGTTCAATTTGTGATTGCAACTCAAAATCATCCCGCAGAATCAGGATTGATTAACGGTGATTTAGCAGTGACTTTTGGTACAGATTTTATTGGTGCAGGTGATCGTTTTTGTACCAACGGCTGTAATGAAGATATTACTTGGGCTGGTTATATGAATATGGTTGTAACCAATATTTCTGGCGGAATTTTAGGTTTTTCTCCTCTTGGTGGACAACCTTCTTTTGGAAGAACTGTAGTAATCGATAATAATTCTTTTGGCGCAACATTGAGTCCAAGCCCAACATCATGTTCAGGTTTTGGTCCTGCAGCTCCTTACAATAAAGGAAGAACGCTAACTCACGAATTAGGGCACTTTTTTAATTTATATCACACTTTTCAAGCTTGTGACGGTACAAATTGTGCCACTTCAGGCGATAGAGTTTGTGACACACCTGCAACTAATCAACCCCGTTATGATTGTAATGCTGCGGATAATCCTCCAACACCTGGAGGAGGTAACCCGGATTTATCTACCTGTGGATTTACTCAAATAACCATGAATTATATGGATTATGTTGAAGATGCATGTATGTATATGTTTACTGCTGGACAGGTTACTAGAATGCGTGCGTGGTATAACGCTATTGCAAGTCAATTTACAACTACTGCTTTATCAAATCAAGAGTATTTAGAAAACCAGTTTAGTTTATATCCAAACCCTAACAAAGGTAGTTTCACAATTGAGTTTAAAAATATGGCCAATAATTTTTCGGTAGAAGTTTATGACATAACAGGAAAAACTATTTTTGAAAATAACTATGAGCAATCATCAAATTTAACCCAAGTAATTAATTTAGATAAACCTTCTAGCGGTGTATATTTTGTAAATATAAAAAGCGATAAAGGTATGGTAACCAAGAAATTAATTGTTGAGTAACCATAAGCATAGAATAAATAAAAAAGCCCCGATTTCATCGGGGCTTTTTTATTTATAATTTTTCTCTTTCCGCTCTAGCTCCGCTTGAAACTCTTCCATAACCGGTTTTACAGTACTTTCAGGTAAATCGGCAATACGAATATACATTAAGCCATCAACTGCATTGTTAAACATAGGATCAACATTAAAAGCAACCACGCGTGCATTTTGCTTGATGTATTTTTTGATTAATACAGGTAAACGCAAAGTTCCTGGTTCAACCTCATCAATAATTTTGTCGAACTTATTTAAATCAGATTCGGTTTCGTTAAATACAAAATCTTTATCAGCGTCTTTCAATTTTACTTTAAATTCTTTCTTCGGATGAATATATTGAGCCACATAAGGATCATAATAATGCGACTTCATAAACTCAATCATCAATGATTTCGAAAACTCAGTAAATTGATTACTGATGCTTACACCACCAATCAAGAATTTATGCTCAGGATAACGCAGTGTTGTATGAACAATACCTTTCCAAAGCAAGAACAAAGGCATCGGTTTTTGTTGGTATTCATTAACAATAAAGGCTCTACCCATCTCGATAGATTTAGACATCATATCATACAACTCAGGTTCAAATCGAAATAAATCCTGAAGATAAAACCCTTCAATACCATATTTGGGGAAAATCTCAGAACCCAATCCCATACGATAGGCACCTGCAATTTGCTGTGTTTCTTCATCCCACAAAAACATATGGTGGTAATAAGAATCGCATCGATCTAAGTCGATAGATTCATTAGTACCTTCGCCAACTGCTCTAAAAGTAATTTCGCGCAAACGACCAATTTCATGAAGAATATTCGGAATTTGATCCGCCGGCACCAGAAAAACTAAATAATTTTTGCTTTGCAGCAAACGATAATCGCCTTCTCGTAATGCATCAATCTCTTCTAAAATCTTATCGTGATTAGCCGGTTTTACAATTTGTTTCGGACTTTTAAGTGTTTTTAAATTCAGATTCAGGTTTTGAGGATTCAATAGGTTGTTTTCTTTATTGAAAGAATTAGCCAACATATAAGTTTTCTTTCTTAAGAATTCTGAATAGTCTTCAATGCTTTTGTGTTCGTTTTGTTCAGCTACCGAAATTGGTTTTCCTATTCGAACTTTAATCACTCGGTCTTTTTGAGTCAATAGCTCTGATGGTAGTTTAGCCGTTCTTAGAGTTGGATTTATCTTGGATAAGATATAGAAAAAGCGGCTGTTTTTAGCATGAAAATAAATCGGAATTACAGGAACTTGTGCTTTTCGAATTACTTTTATAGCACCTTCCTCCCAAGCTTTATCAACAACTAATTGACCGTCTTTGTAGGTAGAAACTTCACCAGCAGGAAACATCCCCAATGGTTTTCCGTCACTTAAATGACGTAGCGTTTCTTTAATACCAATTACACTTGATTTAGCATCTTTATGATTTTCAAACGGATTTACGGGCATGATATATTTTTTCATCGGCTCGATGCGATGCAACAAGAAATTAGCTATAATCTTGAAATTAGGCTCTCTTTCGAGCATTAACTTCAATAATAAAATTCCGTCAATTCCGCCCAAAGGATGATTAGAAATAGTAATATAAGCGCCGTCTTTGGGTAACCGTTTAAAATCTTCCTCAGGTATTTCAAACTTGATTTGAAACTCATCTAAAATGGCATTCAAGAATTCTATCTCACTTAAATGCTTATTTCGATCGTAGATTTTGTTTAATGTTGATATTTTTAAAGACTTCATTAGTAACCAGCCACAAAAAGTTCCGAAAAACCCGTACTTATCAGAGTTAATCGCTTTGGCAACTTCTTTAGCAGTAACTAAACCCATTTATGATTATTTTTTGAGCAAGCAACAAAGATAGTAATTCTACTTAAATAGGGTAAACAAAAAGAGGAAATCACATAGGGTAAATTAAATTAATATTATTGGTTTTGGATTTCAAATGTTTCTGATTTTAATTACATTTGGAGAAACTCTTAAGCACACTTCATGCGAATAATTTCATATAATGTAAATGGCATTAGAGCAGCCATTACCAAAGGATTTTTAGATTGGATTCAACAAGCTAACCCTGATGTTATTTGTCTTCAGGAAATTAAAGCTACCGAAGATCAAATTCCAACCGAGCAAATTACTGCAGCAGGATATCCGTATCAATATTATTTTTCAGCTCAAAAAAAAGGGTATAGCGGTGTGGCAATTTTATCCAAAATAAAACCAAATAATGTAGTTTTCGGAACCGAAGTAACTCACATGGATTTTGAAGGAAGAAACCTCAGAGCCGATTTTGATGACTTATCGGTAATGAGTTTGTATTTACCATCGGGAACCAATATGGATCGCTTAGACCATAAGTTTAAATATATGGATGATTTTTTGGATTATATAAATGAACTTAAAAAAAACATTCCCAATCTGATTATTTGTGGCGATTACAATATTTGTCACGAAGCTATTGATATTCACGACCCAATTAGAAACCAAACCGTATCTGGTTTTTTGCCTGAAGAACGCGCTTGGTTGAACAAATTCATGAAATCAGGATTCATTGATAGTTTCCGTCATTTTAATAAAGAACCTCATAATTATAGTTGGTGGAGTTATCGTGCTGGCGCAAGAGGTAATAATAAAGGATGGCGAATTGATTATAATTTGGTCAGTGAAAATTTAAAAGATCGTATGAGTAGAGCGGTTATTCTACCCGAAGCAAAACACTCTGATCATTGTCCGATTTTGGTAGAAATAGACTAACACCATAAAAAAAAGAAATAGAAATGATAAAAAAAGTAATTTTTTGCCTAGCTGTAGTAAGTTTGATGACTTCGTGTGTTTCTAAAAAAATCTACAATGATTTAGAAAACAAATACACCGATTTAAAAAAAGAGAACCGATTTCTTAGCGATGAAAATGACGAATTGCATAAAGCAAATGCCGCATTTGATTCGGTTAACAAAGCACTAACCGCCGAACTTGATGCCTTGAAATCAGATAAAGCCAAACTTCAGGCTGACTGCACCGCGACTAGTAACAACTTGAAAGCGTTACAAGATTCGTATGCTGCGCTAGAGAAAAACAGCAATGATGCTCTAGAAACCAATATGGCTAAAAACCGAGAGTTGTTGGCACAATTAGATACTAAAGAAAAAGCATTGGCCGCTGAGCAAGACCGTTTAAACAAACTCAATAGTGAATTGGCCTCAAATACCAAACGTTTAAATGAGTTAGAAAGCATGATTGCCGCAAAAGATGCTGCCATGAAAAAACTAAAAGACACTTTATCAAAAGCGTTGAATGCCTTTGAAGGAAAAGGTTTGACAGTGGAGCAGAAAAACGGGAAAGTTTATGTTTCTATGGAAAACAAGTTGTTATTCCAAACCGGGAGTTGGGCTGTAGGTTCAGAAGGAAGACGCGCTGTAGTTGAAGTAGGTAAAGTATTGGCTCAAAATCCGGACATTACGGTATTAATTGAAGGGCATACCGACAATGATAAAATTCTTGGAAATATTGGTGGTGGTATCGAAAATAACTGGGATTTATCGACCAAAAGAGCCACCGCGATTGTAAACATTTTGGCGGAAAATGATGGTATCAGAAAACAAAATTTAACGGCTGCTGGCCGCGGAGAATTCGCCCCAATTTTGAGCAATGATACTCCAGAAGGCAAAGCCAAAAACCGTAGAATAGAAATTATCTTAACCCCAAAACTAGACGAGATTTCAAAAATGTTGAATGAGTTTTAATGAATTCAATACAATAATCACCAAACCCGTCAAAATAACTTTGACGGGTTTTTTATTTATAGCGTATTCATATCCCGTAAGGAAATCGTAGTCGCATTCTTTTTAATCGTTTACTATTTGGTCGTTAGAAAGAAGTCTTTTCGGAAGAATAGATCTAGGCAAAGCTTCGAGATTCAGCTGCAAAGCAGCGCGAAGTTTGCTAGACGGTTTTAAGCAAAGCTTAAAAATTCCTCCGAAAAGTGCCTTTTCTTTTGGTTCGTTTTCTTTGGGCAAGCAAAGAAAATGAACATAAATCTGCTATAACGCTCTTCCTTTTATTTATCAACAATCCTCAAAATTAACTTTTGTCGACACCAAAAGAACACTCGATTTTGTACTTTTATCCCATGTATGCTTTAGTCGATTGTAACAATTTTTACGCTTCTTGCGAACGTGTTTTTCAGCCCCAATTGGTTGGGAAACCGATTGTTATTTTGTCTAATAATGACGGTTGTATTATTGCTCGAAGCGATGAAGCCAAAGCATTAGGCATTCCGATGGGCGCACCCGAATTTAAAGTGCGGCATGAACTTAAAGAAAAAAACATTCAGGTCTTTTCGTCCAATTATCCTTTGTATGGCGATTTGAGCAATCGCGTGATGAAAATTCTAGAAGGATTTACACCACATACTGAACCGTATAGCATAGACGAAGCGTTTATGAACTTTAACGGAATGAATATTGGTGATTTTCACGACTATGGTCTGCAGATGAAACGGCGCGTCATGAAATGGCTCAGCATTCCAGTTTCTGTTGGTTTTGCCGAAACTAAGGCGCTTTCTAAAGTTGCCAATAAAATTGCCCGGAAATTTCCCGAAAGAACCAAAGGTGTTTATGTTATTGATACCGAAGAGAAACGAATTAAAGCTCTAAAGTGGACCAAAATTGAAGACGTTTGGGGTATTGGTTTTCGGTTGACAAAGAAAATGAAAGCAAGAAATATCAATACGGCGTATGATTTTACCTTACCCCATAACGAAGCATTTATCAAGGCGGAAATGGGCGTAGTGGGATTGCGTTTAAAATATGAACTAGAAGGCCAATCGGTATTAGAATTGGATGTGCCAAAGGATAAAAAAACCATTGCCGTTACCCGAAGTTTTGCCGGAAACATTACCACACTCGACGAAATGAAAGAGCGCGTATCTACCTTTGCCACCGTTTGTGCCGAGAAACTTCGCAAACAAAAATCCTGTTGTCATAACGTCATCCTTTATCTGAGAAAAGACAAATATAAAAACGACAATCAGCGCTATAACTTCTATAAAATGGAAACCTTAGCTTTTGCGAGTAACTCGTCTATTACCCTTAGTAATTTGGCCGTAAAGATGCTGAAATCTATTTTTGAAGAAGGCGAAATTTATAAAAAGGCAGGCATTATTGTAACAGCGATTATTCCCGAAAACCAAAAGCAATTTCATCTTTTTGAAGAAGAAAATCCGAAGCATTTGAAATTGATGCAAGTCATTGACGCCTATCATAAAAAAACAGGCGAACGCAAAATACGATTGGGAAGTCAGGACTTACAACGCACCTGGAAAATGAAGCAAGAGCATTTATCTAGAAAATATACGACTAACTTTAACGAAATTTTAGAAATAAAATGCAATTAAAAAAATCTATCACCTTCTTTCTCCCCGATTTAGAAAACTCTCAAAAACATCCTTTTATTTCGGGCGGAATCAAAGCGGGATTTCCTTCGCCTGCAGCTGATTTTGATGAAACCAAAATCAGTTTAGACCACGTGTTGGTTAAAAACCACCAAGCCACGTTCTATGCCAAAGCTTCGGGAACCTCTATGATTGGTGCTGGTATAGACGATGGCGACATAATGGTTATTGATAGGAGTTTGGAACCTACCAACAACAAAATTGCCGTGTGTTATATTGATGGAGAATTTACCGTAAAACGCATTAAAACCGACAAAGACTGTGTGTATCTAATGCCCGAGAACGAAGCTTTTCAGCCGATTAAAGTCACCGACGAGAATGAATTAATCATTTGGGGTATTGTGACCTATGTGATAAAGAGTGTTTGAAGTTAAAAATCAGATTCTTTAGTGTCGGGTTCGATAGTTTAGTCGGATTAAATTAATCCCATTTTCCAAAACCAATTCAAAAAAAGGTATATTTGAAATAAAATACCTTATGAAAAACATATTTTCCTTACTCGTACTAGCTTCTTTATTTTTGGTTTCGTGTAAAAAAACCGAGACCACCGATGATGTTGTGGTCGATGCCGAACCTGAAACAACCATCGATTCGGTAGTAGCGCCACCACAAACTGCACCTGCGGCAACAACGCCCAATTCGGTGATGTATAACACTACCAATACTTCGACGGCAACGACTACGCCTGCAGCACCTGCTGCTGTAACTACAGCACCCGGAATGAACCCGCCACACGGTCAACCCGGCCATATTTGCGGAATTGCGGTTGGTGCACCTTTAAACTCAGCTGCCAAACCCGCTGCCGCTCCGCAACAAAGCAAAGCCGCCACGATTACATCGGCTAGCACTACGCCCGGAACGGTAACGAACAACGGCACCACAGTCACCACTGTAAATAACAATGCGGCAACTACTCCGACAGTAACGGCACCCGGAATGAATCCGCCACACGGAGCAGAAGGACATGTCTGTTCAGTTGCAGTTGGCGCGCCATTACCGAAATAAGTTTTTTCAGATTACACTAGTACAAGTAAAGTCACCAACGAGGATGAATTATTCTTTGGGGTATTGTGAGGTATGGAATTAAGACTTTTGGGATAAAGACTTACTTGTCATTCAGCCCAATTCCAAATCCAAACATAGCCGCTACAAAGGCAAGATGTATGATTAAAACTGCTTTTTGCCAATTGGGTCTGTCGTTCCATTTTTGTTCTTGGTCAAAGGGATCAAATGCTAATGCAATTCCCAATGAAGCCACAGATTGCATATAATCTTTAGAGAAAAATGCTTGATACAATCCTAAAAGCAGAAACCCGATGTAAAGAAATTTGTTAAAAGATGTTTTCATAATGAATCAAAAATAACGAATGCAAATTATTAAAACAAAAAAGCGCGATACTTTCGTATCTGTTGCTTGTGACAAAAAAATCAAAACAAAAAATTTGTAACAGAAATAAATTTGATATTAAATTGTAAAATTAAAAACCCAGTTGAGAGACTGGGTTTTTTTTGATTTTATAGGCCCGATTGCAAATCCAAGCTATCGGGAATATTTATGTGTTTATTATCTAAATATAAAACAGTTTATTTCTTAATAAATTTATAAGTATTTCTTTCATTACCGCTTACTATTTGAATAAAGTACATCCCTTGAGGATACGATGCAACATCTACTGATTCATTGTTTATAAGTGTAGTTGTTTTTAAAACTTTTCCTGTAATGTCTGTAATAGTAATATTGAAATCTTCATAAAGTGGATGCGAAACAAATAACTCACCATTGGTTGGATTAGGATAAATACGATAATTATTGCTTGTAATATTATCTTCCAAACCAAGTGTAGTAGTTGAATACTTAGCCCAAAATCTATCGTTGTTTAATGGTGAAGCAGAAGTTATGTTTTGTACTTCTGCAGAAAAATCAAAATCGACTGTTCCTCTAAAACTACCTGCTAATAGTAAATTTTGGTTATTATCTAAGGATGTATTGTATATTTCCCCAATATAGTCACCCTCTAATTTATTAGCAGCTATTAATTCTCCCGAAGACATATTATATTTTGCTAAGAAAAAGCTAGTATTAAAATTACCGTCAGCATTTACAGTAGAACTAATTACTGTATCATTAGAAGAAGGATCAAAATCGTAGTTACCTAATATTGATGACGCTACAACTAATTCGTTATTTTTAATATAAGTACTGCTTAACCATTCATTCCCTTGAATAGAAGTAAAGGGTAAAAAACTATTTACATCTATAGCTCTAACCTGTTTAGCCCAAACAAAACTACCATTTTCTGTATACTTTAAAATGGCTAGATTAAGGGTTGCATCATCTAATGGTAAGGCCGTTAAATTAAATACTGTTGTTGGTGAGGGATCAAAATCTACAGTATAATAAAAAACAGCTAATAAGTAAATATCCCCATTATCATCAATGGCAAAGGAGGAGCCTTTATTGATTACGCCATTTGGATCATTATCAAATTTAAAAGCCATTTGATAGTTCCCATCAAGGTCGTATTTGGCAAAAAAGGTTTCATTTGAAAATGTAATAATTGTTGTTAAAATATTTGTTTCAGAAGGTGAAGGATTAAAATCTGCTCCCCCCAACATTCGGCCTGTCATATAAAGACTATTGTTTTTGATGTCAAATTGAGTTACAGAAACAAATTCGCTACCTGTATCTGATTGTGCCAATATACTTTTAGCCCAAATAAAATCTCCTTGTGAATTGAATTTAATTATGTAAGTACTAGAAGATATATTGTTTTGTGGCGGTAAATTAAATACATTGGTAGAAGGATCCACATCAATAGGATTTATCCCTCTAAAAGTACCTGTGAAATAAAAATTTCCAGAATTATCAAAAACAAGTTTTCTCCTAGCTCCAATGTTTCCTGTGATTTGTTTTGACCAAACATAATTACCATTACTATCATATTTTGCAATAAATAAATCTGAGACTGTAGCACTATTAGAAGCCATATTTGAAGTATTTGCTGATGGATCAAAATCAATTGTACCAATAAAATTGCCAACTATAAAGGTATCACCATTTGTGTCAGTGTTCATAACCGACACTCCTATACTTGATCCTGTTGTTGAAACAATTGCTTTTCCCAAAATAAAATTACCATTTGATGTATATTTAGAAATAAAAATTCCTGGTGATGATAAACTAGAAACATTGAATGGACTTGGTGAGGGGTCTAAGTCAGTAGTTGCTGAGAGTGAACCTACTCTGTAAATATTTCCAGAACCATCAGTTGATATAAAATTTGTCACATTATTTGCTGGCTTATTTCCACCGATAGCTTTGACATAAACAAATGCTCCTGTAGTATCATATCTTCCAATAAAACCATTTGTTAAAAGGGAATACTGAGTTAAAACCCCAGTAGAAGGGTCAAAATCAGCAGAACCACTAAAATTACCCGTTAAATATATTCCTTCAAAATCAATATTTATAATATTAGTAATTGTGGGTTGTATATTCTTAGCATATACAAAATTTCCATTAGTGTCATAGGATGCAAAATAATTGGTCCCGGTTGTTGTGTCAAGATTATATACTGCTGTTCCTGGATCAAAATCAGAAGTAGTTGATGAGGTAAAAGTTCCAAAAACAGTAACATTAGTAGTTGCACTATCGTAAATAACACCTTTATTTGTTGTAGATGCTAATTTTTTTGCCCAAATATAATTTCCATTGGTATCGTATTTTGCTACAAAAGAACCTGATGCTGTTAAACTTGCTGATGCTGTTGATGGGTCAAAATCAGAAGTTACGTTAAAAACACCTGCAACTATTAAATTATTTGATGCATCACAAACAATTATTGGGTTTGAACTTTGTGATCCACTCATTTTAGCTTGTATATCTTTCGCCCAAATTAATACTCCAGAAGTTGAATACTTTGCTATAAAAGTATTATTAGCAGTTGAGGAGTTTATTAATATATTTGAGGCAGAAGATGGATCAAAATCAACAGTGTTTGTATAATTTCCAGTAATTATTAATTCGCCAGAACTACTAACCGTAGATGAAAAACAAGTATCATTGTTAACTCCACCTATAGTATAGGCCCATTGTGGAATAAATAAAGTACTATATTTTGCAATAAATACATCAGTGCCTCCATTTGAAGATAAATTTAAAGCATTAGTTGATGGATCAAAATCAACAGCTCCACTAAAATTACCTGAAACTAAAAGTTGATTATTACTGAAACTAATACTAGTGAATTTTAATTCGGTTTCACCGTCTATACTCTTGCTTATTATATGATTTCCATTTAAGTCATATTTTGCTATAAATGCTGCTTCGAAACTTCCGTTTGCCGATGTTAGGTTTGAATTACTTGTAGAAGGGTCAAAATCTATAGTATTTGTATATTTTCCAACAATATAAATGAAATTACCCCCTATGACAACTGCACTACAATTTACATAGCCAGTTCCACCTATACCTTTTACCCATAAAAAGTCTCCATTAGAGTTATATTTTGCAATAAACATATCACCATCTTGACTATTTATAGCAGTTAGGTTTGTTTCTGTTGGAGATGGATTAAAATCAGCAATAACTCCAAAATTACCAATTAAATACACATTGCCGTTACTGTCTTTAACGCTTTTAGTAACTAATAAGGAACCTCCATATCCTACATTACTTTCTTTATTTGCAAAAGTTAAAGTTGGGTTTTGAGCAAATAAGTTAGAAGTAAATAATAGTACAAGTAATAGTTTTTTCATGATTTTTTTAAATGATTTTAAAGGTTATTTTCATTTTGTTAGAGCGTTTCAACTCTCTGATTTAGAATTTATAACGCTGTAAACTTATGTTTTTTTTGTATTTGTACAACTGATATTTTAGTTTATTTCAGTTCAAGTTATTTCAACTTCAGAAAAGTGAATTTTGTCGACAAAAAAGGGGCAGATTAACAGAACAAGACCTTTTAATAATTATTTCATTAAAAACCATACACTTTCGTATCAAGCTTTCGTGTTGCTCTCACTCATGGAAAAAGTTACAATTTTTATGAGATGATTATGCATTCAACTCTTTTACGAAAAGTCCGAATTAGTTTAAACATCTACAAAATGAAAAGCATGTAATTCAGGATATTCCTTTTTTCTATATTTGTTTTCGAAAAATTAGTAATTATAATAAACTCCACTATTTTGATTTATAGAATTCCATCTCTTCATAGTACCCGGTTTGCCCCTGATTATAATAATGCAATCCCTTACGGAAGCCAAGCCATAGTTAGCAGTTTACTTTATTTATTTAAAACGAAGTAAGCATGGAATTAAATGCCACAGAGTATACTTTCAGACTATTGACTTTTGAGGAGTTTCAAATTTTAGTGAGTTGGGCTGCCAAAGAAGGATGGAATCCAGGAATAGATGATGCTACGCTATTTTGGAATACAGATCCCGAAGGTTATATGGGTTGTTTTCATAATAATAAACTCATCGGTGGCGGATCAATAGTTTCATACGATGGATTATATGGATTTATGGGGTTTTTTATAGTGCACCCTGACTATAGAGGTGTCGGAATCGGTCAAAAACTTTGGACACTCAGAAGAGATACATTACTAAGTCGTTTACAAAAAGATGCTGCCATAGGAATGGATGGTGTTGTAGCTATGCAACCCTTTTATAAAAAAGGAGGGTTTGAAATTGCTTTTTGTGATGAGCGATATGAACGTAAAGGCGCTAGGTTTGAAATTAATCCTAACATTCATCGTATAATTCAAAGCGATTTTGAAGCGGTTCAAGAATTTGATAAGCTTTGTTTTGGGGTGCCGAGAACTACATTTTTATCGCAATGGCTTTTTTCAGTTAATGCTAAATCCTTTTTATATAAAGACAGTAATGATATCAGTGGTTACGCTGTCATCAGAAAATGTAATAATGGCTATAAAATAGGGCCTTTATTTGCTTTGAATGAAAATATAGCCCGTTCACTTTATGAATGCTGTTTGAATAGTGCAACAGATGAAGCTATATCTATAGATATCCCTTGCTCTAATAGTCAAGCCATGCAAATGGTTCAAGATTATAATGCTACTTATGTCTTTGAGTGCGCCAGAATGTATTATAGAACACCACCAAATACAATGTCTGACAGAATATTTGGTATTACTAGTTTTGAATTAGGATAATATTTCGTCAAACTTTAACGATTTTTTTAGATGGGAACCTATTATAAAAAATATACAAATAAATAAATTATAAATCTACTATGGATATTTCTGCCTTATTTCTTTTTTTGTTTTGTGGACTTCTTAGCGGTTTAATGAATACCCTTGCTAGTAGTGGCTCAGCAATTACATTACCTGCTATGATTTTTTTTGGCGTTCCTCCATCCATGGCAAATGCTACAAACAGGTTGCCAATTTTAGTTGGGTCAACAATCTCAGTATATAATTTCCACCGATCAAAAGATATCATTTGGTCTAAAACATTACTGATTTCCATTCCTTTATTTTTTGGTGTTATAGTAGGTACTGTTTGTACTAATTTTATCGATTCAACGAAACTTCAATGGGTGCTTTTAGTTGCATTGGTATTTTCATTTATACTGATTATCAGTAATTCAAGAAAAATATTAAAAGGCAGAAGCTTAATTAAAACATCTATATCCATAAAGAGTCATATCATTTTTTTTCTGATTGGAATTTGGGCCGGGCTCATTGTTTTAGATTCTGCCATTTTGATATTATTCGAATTAATCCTTGCCTGCGGCTTTGATTTAACAAAAGCAAATCCCATTAAGAATTTCCTTTTGATCATAATAAGCTTTGTTTCCTTGCTAATCTTTGCCTTTAACGGATTAATCAATTGGGAAATTGGCTTGATAATGTCTGTTGGAAGCTTTTTTGGTGGCTATTGGGGAAGTAAAATTGCACATTTAGAAAATGTAAAAAAATGGATCTACCGTATTTTGATAGCTATTATCCTATTTGAAATCATAACCTTAGTGATAAAATTATTTTTTTGATAATTTTTTAATTTAAAGTTATAGCTGCTCCTCATTAAATTGAGTTAGAATTCCCTTTTCATAAAGAAAAGCTCGTCTCTTAGCTTATTTATAACTAAATGAAAATGAAATATATGACCTATAACCTCAAGAAACAACAAATTAATCGACTGCAAAACCCTGACAAAAGCTTGATTAGTATGTAAGATACAACAGAATACCAACTTGCAAAAAATGGTGCTCAATGACTTCAAAACCCTGTTTTTACAATAACTTTCTTATAAAAATCAATAGGAATTAAAAAAAGCAATCTTGGATAAATCAACTTAAATTAGGTTTTTTTAAATTTTTTAAAATAAATCGTTATACTTTATAGCTATCTATAGCAAACAACAAAAAACTAATGCACTATTTTGCGATTAAAAGATAAATGTTACTATTGTTAAACAGCAAACTAAAAACCGTTAACCAGTAACCAACAATTGACAATGGAAATATTTAATACACCGCCAATCCATAAGCTGCACCCGGAACATAAATTGGTTCGCAGTCTACAGGTGTTAAAGCAGTACCTTCAACTTTAAATGGCAAGATTTTATCGCTTGTTCCTGCCAATACATACAAATATTTATCGTTTGATGAAAGACCAATATCCAATGGACTATTTCCAACGCCCAAGTCAATGGCAGTTTGCGTAGTTGTTAATATACCTGTAGATGAAATTGCAAATGAAGAAATTGTATTTGCCCCAGCATTACTTGAATAACAAATAGTTGAAGTTGAATTTATAGCTGCCCAGCAGGCTCCTGCTTGTGCATTTGACAATGTGCTGATGGAACTCAATGCACCAGCTGGTGAAACCAAATAACTTGAAACCGAACTCGACCCACTGGCTTCTGTTACAAAAATTTGACCTATAGAATTGACTGCAAAACCATAAGGAAACACATGAGATGTTGTTATGGATTGTGAAGAAATTGAAATGTGTGTATTTGGATCTAAGTTATAGCTAGTAAGATAATTTGTAGCTCTTTCGCTAACTACTAAAACATTATCGTAGACAAACGAAATTTGTGCCGGATGAACATCATTTGGAAAAGTTTGTTTTGAGTTGGGAATAACGGCTAAAACGCCCGAACTCGATAACGTAAAGCCCTCGAAAGAACTAACCCCCATGGCGCCTTCACTACAAAGCACATAAACCAAATTGCCGCGTTGTGCGATACTAATCGGTCGTATTCCTTGTAAATTGTATTTGCCAACTAAGGCGAATGCTCCTGTGGGCAAAATCTCAAACGAAGAAAGACTGTTATCTCCGGCATTTACAACAAAAACAAATTCTTTGTTAGCACTTAAAATTACGGATCCTTGACTTGACAAATTAACACCTGTTCCGAGTCCTGTTGTTGGCAAAGTTGCTGCCAAACTCAATGAACCGTCTGCATTTATCTTGTATTGCAATAATTCATTTCCGCTTATGGCATTACTCATGGTAAAAACGTAACCCTTTGCGTTTTGAGTAGCTTCTTTATCATTGGTGCATCCCATTAAAATGAAAAATAGAGGAATAAGTGCTATACTAAATTTTGTTTTCATAGTTTAAGTTTTTTAGGTTGTCAAAAATATACTATTGTATACTATTTTTTTACTTTATTGAATTTTATATTTCGTGAAAACCTGTTGGTCAAAATTATTTGAATAAAAATAAACTAGATAATTCTTGGAAAAAATTATTGTAGAATATAGAAATTAATAGTTCTTTATATTGTGCTCTAGAATTTAAATCAGGAATTGGCAGAAAGAAAAAAATGTATAAAACAGAAGTAGTTACCTAGAGTTTGACGGCTAAACTTATATCTATTGAAAGTGAAAATTCTTTTTTCAAGCATTTAATTCTATTTGAAATCAAAATTTAACTGAGCGAATTCTTTATCATCAAAATATTAAAACTCAAAGACAAATTCAAAAATAGAACTTTTTAATTTTCGCTAAAATATTTTTAAATTATTAGTTATGTTTGCATAAAATTTTACTTTTTATTGATAATAATGAAATATTTATTCCTTTTTTCAACTCTTTTATTTATTTCTTGCCAAAAAGATTCAAATAAAAACCTCGATTTGAACGATGTAAATTGGATTGATTTGACCCACAGTTTTGATAGTACAACTTTATATTGGCCTAATAACAAAACTAAATTCATTCACCATACTGATGCAGAAGGAGTCACTCCGCTGGGATATTATTATTCTTCCTATTCTATTTGTGCACCAGAACATGGGGGAACCCATTTGGATGCACCAATTCATTTTGCTAAAAACAAATACACTGTTGATCAATTGCCTTTAAAAAGTTTAACTGGGAATGCCGTGGTTATAGATGTTTCGAAAAATGCATTAGCTAACCGAGATTATCAAATAGCAATTGAGGACATTAAAACGTGGGAAATGAAAAACGGAAAAATTGAAAAGAATACCATTATTTTATTTAAAACCGGATATGGAAAATATTATCCCAACCGAGGCGATTATTTCGGCACTCCGAAAACCGGAATTGAAGCTATTCCCGAATTACATTTTCCCGGAATAGACCCCAAAACTACTTCCTGGCTGATTAAAGAAAGAGCGGTTAAAGCACTAGGTTTAGATACCCCTAGTTTAGATTACGGTCAATCTAAAGATTTTAAAACCCATCAAATTTTAATGGGAAGCAATAAACCTGGTTTTGAAAATCTGGCAAATCTAGACAAACTACCAGCCACTAAAATCTTTGTGGTAGCACTACCTATGAAAATTGGCGGTGGAAGTGGGGCTCCATTGAGAATAATTGCTGGAATTTCTAACTAATTTTTTTCGATTAATAACTAAATTAAGTGTCATACAAACTCTAAATAATATTACTTTTAGCTAATGAGTAAAATCAGAAATGACTTCAAAAATCATAGGGTAAAGCAACCAACCCAAGATAACTCAACTACTATTGTTACCATTCCTCGGCGCGATTTCCTAACGCAACTAGCACTATTAAGCGCTTCAATGCTCCTTTTAAGGTCTAATTGTTTCGCGTCACAAATCGACCCTTCAAATGCTCTGATTGATATTAAAAATCCACTGAATAATGAAGATATTTTTGCCTACATCCGCAGAGAAACAGGAGGATTCGATATTAATTTATATAAAAAATTGGTGGGTGCTGCCAATGAATTCAAAGAAGGCGATGAAATACTAGGCATTGCTGCTTCTAGTGAATCCGCACGAAAAACAGCTCGAATAGTAATAGCCAATACCATGCTGTCAGCCGTTATAGAGCAACCTCTTTTTAAAGATGAGTTATTCGATTTTATTCAAAACGCTACTGCATTGGATGAACAGATTATTAGTATGACATTCTTGGAGCTAAAGAATTTTTTATTGGAGTCGGATGAGGAAAACATTAAGCGGATCATGCCTTCGCTTACAAGTGATTGTATTGCTTTTGTAGTAAAGCTCATGTCTAACGATGAACTAATTAGTGTAAGTGCCAAGGTATTTAATCAACTGCCGAATAGTACTATTGGCGGGAAAGGTTATTTAAGTGCTAGGGTGCAACCTAATTCACCAACTGACAATGTAGAAGATATAATTTGGCAGGTATTTGATGCTTGGTCCTATGGCGTGGGAGATTTAGTCCTCGGAACCAACCCAGTTTCTAGCGATCCTGTTATGGTGGCCCGAATAGAAGCGGCACTCCATGATATATTGGTTGCCTTTGAGCTACAAGATACGATGCCCAATTGTGTGCTCTCACACATTGATATTCAATCGCGTGTCGAAGAAAGTCAGCCAGGCACCACTGGTGTTTGGTTTCAAAGTATAGCAAGTTCGGTTGCAGCCAACCAAACGTTCGATGTTACGATTGAAAAAATGAAAGCTTATGCTGATGCCAGACGAGATAACCTATTTGGTCTTTATGCCGAAACAGGTCAAGGAGCCGATGCTACTAACGGTCATAGTGAGGGCTTCGATATGGTGGTTCATGAGTCAAGAAAATATGGATTCTTAAGAGCTCTAAAACAGCGAATCAATTTCAATAAAAAAAACAAAACTGAACCTTGGGTATTTCTTAATGATGTTGCCGGTTTTATAGGTCCTGAAGTATTTCGAACAAAAGAACAATTGGTCCGTTGTTGCTTAGAAGACCTTGTAATGGGCAAGCTTCATGGACTTACGATTGGTCTTGACATCTGCACTACACTGCACATGGATGTTACACTTGATGACCTAGATTGGTGCATTGATCAGATTATGCCTGCAAATCCTGCCTATTTAATGGCATTACCTACGAAAAACGACCCAATGCTTAGTTATCTCACCACTTCTTTTGCCGATCATGTTAGAATACGGGAACAATTTGGCTATAAAGTAAATGATAAGATGTGGGAATTCTTCAAGCGTATCGGCGTTATTGGTATCGACAATAAACCAACCACTCTTTTTGGCCAACCCAATGAAGTATATTTACGCTATTGTAAAGCAAAAGGCGACCTACGCAGTGATTATGAGATATTGTTGGAAGGTAAGTCAGCCATAGAACGTGTTCGGAAACGAGGTGTGCCTATTGCTGAAGGATACGGAGAAAAAACATGGATGCTTCAACCATCACTAGACCATGAAATTCGGGAATTATACAAAGATGCCAAGTATTGTTTGTGGACTGAGTGGGAATCTTCCTATTTGCGTTCTATCAAAAACGCTATAGTAGTTTCATCTATGTCGGTTAACAGAATTGATTATGTTTATCACCCAAGTAGCGGAGAACACCTATCTCCAGAATCTTTAGTGAAAGTTCAAAGTCTCAGTAAAAAACTCGATAAGAACACTCCAGATGTTCAGATTATTATATCTGATGGGTTGAATTCTAGATCATTGATGGATGAAGGGCATCTTAACCAATTTCTTCCTTCTCTTTATAAACAATTAGCTGAGAAAAGTTTAACCTTTTCAGATGCTCCAATAATTATTCGCAATGGACGTGTGCGCGCTGGCTATGAGATTGGGGAACACCTTTTTGGAAAAGACATAATACAAAAACATTGTATCGTTCATATTATAGGCGAGCGGCCTGGGACTATACACCGCAATTTTTCAGTTTATATTACAGTTGCTTCAGCTTCTACATGGAACATTCAAGGCAAAGTCGATCACGATATTACACGAGTCATTTCAGGTATCAGTGATACGGCCTATCTTCCAAAAGATGCTGTTATAGAAGTAAGCTCTATTATAAAGGAACTCATGAGTGAAAAATAACTGTTAACCCGTTTATAATTCCTCAAAATTGTATACGTCAGTAAATAAACGTAATTTTTAAAAAGAAGAAAAAAAGTCACATTAAAAACAATCAGAAAACTTAAAATTATTGAAAATAGAAGTTTAATTTGAAAAAGAAAATGAGATGAATAAAAGGAAAAAATATTATATAATTATTTTAACTTTAGTAACTGCCATGAGTATAAAAAGCTGCAAAACAATTGACAAATCTCTTACATTAGATATCCCAAAAGTTGAATTGGAAATACTTCAACAAATTCCAGCAAATCAAAAAGGAAGAGAGAAAAGCGCTCTGTATTTACCTCCTCGAAGAATAAGTGAGAATGAATTTAATACTCCTGTTTTAGATGAACTAATTGACAGTATGTATGATATGATGGTAAAAAAATCTGGTGTTGGTATTGCAGCCAATCAAATAGGCAAACGATTACAACTATTTATAATAGAAGCAAAATCGGACAATCCACGTTACAAGATTTTAGGTCCCGTACAAAAACAACTATTTATCAATCCCATTATTACTAAAACATCTTCAACGAGGAAGAATTTTTGGCACGGGTGTTTAAGTGCTGATGGTGAAAAAAGAGGTAATGTAGCAACTTATGAATGGATTGAATATCAATGTCAAAACGAAAAAGGAAATATCATAACGGGAAGATTGGAGGGATTTGCCGCAGTAATTTTTCAACACGAATTTAGGCATTTAATGAATGGAACCTACCTTGATGTGGCCAAACATTTTTTATCAAAAACAGAATTAGATCTCGAGATTGAAACCAAAAAAACACCTTTTTTTGAAACAGCGTCAGATACTTTACCGCTACTAATAAATGACTATACCATTGGAGAAACACTTGAAAAGTACCACTCAAAAAAACAACAATAACTAACAACAGCATGATGAATAAGTTTTTATTTTTACCCCTTTTCTTCTTTTCACTAAATATATTTTCTCAAAACTTTGATTATGACAAAGTTTCGATTGAATCTAGTTTGGGATATAGTATTCCAATGATTAACAAATCTTCAGATGGAAGTGGAGAATTTGCTTCCTTTTCTCATATTAATTTGGGTGTTCGCTATATGTTCAACCATAAGTGGGGTATAAAAAGTGATTTTAGTTATGATACTTTTAAGGATGGAGATAAAGGCAGTAATCATTATAGGTTAAATTTAGAAGCATATTACAATGTGGGAGATATTTTTGATTTAAATAACATTTCTAATCAGAGTATTGCATTATATTCTCATTTGGGTGGAGGTTTTACGTATAATAATACCCATATTAATGAAGTTCAAATCGGTTACATTCCTCGTTGGGAACGACAAATTAATGTGACTTTTGGATTGTCTCCGAGATTCAGGATAAACGATGATATTTCTCTTTTAGCTGATTGGACGAATATAATTGCTACTAGACAACAATTTTATTATAGTGGAGAGCCCGTATCTTCATTAACCAATGGTGAAATTGGATTTCATATGACTTTTAGCTTAGGAATTTCTTTTTCAATAGGAGGTTTTAGTGATCATGCAGATTTTCATGAACATTAATCGCTATTTTTTTATAGCTATGATTTGCAATCCTCGTCAACAAATAAATCCAAAAAAACAAAATCTAAATCGTTTTTCATAACGGCATAGTTTCTTCCCGAACTGATGCAATAATCTTTTGAAAGACTAACTATTTTATCTTTTAATGGATTTGATTGAATGCATTCCATTTTTTGTTTGATCAATGAATTATTGCAAATATATTCTGCATTATAACCGCCTTACCAAACTTTAAATTTTGTTTTCGTTTTTCTACAGAAGATTTTTTTGGGGGACGTTGTGTTTTATTGTTAAAAATACCATTTATAGAGATAACCACTTTTAGTCACCTTATAATTAATCTACTATTGGTACTATTGAATATTATTCAAAGCTTTTAGGGTGTTACCTGTTTGAAATTTAGCATATTTAATCTTGTATGCCAATGAAAAACAAAAAAGACCTCACATTGCTGTGAAGTCTTTGTGTTGCTTGCTCCCCCTCTTGGGCTCGAACCAAGGACCCTCTGATTAACAGTCAGATGCTCTAACCAACTGAGCTAAGGAGGAAGATAGTTTATCTTTTAAGCGGTTGCAAATATAGAACGAATTTTATTTTTTACAAATAAATAATAAAGAAAAATGTAAAAAATATTATTTATTAAAAATTGCCTTGTAAATATCGTTTCCGTTGGCAAATAGTAATAAAGAAATAAGTAATACAAAACCAACCATTTGGGCTCTTTCTAAAAACTTATCGCTAGGTTTTCTGCCGCTGATTATTTCATATAATAAAAACATCACATGACCACCATCTAATGCCGGTATTGGCAATAAATTCATTACCCCAAGCATGATAGACAATAAAGCGGTAATACCCCAAAACGCTTCCCAACTCCATGTGTTCGGGAAAATATTAAAGATAGCAGCAAAACCACCAACTCCTTTATACGCTCCGGTACTAGGTGAAAAAATCGCTTTTAATTGCTTGCCATAACTGCTTAATTGTTCAAATCCTTTATTTATCCCAACCGGAATCGATTCAAAGAATCCAAATTTCTCCTCACTCACTTTATACAATCCTAATCGGGCCAAATCTTTATAAGGCATGATTCTGTTGGCATAATAAGCTCCTAATCTTGCACTGTCATTAACTTTTAACGTAGTCGCAATTTCTTGGTTATCTCTCTTTATAATCACGGGAATGGTTTTCCCTTTTAAACTATCTACAGCATTAATAATTTCATCTGCATATTTTACTGGTTTACCGTTAAAACTAGTAATCATATCTTTGGGTTTTAGAACTGCTTTGTTCGGAGAATCTTCTGCAACACTTGAAACTATAAATGGGATACGCAACTCTACCAAAGAAGCTCTTTTGCCTTGCATCAATTGGTCGATAAAGTTCACGGGGAAATGCACTTTTTCCTCTTTACCATCTCGTAATACTATAATCTCTTTTGATAAAAATAATTTTTCGTTAGACTCATAAAAGCGTTCCACTTTTTCACCATCAATAGAAATTAATCTATCTCCCGTTTTAAGTCCCGCTTTTTCTACTACCTGGTTGGTTATCCAGATTCCGTCTTTTACTTCACTATTGGCAATATACTGTTCGCCATAAAAGAAGGTCATTCCGATGTAGATGATAAATGCTAAAATAAAATTTACCGTAACGCCACCCAACATAATAATTAATCGTTGCCAGGCCGGCTTAGAACGAAACTCCCAGGGTTGTGGTTCTTGAGCCAATTGCTCCGTATCCATACTTTCATCGATCATTCCTGATATTTTTACATAACCTCCAAGAGGCAACCAACCAATACCATATTCGGTTTCACCGATTTTCTTTTTTAGTAAAGAAAATTTAATATCAAAAAATAGATAAAATTTTTCTACGCGTGTTTTAAATAATTTGGCCGGAATAAAATGACCTAGCTCGTGAAGGATTATTAAGATTGATAAACTCAGTAAAAACTGAGATAATTTGATTGCAATTTCCATTTTAGTATGTATCGATTTCTTTTAAACTTACAAAAGTAAGGTTTCCGACTTACTCTAGCACATAATATTTTATTTTAGGTAATTTTTTTATGAATTTTTAAAACAAATACCACTCCTAGTTTAAATATTAACCTGATTTTTATTTGGTTACATGATTGGAAGTTTTTAAGTATCACAGAGGTTTTATCAAACATTTCATTAAATTTGCGTCCTTATATAGAAAAGACATGTTACAGATAAGTTATATCAGAGAAAACAAAGAAAAAGTGATTACTGCTTTGGCCAAAAGAAATATGGATGTGAAAACACTCGTAGAAGAAGTAATCCAATTAGATGAAACCAGAAGAAGTGTTCAGGTAGAATTGGACAACACTCTAGGAGAATCAAATAAGTTATCCAAAGACATTGGCGAATTGATGAAAAATGGCGAAAAAGCCAAAGCTGAAATTTTAAAATTAAAAACTGTTCAACTAAAAGAAGTAAGCAAAGAACTTTCTGAAAAATCGGATGCTTTAGCCCAAGAACTTTTGAACAAAATGTATTTGCTACCCAATCTTCCTGCCGAAATTGTGCCATTTGGAAAAACTCCAGAAGAAAACCTAAACGTATTTGAAGAAGGAGAAATCCCAGTTTTGCACGAAGGAGCACAACCGCATTGGGAATTAGTGAAAAAATACGACATCATCGATTTCGAATTAGGGGTAAAAATTACCGGTGCTGGTTTCCCTGTTTATAAAGGGAAAGGTGCCAAATTGCAACGTGCTTTAATTTCTTATTTTTTAGATAAAAATACGGAAGCAGGTTACCAAGAATTTCAAGTGCCGCATTTGGTAAACGAAGCTTCCGCCTACGGAACGGGACAATTACCCGATAAAGATGGCCAAATGTACCACGACGCTACTGACGATTTGTATTTGATTCCCACTGCCGAAGTACCCGTTACGAATATTTTCCGCGATGTGATTTTGCAGGAAAGTGAGTTGCCTATTTTGTGCACTGGTTACACACCATGTTTCCGTCGCGAAGCAGGTTCGTATGGTGCGCATGTTCGTGGATTGAATCGTTTACATCAGTTTGACAAAGTTGAAATCGTTCGAATCGAACATCCTGATAAATCATATGAAGCTTTAGACGGAATGGTAGAACATGTGAAAAGTATACTTCAAGAATTGAAATTACCCTACAGGATTTTACGCCTTTGTGGTGGCGATATGGGTTTTGCTTCGGCTTTAACCTATGATTTTGAAGTGTTTTCGACCGCGCAAGATAAATGGCTAGAAATATCGTCGATTTCTAATTTCGAAACGTTCCAAGCCAATCGTTTGAAATTACGTTTTAAAGGGAAAGAAGGAAAAACACAACTAGCACACACCTTGAACGGAAGTTCATTGGCTTTGCCTAGAGTTTTGGCCGGAATTCTAGAAAATTATCAAACTCCAGAAGGAATTGTTATACCCGAAGTATTGCGCAAATACACGGGGTTTGACATCATCAACTAAACGTTAATTTTTCTCAAAACAATGCACTAATCAGACACAAAAAGTGGTACTTTAGTGCATTGTTTTTTAAAATTGTATGAAAAAAATTCTCTCCTTTGTTTTGCTTCTTTTTTCCTTTTGGGCTTATGCCCAAAGCGAGCAATTGGCCAATAACTATTTTGACCGAGGTGATTTTGAAAAAGCTCTAGTAAGTTATGAAGGACTTTTGAAATCTCAGGAAGGGAATTACAATTTCTTTCAAAGAATAATCGAATGTTATCAGCAATTGCAACAATTCGATAAAGCGCAAACACAACTAGAAACCCGATTTAATAAATACAAACAAACCAATCTTTTGGTCGAGTTAGGGTTTAATTATCAATTACAAAAAAATCAAGAAAAGGCGAATAAATACTATAATCAGGCAATAGATAAAATCAAAAAAAACGCCAATGAAGTCTACGGTATAGCTTATGTTTTTGAACGAAAAGCATTGGTAGATTTCGCCCTTTTGGCCTATAAAACCGCTATTGAAAAAGAGCCCAAAATGAGTTTTAACTTTCAAATGGCAGTGCTCTACGGACAACAGGGAAATACAACCCAGATGATTGATGCTTTTTTAGAAGAAGCTTATATTAATCAACAAAATCTACCTTTAATTCAAAATCAACTGACCCGATTTATGTCGGAACAGGAAGATGTTGTTTTTAATGACGCGTTAAAAAAAGCATTACTTCTTAGAGCGCAGAAAACACAAGATATATTTTGGAATGACTTTTTGAGTTGGCTTTTCATACAACAAAAAGAATACGGAAAAGCCTTTATTCAGCAAAAAGCAATCTATAAAAGAAATCCAGAATCCTTTTATAATATTGTTAGTTTAGGGCAAATGGCGATAGAAGACAACGATCAAGATTCGGCTAAAGAAATTTTGACCTTTGTTTTAGACAATACTAAGGATTTAGATTTATCGATTCAAGCACATTCTTATTTACTAGAGATGAGAATCAATAATGCGACCGATAAAGATTACCCCGCTATAACTGCTGAAATTGAAAGCCTGATAAAAGAGTTTGGAATTAGCCCTTATACTCTTTCGTTATTAAAACAACAAGCTGATTTCTACGCATTTCATTTGAACAATCCCGAAAAAGCGAAAGCTATTTTAAAAAGTGCTATGGAAATGCCAATCAACCGTTACCAACTGGCAGAAACAAAAATGGAATTGGCCGACATTCTTTTGTATGAAGAAAAATTCAATCAAGCGCTTATTTATTACTCACAAATAGACGAAGAAATGTCTGGCGATGTTATCGGACAAGAAGCCAGTTTGAAAACAGCCAAAACAAGTTATTTTAAAACCGATTTTGAATGGGCTTCTCACCAATTAAAAGCGTTGAAATCGGCTTCGTCACAATTAATAGCCAATGACGCTTTGGAACTGTTTTTATTAATCAGTGATAATACCGTTGAAGATTCACTTCAAGTCGCTTTGAAGAAATTTGCGCGCGCTGATTTTCTTTTATATCAAAACAAAAAGAAGGAAGCATTAGAAAAATTTCAATTGCTACTAAAAGAACATAAAGGTGAAGATATAGAAGCGGTAACCTTAGTACGTATCGGAAAAATTTATGAAAAGCAAGGCGACTTTATCAAAGCATTAGAAAATTTTAATGCTATAATTACCAATCATAAAGAAAGCATATACATCGACGAAGCTTTGTATTATTCGGCTGAGATTTACAATATTCATTTAAACGATCCTGAAAAAGCAAAGCCTTTGTATGAAGAAATGATTTTTAAACACGAAGACAGTATATATTTTGTTGATTCACGGAATAAATATCGAAAACTACGTGGTGATACGAATCTTTAAGCAAACTTCTTCATTCAAAAATCGTTAATCTTCAATCAACAATCTTATGATTTTATACAACGTAACAATAAACATCCACGAAAGTGTTCACAACCAATGGATGCAATGGATGCAGGAAAAACATATTAATGAGGTGTTGGCTACTGGTAAATTTTCGGCAGCCCGAATGGTCAAAGTTTTGGTAGAAGAAGAAATGGGCGGCACAACCTATTCTATTCAATATACCACAGACAGTAAAGAAACCTTGCAACGCTATTACGATGAAGACGCGCCAAGACTTCGCGAAGAAGGATTGCGTTTGTTTGGTGATAAAATGTTAGCTTTTAGAACAGAATTGGAGTTGATATCGGAACATTAAAAATGTTTATAGTTTATGGTTTGTAGTTTATAGTTGCTAACCAAAAACTAATAACCCTAAACAACAAACCCTATGGACGTAAAAGCCAAAAAACATCTCGGGCAACACTTTTTAACCGACGAATCAATTGCCAAAAATATAGCCGACACCTTAAATTTTGAAGGTTACGGAATCACTTTGGAAATCGGTCCAGGAATGGGTGTTTTAACCAAATATCTTTTGGACAAACCGACCGAAACGTATGTCATCGAAATAGATACAGAGTCGGTAGACTACCTAAACAATCATTATCCAAAACTACACGGAAAAATTATTTCAAAAGATTTTTTGAAATACAATATCAACGATATTTTTGAAGGAAAACCTTTTGCCATCATTGGCAATTTCCCTTATAATATTTCTTCACAAATAGTGTTTAAATGTTTAGAATTACGACACCAAGTTCCAGAATTTTCAGGCATGTTTCAAAAAGAAGTAGCCGAACGTATTTGCGAAAAAAAAGGAAGTAAAACCTACGGAATTTTATCGGTATTAGTCCAAGCATTTTATGAAGCCGAGTATTTATTTACAGTTCCGCCAGATGTTTTTAATCCGCCACCGAAAGTAAATTCGGGCGTTTTGCGTTTGCGTAGAAAAGAAAATTTTACGCTTCCTTGTAGTGAAAAACTATTCTTTTCAGTAGTAAAAACAGGGTTTCAACAACGCCGTAAGACGTTAAGAAATAGTTTAAAATCATTTGCATTATCCGATAATTTAAAAGAAGATACTATCTTTGACCTCAGACCAGAGCAACTCTCGGTAGAACAATTCGTTGAACTTACTCAAAAAATAGAAGCCAATGCAGTTTAAAATCAGCAAAGAACTTTTAGTGCAAATTGAGCAACTCATTCACTCCAAAAATGATTCGGAGTTAGAAGTGTTGCTTAATGACATGCACCATGCTGATATTGCGGAGATTTTCGAGGAATTAGAAATTGCCGAAGCGACTTACATTTTCAAAATACTAGACAGCGAAATCACGGCTGAAATTCTACCCGAATTAGAAGACGACCTTAGAGAAAAAATTCTTCAAGGACTTTCTGCCAAAGAAATTGCAGAAGAGCTTGATGAATTAGATACGGATGATGCTGCCGACATTATTGCGGAACTTTCACAAAGCAAAAAAGAAGAGGTAATCTCTGAGCTAGAAGATGTAGAACACGCCAAAGATATTGTCGATTTGTTGCGCTACGACGAAGACACCGCCGGAGGTTTGATGGGTAAAGAATTGGTGAAAGTCAACGAAAATTGGAACGTTCTGACCTGCGTTAAAGAAATGCGAATCCAGGCAGAACATGTTACTCGCGTGCATTCTATCTATGTGGTAGATGACGAAAATAGATTGAAAGGAAGATTATCACTCAAAGATTTATTGACCACTTCTACCAAAACACCAATCAGCGAAGTCTATATCAAAAAGGTAGATTACGTAAAAGTAGATACGGCCAATACCGAAGTAGCCCGTATCATGCAAAAATATGACTTGGAAGCCATTCCAGTAGTAGATGAAATGGGTAGATTAGTTGGGCGCGTTACCATTGATGATATCGTAGACGTAATTAAAGAAGAAGCCGATAAAGATTACCAATTAGCGGCTGGTATCTCGCAAGACGTAGAAGCCGATGACAGCATTTTAGAACTTACCAAAGCACGTTTGCCTTGGTTGGTTTTAGCCCTTTTAGGAGGTTTTATTAGCGTAAAAATGTTAGGGCTATTTGAACCCGCAATGAAAGAACATGGCGAATTATTTTTCTTTACACCTCTAATTGCTGCTATGGCGGGCAATGTAGGCGTTCAATCTTCCGCAATAATAGTTCAAGGTTTAGCCAATCACTCTATCAGCGGTTCTATTTTTAACCGATTATTAAAAGAAATTTCATTAAGTCTTTTAAACGGAATTATCCTAGCGACTATTCTATTAGCTGGAAGTCATCTGCTTCTGGGAGTTGAACCCAAAATTGGAATGATCGTGACCATTGCGTTGGTATCGGTAATTATTATAGCTTCACTTATTGGCACATTTATTCCGCTTTTATTAGATAAATTAGGGATTGACCCCGCTTTGGCTACAGGACCGTTTATCACTACCAGTAATGATATCTGCGGAATTTTAATCTACTTTTCGATTGCTAAATTAATCCTTGGGTTTTAGTTTAGGAGCAGCACATTTTCTTTCTATAGCCGTATGCTCCCGCTGTCCATTATATCTTTTTCTTTTCAAAGAAAAAGGATGCCATTTCCATCGGGGCTGGTAAGTACGTTGTGTTTTTCATTACTCCCCAAAAACTTCCATAGCCGGAAGCGCTTTATTGCTAAAATCCCAAAGCGATTGGTTTTCCCAAGGCGAACCGTTGGTCGATTGATTGCCTCTAAAAGCGACCCATTCTGTTCCCCAATAGCAAAACCCAAATCCTTGTGGTGCTTCTTGTATCTTTTCTTTTAACGCGCGCAAGTAGTTTTTTTGTCCTAATGGTGTGGCTTCATAGGAAGGAATGATTTGATTGGTTGTCCCCAAAACATTGTTTGTCCAATCATTAAAACCTAAGGTAAAAGGATACGAAGTTTCGGCAATAATTACTTTTTTGTTGTGCGTTTGACCTAACGTACTAATAGTAGATTTTACATCATCTAATATTTTCCCATGCCAAATAGGGTAATACGACAACCCAATATAATCATAATTTACCGTTGTCATTTTGTTGTAAAACCAACTGGCATCAACACCAATACCAGCATAATGAAGCATGATTTTGGTTTTAGGCGAGGTAGTTCTTATAACCGTACTAGCGGCATTTAATAGTTCTAAAAATTCATTTTCATGCGTCGCTAAATCGGCTTTGGGCCACATAAAACCATTATTGATTTCATTGCCTATTTGAATAATATCAGGTTTAATCTCGGTCATTAGCATTGAAGTATAACTGGTAAAAGCAACTTTCAAATCGCTAAAAGACAAATTTGCCCATGCTGCTGGTATCGATTGCGCACCCGGGTCGGCCCAAGTGTCTGAATAGTGAACGCAAAGCCAAACTTTCATGCCGGCATTTTTTACCCGTTGTGCTAATGCTTTGACTTCAGTAAAAGTAGAAAGATTTTCGGGAGAGTTATTCCAAATGCGAATTCGAATGGTATTACATCCTGCTTTTTTTAGGGTAAGTAATGCATCTTCCGATTGATTAGTAGCATTGAAGTATTGCGTTCCTTCATTTTCTATTAAAGGTAAAAATGACATATCAGCTCCTTTGATAAACACTTCTGGTGAGCTATCATTAGAGGAAGTGTCATTAGAACAGGAAAAAGTAAACAACAAAAAGGTACAATAAATAACAACTCTTATTTTCATATCTCAAAGTTACTCAAAATTATCGAAGCGTTTAATAATAAAAAACTCCTCTGAAAAGAAGCATTTTTTGTGCCTACCTGCGTAAGCGGGAAAGACAGCCGCTACTAATTCTTTATACTAAACTATAGTACTTCCCTTTTTGTCTTTCCCGCGCAGGCGGGAATCCATCTTGTTTCATTGTCGTTTCTTCTGATAGGAATGAAAAAGAACAACAAAAAAAAACCTTCCTTTCGAAAGAGCTTTTGTACCTCAGAGCAAATCAACCTTTTAAAGTTTGACTAGCTCCTAAAAGAAAATGCTCCTCGATTGAGGAGCACTTTGTACCCGGAGCCGGAGTCGAACCTGCCTATCGGCAGACAGGCCGGCACGGTTTCCCACAGGTGTTTGAGACCAGCGCGTCTACCAACCTGCCTGCCGGCAGGCAGGTTCCGCCTTATAGATTTTCTCTGATGATTCTTAATTTTTCCTTCCCGATTCCGCTTTTAAAATATTTCTCGTTTTGCCTAGCTTCCAATCTTGTCTCAAATTCCTGAGTATAAATTATTTTAAACGGTAAATAAGGTTTGGTTGTTTTGTTTTTGCCATTGTTATGTTCAAAAAATCTTCTTTCTAAATTATCTGTTAAACCAACATAAATGTAGTTTCGTTCCAGACTTGAAATTGCATAAACTGTAAACATTAAAAAAAAAATTAAAATCAAAAGCCCCTGATTTCTCAGAGGCTTTAAGTACCCGGAGCAAATCAAACTTAAAAAGTTTGACTCGCTCCTAAAAGAAAAACGACTGATTTCTCAGTCGTTTTCTGTACCCGGAGCCGGAGTCGAACCGGCACGGTTTCCCACAGGTGTTTGAGACCAGCGCGTCTACCAATTCCGCCATCCGGGCAGTACCTTTTGGATGGTTAACCGTTTAATTTTTAGAAAAAATTAATTAAAGTTATCGCCATCTGGGCTTTACCTTCGAGCATTTTACTTAAATTAAAAATAATCAAATAAAACTACCTTCAGGTTTGGAGACAAAACCAACAACAGTTGGCTTATCGCGAAAAATAACCAACAAAAGGTTGCTTATCTTTAAACACGGTGCAAATGTAAAAAATAAAATATCATATTCTAAAAAAATACTCTAAAATATCCTTTCACAGTTGGATTTTATTCCTAAATTTGCACCTCGGTAAAACGAACAACAACTAACTAACTACACCCGAGGTACTTCCAACAAGAGTGCAACGGACAAAAACAACAAAATTACAATGTCGCATCAAGAACCAGAAGCAAAGATATTTGCGTGTTCGCAAAGCGTCTATCTAGCCGAACAAATAGCCGAAAACTATGGTGTTCCGCTGGGTAAAGTTACGTTCTCAAGATTTAGTGATGGTGAATTTCAACCTTCTTTTGAAGAATCAATAAGAGGATTGCGTGTTTTTATTGTCTGCTCTACCTTTCCGAGTGCCGACAATTTAATGGAACTTTTGTTAATGATTGATGCCGCAAAAAGAGCATCAGCCCGACACATAACTCCCGTAATTCCGTATTTTGGTTACGCAAGACAAGACCGAAAAGACAAACCAAGAGTTCCGATTGGAGCAAAACTGATTGCAAAACTGTTAGAAACGGCTGGAGCAACAAGAATCATGACAATGGATTTACACGCCGATCAGATTCAAGGTTTCTTTGAAATGCCAGTCGATCATTTGTTTGCCTCGACCATCTTTTTGCCTTATGTGAAGAGTTTGGAGTTAGACAATTTGACGATTGCCTCTCCAGACATGGGCGGTTCTAAAAGAGCGTATGCGTATTCTAAGTTTTTAGAATCGGATGTGGTGATTTGTTACAAACAACGAAAAGCAGCCAACGTAATTGACACCATGGAGTTGATTGGGGAAGTGAAAGGACGAAATGTTATTTTGGTTGACGACATGATTGATACCGGAGGAACATTGGCTAAAGCAGCTGACCTGATGATGGAAAAAGGAGCTTTGAGTGTTAGAGCCATTTGTACTCATGCTATTCTTTCGGGAGAAGCTTATGAAAAAATAGAGAATTCTAAATTATTGGAGTTAATTGTTACCGATTCAATTCCGTTAAAGAAGAAATCCAATAAAATAAAAGTGGTGAGTTGTGCGCCTCTTTTTGCAGAAGTAATGCACATGGTGCAACACAACAACTCCATCAGCGGGAAATTCCTGATGTGAGTCAAAAGTTTAAAGACGAAAGTGAAAAGTTAAAAGAAGTTACTTCTTTCAGACTTTGGACTTGTGACTTTAGACTGTAAAGCGTTAGGGATAGAGGCAAGCACCGTGTGCAGCCGATAGCCCGACCCCGATTTATCGGGGGAACGCCCAAAGAAGTATTTTTTTATTAATTAATATATTTTACAATGAAATCGATTACGATTAAAGGATCACAAAGAGAAAGCGTGGGCAAGGTAGCAACCAAAGCGGTACGTAATGCTGGAATGGTTCCTTGCGTTATTTACGGAGGAAGTCAACCAATTCATTTTGCAGCAGAAGAAAAAGCATTCAAAAGCTTGGTTTACACTCCAAACGCGCACACAGTTGTGATAGATTTGGATGGTAAAACGACCAATGCTGTTTTGCAAGACATTCAGTTTCACCCAGTGTCAGACAGAATCAATCACATTGACTTCTTTCAATTGGATGACAACAAAGAAATTATTATGGAAGTGCCTGTAAAAGTAACAGGAACTTCTCCAGGGGTACTTTTAGGAGGTGTTTTAAACTTGAATCAACGTAGATTGAAAGTGAAAGCTTTACCTAAAAATCTTCCTGATTATGTTGAAGCCAACATTTCTGAATTGCAAATGGGAAATAAATTGTATGTAACAAAGTTACCTACTCCTAATTTCAAATTAATGCACCCAGACAATACAGTTGTAGCTCAAGTTAAGATTTCTCGTGCGGCTATGAAAGCGGCTCAAGAAGCTGCAAAAGCAGAAAAAGGAGCAGCAAAAAAGAAAAAATAATTCATTTATTTTTCAATATCAAAAAGCACCAGTTTTACTGGTGCTTTTTTTTATATTTGAAATAAAAAGGAGCATTGCCAATGGCAATGAGGTATGCAAACTTTAGTTTACTTTTACCAAATGAATTGGATTAAGAATCTGTTTATAAAAAATACAATCTCTGAAAACTCAAATACAATGAAAAAATTTCTCATTGTCGGATTAGGCAATATCGGCAGCGAATACGTGAACACGCGTCATAATATCGGTTTTAAGATAGTAGATTATGTGGCTTCAAAACACGATGTTTCTTTTGAGACAGCTAAGCTTGGTGCTGTTGCAGAGTTTAGCATAAAAGGAAGAAAATTGATACTGTTGAAACCAAATACGTATATGAATCTGAGTGGCAAAGCCGTTCAGTATTGGATGCAAAAAGAAAACATTGCCAAAGAAAATGTACTCGTAATTACGGATGATTTGAATTTGGCTTTTGGGACTATTCGAATCAAATCGAAAGGCAGTGACGGCGGTCATAACGGATTAAAAAACATTCAACTTATTTTAAACTCTACTGAATATCCTCGTTTTCGATTTGGCATTAGTGATGCTTTTAAAAAAGGGCAACAAGTAGATTATGTTCTTGGCGAATGGGATGAGGTTGAAAAAGAAAAACTACCCGAGCGTTTTAAACTGGCTAAAGAAATAGTAGAATCTTTTGCCTTGGCTGGCTTAAATGAAACGATGAATTGCTATAACGGAAAATAAAAAAACCTTTCTTTATGAAAGGTTTTTTTATTTTTATTTTCCAACTTGCTCTTGAAAAGCTTTCCAATCTTTTTCAGAAAGTGTGGGTTTGCTTTTCAGCTTTTTTCCTTTTATATAGTCCAAAATATATTTAGCGCGCTCTTCCGATTCGGGATGATCTGCAATCCAATACATAGTTGCATCCAACGTACTATCTTGAGCCATTTGATACATGAAATCAGCCATTGGTTTTGGGTCGATGTCGGCATTTATCAAGTATTTTACACTCGCGATATCTGCTTCTTTTTCGAGTGAACGATCGTAAGCAGAAGAAGAAAGTGTTTTTAAAAGCTCGGCTGCCATTTGCCCGCCTTTGGTACCGCCTGCAGCCGTGAGTAAAACGGAATAGCCAATTTCTTTGGATAGTTTTTTCATTACGTGTTTGTTTTCGATATGGGCAAT